>DRGP01000151.1 GCA_011050015.1 Leeuwenhoekiella sp. | reverse complement strand
TCCATACTCCTTGAGGTAAAATAGTTATCATCCCTCCAAATTTTGGTTAAAGCCAATTCCCTGGGCATAAGGTCATTCTCATGCAGAGCAAGGAGGCGCAACAATTCATTTTCTTTAGGTGAAAGTTTATTGGGCTCGTTATCCTTAAAAGTGAGGAAACGCAATTTTGAATTCAGGAAAAAATTACCAATATTGAATTCAAATTGTTTGCTGTCTGCTACAGAATCTGTTGCCTTACGCATGATAATCGCCTTGATTTTCATCAAGAGTACCTCACTGTCAAAAGGTTTGTTCAAATAATCATCTGCACCTACTTTATAGCCTTTTAACACATCTTCTTTCATTGCCTTGGCCGTTAAGAAGATAATGGGCACTTCTTCATTTTTTTCCCTGATTTCCTTAGCTAATGTAAAACCATCTTTATAGGGCATCATTACATCTAGAATACATAGATCAAAGTCATCTTTTTTGAACTTTTCAAAGCCTTCCATGCCATTTTTGGCGTGGGTCACATCGTAGTCATTCATTGAAAGATAATCTTTGAGTACCGTTCCAAAATTTGGATCGTCCTCTACAAGTAAGATTTTTTTGTTTTCCGTTTCCATGAGTTTATGATATTAATGGTAATTTAATTATAAATGTACTTCCTTTTCCTTTTTCGCTTTGCACGTAGATTTCACCGGTGTGATCTTCCACAATACGTTTTGCATAAGCAAGGCCTAAGCCGTGGCCCTTTACGTTATGTATATCACCGGTATGTTCCCGGTAAAATTTATCAAATATTCTTTTTTGAATGTTTTTAGACATGCCGTCACCCTTGTCCTTAATCTTCATCACTACGTAATTTTTTACGTTTTCGGTATAGATATCTATTTCTGGTGTGCCGTTTGTATATTTTACCGCATTGTCCAGAATGTTTACGATCACATTGGTAAAATGCGATTCATTGGCCAGAATTGATGATTTTAATGCCCCCAGGTGCGTTTTTACATATCCGCCCCTATCTTCCACTATAAGTTCAATGTGAGTTACTGCATCTTCTATCAAATCATGCAGCTTAAGGCGCTCTTTAGTGATATCTAATTGATTTTTCTCAAGTTTTGAAATTCGCAGCACATTTTCAACTTGGGCGTGCATGCGCTTGTTTTCTTCTCTGATCATTCCCATATAGCGTTTGATCGAATCAGGATCATTTGCTATTTTAGGATTTCGTATTGCATCAAGTGCCAGATTTATGGTCGCTATGGGGGTTTTGAACTCGTGCGTCATATTATTTATAAAATCTGTTTTGATCTCTGAAATCTGACGTTGTTTGACCAGTTGTTGCAGGGCACTGGCGTAAGCAATAACGATTATAAGGGTAAAGAGCATACTCAAGGCAGCCATACCCATTACCGAAGAGATCACAAAACGCTTTTCTCCGGGGAAATTTGCTAAAAGTTGATAATCGTTATCCCCATCAATATCAATGAAAAGGGGTACACTAAAGGTAGTTTCTTTTATTCCCTTATCAAAACCGTCTGAATGCACGGCAGTCATAAGATCGTTATTGTAAATGGCAAACTCGTAACTGGTTTTAAGCTCACGCTCTGCCAACTCAATGGTAAGCAACCGGCTCAACGCTTCCTCACTTACCCTTTTGTGAATGGGCACTTTTCTACTCACCTCTGCCACAATCTGCTCTAGCGTATAGCGCTCCAGATCATTCATGTTCACAATGCGCGACAAGCGTGCTTGCTTGTTAATCGATGAATCGCCATCATAATCAATAATTTTAGCAGCTTGACGTTCTAGATAACGCTTAAATTTTATACTGTCAATTTCAAAATCCAGTACAGGTATACTAAGCTTACGATCCTGTTCTATAATGCCATTCTGCAGGATATATATATCGTCGGTAATGGTATCATCTTTAGCATAGAGCAGATCATAGAGGTTTTCATTATCTGGGATTCCCTTTTTATCACGAAGAGAAAGAATATTTGCTGATAGGTTATCAATTTCAACCTTTTGCAATTGATCGGCTACGGCACTTAAGACTTGTTTGGCATTAAAAGCAAACTGCCCCCTTTTTGTTTCAATACTATTCGAGATCCAGTAGCCTTGAACAAATATTATGCCTATTAAGGATAAACTCATAAGCACAACAAGAAGCACGAACAACTTTCTATTCATAGCTCAAATTTATGATTTTAACATTTAGGCGGCTTTCTGTTTAACCAAATGTTAACATTGAGAACCTAACTATTTACAAGGCCTCGCGAGATTTTAACATGAATTTTCCTAACCTCTTTTTCGCATTTTTTTAGATTAGTATTCTCAATTACAAAATCAGCCAAGGGAATCTTTTTGCCATCTTCCCACTGTTGTGCCATTCTTGCCCGTACTTCCTGTTCTGTGGCATGATCTCTATGAATCACCCGTTGTAAACGTTCAGCGGCCGGTGCAGTAATGAGAATATTGAGGTCGCATTGCTTGTATCCGTCATTTTCAAAGAGAATAGCGGCTTCTTTAATGACGTAGGGAGCATTCTGTTTTCTGCTCCACTGCTTAAAATGGGTAGCAACAGCAGGATGGACAATCCCATTAAGATTTTGCAAAAGCACGTTGTCATTAAAAACAAGATCAGCTATAAAAGCGCGGTTTAATTCCCCGTTGCTGTAAGCTTTTGAACCAAAGAGAGCTGTGATTTTCGTGACCAGTGGTGAAGTATGCATCAACTTTTTAGCTTCTTCATCTGCGATATACACAGGAACGCCCAAATTTTTAAAAAAGCCCGCTACCGTACTTTTTCCACTACCTATACCACCGGTGAGGCCTACTACCATCACTTAACCAGCAAGTATTGCACTGTTTTTTCACTTAGTCGTAAATCCCGTACATAACTCGGAAACTGCACAATTTCGGGGCTCAGTGTAGTACTCGTACTATCCATTTTATTAAAATCACAGACCACCTTAAAATCTGAAGGCCTTAGCCGATCGTAATTTTTAAAATTTACATTAAAAATAAGCTTGACCCGTTTGGGAAAAATCTTTGCGGTTACCTGTGCAGGGACGTTGATGAGCTGTAGCGGCACCGTAAGCGTACCTTCTGTAAATTTATCTACGTGAAGACTATAAAGCACTTCTTTGGGCTCAATTTCTAATTGGTTTATGCGTTTTAAAGTAGTGAGGGGCACGCTATCTTTAAGGTGTGATTTTATAGCCTTAAAACGTTCCTTTTGGGTATAAACGGCCGCTAGCGTATCTATACTGCTTTTTGGGCCACGCACCAATACAGAATCTGGCTTGACCTGAAGCCCTTTTAGGCTGCCATAACCGGGCGCAAAGCTCAATTCAATTTGAGAGCGTACCGGCACTTTTTTCTCATAATTAGTGTCAAGAACAACAAAAAGGGTATCGGGTTTAAAAGATTTTAAAACGCTGTTAATCAAACTTCCCGTTAACCTATCTTTTTCAGGAGCAAAATTATAATAATAAAGATTACTGTCCTTTTTTTCAATTTTAGCCAAATTAATATTGAAATGCTGGTCGTAAAATTTATACTTTAAATACTCGTAACCTGTTGCAATGCCCGAAACGGTAATTGTATTTGTATTGTAATTTTTAATCAATTTATCTTTGGGTAGATCATTAAAAGATAAAGGAACATTGATTTTAAAGTTGAAATCTTTGTTCAGCTTAAGCATAATAGAAGTCATGGCCGTAATAATCAATATAATTGAAAAAACCCTGAAATTTATTTTTCTGAATTTTTTACGTTTTTCTGGCATGATTTATTATAGACTTTTTCCAAAATTAGTCAAAAAACAAGTATGGGAAGCGCTCCTGCGGAAGCTTTTTACGCCAGCCCACGGCGAGAGTAGCTTCAGCAAAACCCAAACCATAGCCCACAAACTGCACCAATGTAGCAAAAACAGACATCCCACCTATCAAAATACTTTTGTTTTTTAAGGTAGCATCTGCCGTTAAAATAAACAAATACACTACTAAAATAAAGCCTGGCCAGATAATCCCGTAAAAAAGCAGGATTATACTCAAGGCTGCCCCAAAGATGAACATTGTGGGAAACCAATACGTTAACCGTGCAGAATCAGGGTGCCAAACATTAAGAATAGGCCGTACAAGACCAAATTTGCGTACCTGTTTGTAAAAGGAATTCCAAGAAATCCTCCTTTTGTGATACACATAAGCCGCTGCGATAAAACGCGAGTTAAATCCCAGTTTCCAAAGCCGCAGGCTAAGATCTGGGTCTTCCCCGGGATGAATGTTCCCAAAACCTCCCGAAGCCACAAAAGCCGCTTTGGAAATTCCCATATTAAAACTACGAGGCTGAAATTTACCTGTCGATTTTTTCTTCCCGCGGATGCCTCCGGTGGTCAACAAAGCGGTCATGCTGTAATTTATGGCTTTTTGCAAGGGAGTAAAACCACTATGTGCCGCATCTGAGCCTCCAAAGAAATCTACCGGTTCCCTATTAAGTTCCCGATATACTGCACTTAGATATTCTGGTGGCAACAGGCAATCGCTATCCAGAATAATAAAATATGTGCCCTGAGCGCGTTGCATCCCATAATTGCGGGAAGGTCCAGGCCCGCTATTTGTTTTAAAAAAGTAGCTTATAGGCAGATTTTTAAAGCTTTTGACCACATTTTCAGCGGTAAGGCTAGAGCCGTCTTCCACAATAACGATCTCGTAATCGCCTTTATAATCCTGCTGCTCAAAGCTGGTCAAAAGTTCTCTTACTTCCTCGGGACGGTTGTAAACAGGAATGATAAAAGAGAAAAAATATGCCATCAACCAAGATTTTTAAATAGAAAATCCGGTTTTTGAGCTCAAAAACCGGATTTTAGCACCTTTTTATTCATTTTCTTGTACAAACGCTTCCATAACGCCATCGCTTACGCCCATATTGCTGAAACCACCATCGTGATACAGGTTCTGCAGGGTCACTTTTTTGGTAAGGTCTGAGAACATGGTGATCGTATAATCTGCACATTCCTGAGCGGTAGCATTGCCCAGCGGACTCATTTTTTCCGCATATGCGATAAAACCGTCAAAGCCTTTTACACCCTGACCAGCAGTTGTGGGGGTAGGTGATTGAGAAATCGTATTTACCCTCACTTTTTTATCACGGCCGAAGAAATAACCAAAACTACGGGCAATACTCTCCAGATAAGCTTTATTATCGGCCATATCGTTATAATCGGGAAACACGCGCTGCGCGGCCATATATGTAAGGGCTACAATGCTTCCCCATGCGTTCATCGCGTCTTTCTTATAAAGTACCTGCATGGTTTTATGAAACGAGCCTGCGCTCACATCCCAGCCCTTTGCCGTCCAGTCATAATTCTGGTCTGTATAATGCTTACCTTTACGCACGTTGATCGACATGCCAATACTATGCAATACAAAGTCTATTTTTCCGCCCAACTCTTTCACGGCCTCATCTACCAGTTTCTCAAGATCTTCTATAGAAGTGGCATCTGCCGGAATTACCTTCGAATTTGTTTTTTCAGCCAGTTTATTGATACTCCCCATACGCAGGGCGATGGGCGCATTAGTGAGTACAAAAGTTCCCCCTTCTTCGTGAACACGTTCTGCCGTTTTCCAGGCTATCGATTTTTCATCCAGGGCTCCAAAGATTATTCCTCGTTTTCCTTTTAATAAGTTATAGGCCATTTTTCTGGTTTTTGGTTTAGTTTCTATTGATTCTTTCCGCTACGCGGAATATTTTGGATTAATTTTCACTTCTCTATTTTCTTAATCAAACCTACAAGGATCGCTCTTGCCGCGCAGGTTATAACACATTTCTCATTCTTCATTCTAAACTCAGAACTCCTGATTAAAAAATCACCTCCCTTCGCCCAATAACTGCCTGGCATGATCAAGGGCTGCCTCTGATGTCGATTTACCCCCTAGCATTTCAGCCAGCTCGTTGATACGCATATCGCCATCCAACAGCTCAATGCCCGTTGTGGTTCGGTGTTCCTTATCTTTTTTAAATACCTTAAAATGATGCGCTCCCTGACCCGCAATCTGTGGCAAGTGGGTAATACTCACCAGTTGCATGCGTTTGCCCATAGCTTTCATAATTTGCCCCATTTTTAACGCCACTTCGCCACTTACTCCAGTATCGATCTCGTCAAAAATAAGCGTTGAAAGTTGGGTAAAATCACTTAAAATCGACTTAATCGCGAGCATAATTCGGGATAATTCGCCCCCTGAAGCAGCTTTTTTAAGTTCCTGAGCACGCATACCTTTATTTGCTGTAAATAAAAACTCCAGGTCTTCCTTCCCATTGTCACGGTATTCTTCGGTAGGGATAAGACGCATCTCAAAACGTGCGTTGGGCATTCCCAATTGGCTAAGGATTGCTTCTAGTTTTTGAGTGAGCGGTTTTATTTTTTCGCTTCTTTTATGCGAAAGATTGGCAGCCATTGTGTCCAGCTTTTCTTTCGCGGAAGCAATATTTTTTTCCAATTTAGCGATTTTCCCACCCAGATCGTTCATGGATTGCACCTCTTCGTCAAGCGCATCCCTGATAGCGATCACTTCTTCTACAGAACCTGCGCTGTGCTTTTTTTGCAGGTCAAAAAATAGTTTCAGACGTGCTTCCATTGTGCTTAACTCTTCAGGATCGCCTTCTGTATTTTGTGCAATGAGATCTACGCTCTCAGCGATATCTTCAAGTTCAATAGCTACACTTTCCAGTCGTTCATTGAGATCAGCCAGTTCTTTGCCAAAACCGGCCAATTTTGACACCCGTACTTTAATGGCCGTCAATTGATCGAGAACCCCCAGTTCTTCCCGGGTAAAACTTTGATGGGCTTCCGCAAGACCTGCTGTGATCTGCTCCACATTGTTTAAAGTTTCGTAACGCTCCTCCAGCGTTTCCTGTTCGCCAGGTTTTAAATTGGCTTCTAAAAGTTCGTTGAGCAGAAAATTTTTATATTCCTCTTCACGCAGCGCTTCGGCTTGTTCAGCTTTTAATTTTTTAAGTTCCTGTTGCTCTTTTTTCAGGTTTTTGTAGGCAAGTTTATATTCTCCCAGCAGCGTTTCATTTCCGGCAAAAGCGTCGAGTACCTGAAATTGAAATGCATTATCGGTGAGTTCTAAGGTCTGGTGCTGACTGTGAATATCAACCAGGCGTTCTCCCAAGGCAGAAAGCTGATTGAGGGTTACCGGTGTATCATTTACAAACGCACGACTTTTTCCGCTGGGAAGAATTTCCCTTCGTATGATCGTTTGGGATTCATAATCCAGATCTTCGCGCTCAAAAAGTGACTTTAGTTCATAATTACCCACCTGAAACTGCGCCTCTATGACACATTTACTTTCAGGATCGCCTATGCTCGATAAATCTGCCCGCTTACCCAGAATAAGCCCTAGTGCGCCCAGTAAGATAGATTTACCCGCTCCCGTCTCTCCCGTAATCACGGTAAATCCTGCATCAAAAGAGAGGTTAACCTCTTCTATGAGGGCGTAATTTTTTATATGAAGGTTTGTGAGCAAGTCGTGTTGTGAGTTTTACAAAAAATTAATTGTTATCAAGGCGTTGCACTTTTTTAAATAGTGGCTTTCTGGAGATTTTCCCAGTGATTACAAGTGCTATACCACTTCCCAATAACAATCCAGAAGCAAAATCAATCAAATCATGTGCTAAAGTAAAGTTTAGTATAACTGCCGTAACAATCAAAATAACTCCTAAAATCCGAACTTTATTCATGCCAGCCTATTTTTATTATAAAGAACAAAGCATTCTTTTCTGTCGTAAAGATAACGGACATTTAGTGCACTGTCAAAGAAAAAATGAGTGGCTATAATTTAATCTGCTGCCAGAAATTTGATTTGGTGGGCG
This sequence comes from Leeuwenhoekiella sp., assembly GCA_011050015.1. Taxonomy (GTDB): domain Bacteria; phylum Bacteroidota; class Bacteroidia; order Flavobacteriales; family Flavobacteriaceae; genus Leeuwenhoekiella. Next base: position 14,174 of record DRGP01000151.1, on the reverse strand, counting down.
CCACTTTGTTCAGAGTAGAAACCAGACTCGCAATATTTACTTGTGGACCGCCTGAAAATAATTGTGCAACTTCCTGCGCTTTGGCATCAAAAAATACGCGCGTCAGGTAATTATTCGGCCGGCTGTTGTACATCTGGTTAAAAAGTTCTAGCGTGACGGCAATAGACTGCTTGGCGTCTTTAGTATTATCGGCCATATAATCCAGGCCATTGCGGTGGTAGGCGTACAAAACCTCGTTAAAATCGGCAAAATTAGGCGATAAAAGGTCTGAATTCAGCCGAAAACGGCTCTGAGTACCGCTTTGTGCAGACCACCCCGAATTCCCTCCCTGTTGAGCCGTGTTTACGATGCGTTTTGCCTCCTCAAAATAAGGAAGCCCGGCATCCCGCTCAAAGGTTGCAGCATCAAGACCTATGATCGTGTAGGCATAAAAGGCAAGTACCGAAACCAGGTTAGAATCAAAACTGTTTGGGTTGTAACTTAAGGGTTGAAACTCGGTGTATTGAAAACCAAACTGCGTATCATTATAATTTAAAATCGTTGAATTATAGCTCGAATTATATACCGGCCGGGCCGATTGTATCTGCATACTGGCGGTAAAATAATCTGAATCTATATTAGAAACGATAATGATCACACTACAATCGATACGTTCTTGTTGCTTATAGTTCGTATCGGTCCAGTTCGTATTGTTCATAAATTCCTCTATGGAATTGCGAAGCGTTTTAAACACTTGCAGATTGGCCTGGCCGGTCTGCTCAGCATTTATTTCCACCGAGCAATTCAATTCTTGCGCCGTAGCGGAAAAACCGATGAGAAAAAGAATGAAAAATACAAGTTTATACATGTAATGCTTGTCTTATATGGTTAAAAATATCTTTGGCGACCTCTTTCTTAGGTTTTAATTCCTGCGGATTGATAGTGCCAGAAGCATTGATCAAGGTCACCTTATTAGTCTGCGTCCTAAATCCTGCACCGGTGTCGTTCAGCGAATTCAAAACAATAAGATCCAGATTTTTACGCTGCAGTTTACCCTTTGCATTTTCAATTTCATTTTCAGTCTCTAATGCAAAACCTACAAGAAATTGACTTTTTTTATGTGCCCCCATATATTTCAGGCTGTCTTCGGTTGGCTCTAGAGTGATCTGCAGGCGCTCTGTTTTCTTTTTTATTTTCTCATCTGCCGGGTTGATCGGCCTATAATCTGCAACTGCGGCAGCGGCTATGGCAACATCTACTTCATCAAAATACGATTTTACCTGTTCAAAAAGTTGAGCAGCACTCACAATTTCTTTCACCGTGATCGAAGAATGCTTAACGGTTAAGGCCGTAGGACCTGAAATCAAAATCACCTCAGCGCCCAGGTTTGCCGCACATTCCGCAAGCGCATAGCCCATTTTACCACTGCTGTGATTTCCTATAAAACGTACGGGATCAATGGCTTCGTATGTAGGGCCTGCAGTAATGAGTACTTTTTTGCCATAAAAAGGTAGTTTTGACCGGATATCTTTGGTCATAAAAGCAACGATATCATCGGGTTCGGCCATTCTCCCCTGCCCTTCCAGACCACTCGCGAGTTCACCGCTAGTGGCAGGAATCATAATATTGCCAAAACTTGCAAGCAGTTTAAAATTAGCCTGCGTCGTGGCATGTTTATACATATCCAGATCCATCGCCGGAGCGAAATAAACGGGGCATTTAGCCGAAAGATAAGTGGCTAGCAAAAGATTATCACTGGCCCCGCTGGCCATTTTTGCCAGTGTGTTTGCAGTAGCAGGTGCAATAACCAAAAAATCGGCCCAAAGGCCGAGTTTTACGTGATTGTTCCACAGTTCATTTTCTTCGTCTTGGGTAAAGGAAGAAAGTACCGGATTTTTAGAAAGTGTAGAAAGTGTAAGCGGGGTGACAAAATCTTTCGCTTCTGGCGTCATAACTACCCGCACGGCAGCACCTGCTTTAATAAAAGCACGCACCAACCAGGCAGATTTATAGGCAGCAATCCCCCCGGTTATACCCAGGATTATTTTTTTGCCGCTCAGCACTATCTTTTAAATTTCGGTATCGGTGGTAGCAGTATTCCTATAATAAATTTTATTATCAAGCCATTCCCGCACAGCCATAGCATGTGGTTTGGGTAACTTTTCATAAAATTTAGACACTTCTATTTGCTCTTTGTTTTCAAAAATTTCCTCCAAGCTATCGCTGTAGGTAGCAAATTCGTCTAATTTTTCAAGCAGTTCTTTTTTAATATCTGTGTTGATCTGCGTAGCCCTTTTTGCAATAATGCTTATGGCTTCATAAATATTATCAGTCGGTGCATACACTTCTTCCCTATTTAGGGTGATTGTATTTACTGGTGCTTCAAGGTTTTTCACGTCCATGGTGTAATACTTTTAGTTATGAATAATTTTGCATGCGTTTATCGATATCGGCCTTTATCTCGTCTGCCAGCGCGCGGTATTCTCCCTCAGGATAATAACGTATCAATGTATTATAAATATCAAGCGCTTCTTTAAGGCGATCTTCTACAAGAACATCAAAACTTCCTATAGCATATTTATACTGCGAATCTAATTTATAGAAAAATGCGGCTTCCCTAAAAGGGGAACCGGGATAGTCTGAAATAAAATCATCCAGTGCAGCAAGTGCTACCGGATATTTCATAATGGTATTATATTGTTTGGCAATCTCAAAATCTTTTTTCTGCAGTTTGGTACTCAACTTTATAATAAGCGAGTCTGCCTGCTCCGTATATTGTGATTCTGGGTATTCCCCTATAAAAGCCTGTAATTGATCAAGCCCTTTCTGCGTTTCTTCCTGATCCAGATTAAAGGTTGGAGAAAGCTCATAATAACTTTTGGCAGCTTTAAATTTAGCTTCCTCTGTTTTTTCAGATTTTGGATAAGAGGTTGCAAAACGATCAAATTGATATCCTGAGAGGTAATAATCACCAGCCTTGTAATAGGTATCTGCATACAGGAACATCACACGCTCAGCTTGGGGTTTACCTTTATAATTAGGGACAACTTGATCCCAAAGTTTAATGGCCTTAGCGTACTTTCCTACATTGTACAAAGAATCGGCCATATTATACTTCACCCCCATATCGTCAGATTTGAGCGCATCCTGATAGGCACTGCAGGAGACTAGCAGTATAAGGCAACAGGCTGTAATAAAAAGATTCTTCATAGGTTTTAAAAACATCGGGCAAAAATAAGGTTTTTTAACTAACAAACAAAAGACTATAGTGCTTTAAGCCTTGTTGCAAGATTTTGTGTTAAAAGTTCGCTCGCTTTAACAAGTGGAAGTCTTACTGCTGTACCCCCCATTTCCCGGAGTGCCAGTAGCGCTTTGATCCCCGCTGGATTGCCTTCGGAAAAAATAAGGTCAACGAAGGGCATTAAGACATATTGCGCGTCATTAGCCTCTTTGTATTTTCCATTAAGACCATCTCGTATCATTTGGCTAAAAAGTTCAGGCAGCCCTTGACCAAGTACTGATATTACTCCATCACCGCCAGCAAAAACCGTAGGCAAGGCCAGCATATCGTCGCCTGAAATAACCATAAAACCTTGTGGTCTATCTTTAAGGAGGCGCAATAGTTGTACCATATCGCCAGCTGCTTCCTTAATACCAATTATATTTTTACAATCAATGGTCAGTTTAAATACCGTTTCAGGCAATATATTGCTCGAAGTACGCCCGGGAACATTGTAAAGTATTATGGGTAGCGGTGAAACTTCGGCAATCGCCTTATAATGCGCATAAATCCCTTGTTGTGTAGGTTTATTATAATAGGGTGATACAGAAAGCAACGCGTCAAAATCAGTCAGATCACGATCTCTGATCTCTTGGCAAATTGCTGCCGTATTATTACCACCTATACCCAGAACGAGGGGCACACGTTGTGCTGCCGCTTTGACTGCTGTCGATATCACAAGTTCTTTTTCCGCCGGGCTAAGGGTAGCATTTTCGGCAGTGGTTCCCATAACCACGAGGTATTCTATCCCGCTATTTATATTGTACTCGATGAGCTGCGTAAGTGCGCGCGTATCTATACTTAAGTCTTCCTTAAAGGGGGTGATCAAAGCTACACCTGTTCCTCTGAATTGCTGCATGCTAATCAATGCGTTTTAATATTTTTAAATAATTCTTTAATTCGGTGCAAAAAACACCCATATTTTCCGGTTTTGTATCTATAGTAAGATCATTTAAATGATACTTTTCCAATACCGGAAAGCCCACTTTGAAATCGGCAGAGGCTTTTGCCGTCACATATTGCAAAATTGTACGTGCTTTAGTATAATAATTCACAAGCAGGTCATAATGTTGGCTGAGGAAAAAATCTACTTCAGCATTGCTAAGTTCCCCATACCAATTTATGGCCGTCTTATCAAAAGTGCTGGTGGCATGAAATTCATTTTTATTCACGCTCCGCACATAGCACAATGTGGTTACATTCCAACGTTGCTGCAACTCATTTATTTGACTACTAAGCGCTTCAACATCAATAGCTGCGGTTGCATCTACCAGTAATCCTACGCGTTTAATACCAGAAGGGGGATTTGCTCCAGAATAAGACTTTATGGCTTCTTCTAGATTTCTTTTGATGCGTTTTTCCCTCCAAACGTCTAAAAACATTTAATTTTGCGTTGAATCACAAATGTACTCAAATTACAGCAACCCGAAACCTATAATTCATCCATCTGCCATGCGTTTTATTTTTTTATTCCCCGTCCTGTTTTTTTGCCTTCTAAGCTGTAAGAACAATACCCTCAAACTGAAGGAAATTGACGGTAAACAAATCAATATCAACGATAGCCTTTCACAAGTCGCTAAAATCAATACCTTTATAAAACCCTACAAAGAACATATTGATAAGCAGATGGATAGCGTGCTGGCCTATTCTACCAAAGCATTATCTAAAACGGACAGCGAGTACAACACGGCCATAGGTAATATGATGGCCGATGCGGTCATGGCGTATGCCAATCCCATTTTTAACAAACGCACCAAATTTAATATTGATGCCGTGCTCCTTAATTATGGCGGGATACGCTCTGCCCTTCCGCAGGGGAATATTACCATGCGCGAGGCCTATAATATTATGCCTTTTGAAAACCGTGTCATGGTCTTGGAAATCAGCGGAAAAAAGGTAAACGAAATGTTTGATTACCTAAAGCACGGCACTGCCCACCCCATGCATGGCCTGCATCTCGTAATCAACGATAAGGGAGATATTGAGGAGTCCAAGATTAATGGCGCGCCCGTAGATCCCAAAAAAACCTATTTTATCGCTACCAATGATTATCTACAAAATGGCGGGGATCACATGGATTTCTTTAAGAATCCGGTGAGCATTATGGATCTGGACTATAAAGTACGAAATATTCTTATTGACTATTTTGCAGACAATGATACCATAGCTCCCGTACAGGATGATCGTTTTATAAAAATATAAGTGTTATGAAAAGAAGGAATTTTATTAAAAATACGGCAGCAGCTTCAGCATTTACGGGTCTTTCGGGAAGTTCACTTATGGCCATGAAGCCAAAAAGTAAAAAGCATATCACAATACTCCATACCAATGATGTGCACAGTCATATTGAACCTTTTGCTGCAAATGATCCCAATTATGCCAACCAGGGAGGAGTTGCCAGAAGACTCTCGCTTATTGAAGCTGTGCGTGATGAAAACCCCAACACCTTGCTGCTGGATGCCGGTGATATCTTTCAAGGTACTCCGTATTTTAACTTTTATGGTGGTGAAATTGAATTTAAGCTGATGAGTATGCTCAACTATGATGCGGCCACGGTGGGAAATCACGATTTTGATAATGGTGTGGGTGGTCTGGCAGCACAAATGCCCAATGCAGATTTTAAACTGCTCACGGCCAATTATGATTTTTCAAATACCATTATGGATGGCCTTACCAAACCTTATGAGATTTATAAAAGGGAAGGTCTTAAAATAGGTGTTTTTGGATTGGGAATTGAGCTCGACGGACTCGTAAATCCAAAAATGTTCAAGGAAACCACCTATCTGGATCCCGTAGAGCGCGCCCAGGATATGACCCGAACCTTAAAAAAGGAAGAACAATGCGATCTCGTGATTTGCCTTTCCCATCTGGGCTATCAGTATGAATCAGATAAAATATCAGATTTGGGTCTCGCAGCGAAAACACAAGATATAGATCTTATCATTGGTGGCCACACCCATACTTTTTTACCAAAACCGGTTATTGCAAAAAACAAGCAGGACAAAAATGTACTCATCAATCAAGTGGGCTGGGCTGGGATTAACTTAGGTCGTATTGATTTTTATTTTGATGAGACGAATAATTTAAAAAGCGAAGGGGTTTTGATTAATGTGTAGTACCTCTTTGTTCATTTGTTGAATCGTTGATATTCATAATAATGGCTGCGATACTTAAATGATCAATAGAGTGACACTAAAAAAGTGGTATTTCAGTATGACAAAATTCGTCATTCCGACAGCGCAAGGCACAAAAAAAGAAGATCGCATCCTGCGAGTTTGAGCAAGCTTAAAAATAACAACCGGAAGAAAATATCATTTCGATAATTAGTATATTTGATAAAATTAGTAAAAATGAATATTGAAGCCCGTAAAATAGAATTTATCCAGGAATTTTTAAAAATTCAAAGCGAGGAAGCTATTTCAAAACTTGAAAAAATATTAAAAAAAGAAACAAAATACGCTGATAAAAAAATTGCATCAATGTCAGTTCAGGAACTGAATAGACGGATTGATAAATCAATGGAAGATTCTAGAAATGGAAAAATGACGGAAGCAAATGATTTATTGATTGAAATTGAGGAATGGGATTAAAAATATTTTGGACCGATTTTGCAAAAGCTGAACTCAAAAAGAACTTTAAATATTTAAAAGAAAATGTAAGCTCTAAAGTTGCAATAAACGAAAATCGCAAAATTGTTCTTGAAACGTTACGGTTGAAAAAGTTACCAGAAATCGGTCAAATAGAACCAAGGTTGGAAAATAGGACAAAGAATTTCGCTATTTAACACATCAAACCTATAAGATAATTTATTGGGTGAATATCGAGAAAAAACAAGTTGAAATAATGGATGTTTTTGACACGCAACAATATCCAGATAAGATAAAACGAACAAGATAAAGCAAACTGCCATTATCATATTCTACAATAAATAGCCGAGTTTCTATCTAATTGGAAATTCCGATAAAACTCTTGACGCCAACTTATAGTTTTTACGACTGGCAGGGTTGGAAAAATCTCCTAGGAGGAAAACTTCATTCCTTTCCGAAAGCTTTCGGTTATTCAGAAATCACACAAGTGGCTCGAACGAATGCAGAAAAATCCCTATTTCACAAGGATTTTTAGCTTTTCCCACCCCATAAAACCTAATTTGCTATCCTTTTTAAGAATAATAGAACGCGATCTCTTGTAACCGCTAAAAAAACGGTTCTGTCGAAATGACAAACGCTAAGTCATCCGAAATAGAGAGGTGCCATCAAAGAGAAATCGTATCTTGCTGAATAAGGACTGAAGGGGCAAACATGACCTCTAGACCTTTAAATGAAATGTCAAAAACTAACCTCAACATTGTTTATTGCTAATTAATCATTGGAAACTGTCACTAAACCATACCCAAAAATTCTTCCTCTGAAATAATGGGAATCCCTAAACTTTCAGCCTTATCCAGTTTCGCCGGTCCCATATTTTCACCAGCCACTACGTATGAGGTTTTTGAGGAAATAGAACCGGAAACTTTTCCGCCGTTATCTTCAATAAGTTTCTTTAAATCGGTGCGCGACATTTCAAAAACGCCCGAAACCACAAAGGTTTTCCCTGCTAAAGTATCACTTTGATTTTCTAGGGCTTCAGGAGCGATTTCCAGCTGAAGGCCACATTCTTTCAACCTATTGATGATCGCTATAGATGCTTCCTGAGCAAAAAAGCTGACTACGCTTTCCGCGATACGACCGCCTATCTCATCTACCGCGATCAGTTCTTCTTCATTTGCTTCCGCCAGCGCATCGATACTTTTATAATGTTTGGCCAATTTTTTGGCTACCGTCTCTCCCACATAACGAATGCCCAGACCGAACAAAACCCGTTCAAAAGGGACATTTTTTGACGCTTTTATGCCATTTATTAGGTTCTCAGCAGACTTTTCCGCCATGCGTTCCAAGGGGAGGATTTCTTCTTTTTTAAGTTCGTAGAGGTCTGCGTAATTATGTATCAGGTCATTTTTTACGAGTAGCGCGACCGTCTCACCGCCCAGACCTTCAATATCCATTGCGCGTCGCGAAATAAAATGTTGAATACGGCCAATGATCTGCGGCGGGCAACCCAGCGCGTTTGCGCAATAATGTATGGCCTCGCCCTCAGCGCGCACCAGTTCTGTATCACACTCTGGGCAGGTTTTTAGGTATTCGGTAGGTTCTGATTTGGGATCGCGCTTTTCAAAATCTACACCAATAATTTTTGGGATGATCTCCCCTCCTTTTTCCACAAAAACGGTATCGCCCTCGCGCACGTCCAGTTTTTCAATCTGGTCGGCGTTGTGCAACGAGGCGCGTTTTACAATCGTTCCCGCCAGTTGCACTGGTTTTAGATTGGCCACCGGGGTAATCGCCCCCGTACGCCCCACCTGATAGGTGATTTTTTTCAGCAGTGTGGAAACCTGTTCGGCCTTAAATTTATAGGCCATTGCCCAGCGCGGTGCTTTTGCGGTAAAACCCAGTTCGCCTTGCTGCTCAAAACTGTTGACTTTAATAACGACTCCATCAGTTTCATAAGGCAGGTCGTGGCGGTGCGTGTCCCAATAGTTAATAAAATCAAGTGTTTCTGAAGTCGATTTAACCAGTTTTGCCGCTTCTGGCACTTTAAAACCCCAGCTTCTGGCCTTTTCCAGACTCTCATATTGTGTGGTAATATTCAGGTTGTTACCCACAATGGTGTAGGGCAAACATTCCAGCGGGCGTCGTGCAACCTCGCCACTATCCTGCAATTTCAAACTCCCGGAAGCCGTATTCCGAGGGTTGCTGTACGGGGCCTCTCCGGCTTCCACGCGCTCGGCGTTCATCTTGGCAAAACCAGCGTACGGAAGTACAATTTCACCACGGATGTCAAATTTTTCAGGAAAATCACCCTTCAATTTTAAAGGCACCGAACGTATGGTGCGCACATTATGCGTCACATCATCGCCTTGTGTGCCGTCACCGCGGGTTATGGCGCGCACGAGGACGCCCTTTTCATAGGTGATACTTATGGAAGCTCCATCATACTTGAGTTCACAAACATATTCCACTTCACCCTCTACCAATTTTTTAATACGTTTTTCCCAATCTTCAAGATCTTCCTGAGAATACGAATTTGCCAGCGAATACATACGCGAATCGTGCTTTACGGTCTCAAAATTCTTGGTCACCATACCGCCCACGCGCAAACTGGGCGAGTTGGCATCATAAAACTCGGGGTTTTCGGCCTCCAGTTTTTGAAGTTCGCTCAGTTTTTCATCAAAATCGTAGTCTGAAATCTCGGGTTTGTCCAGCGCGTAATAGTTATAATTATGTTGACGCAGTTCGTCACGGAGCTGGTTTATTTTTTCTTTGGTAGTCATTGATTGTAATAAATAATTCTTTGGCTTTGGCTTTGGTTTTCATGATTAAATTTTCGCAATGCGGAAAAACCCCTCCGCCTTCGGTACTTGCATTCCTCTCGCTTCACTCGTCGGATGCAGAGAAAAAAGGGGAGGAACTTAGACGAGATAGATTTTAAGTCCGTTCCGGTTTGAGCCATTTGGCCTGGCGATCGGGTTTAAAATTTTCCATTTTTTGGAGCAGTGTATCTATGTTTCTATCTACGATAAGCAGCTCAAAATTTTCCATCTTTAGGAAGCCACGTCGCACCATTTCCTCAAGCATGGCAATGAGATGATCATAAAAACCGCTGGTATTGAGCAGTCCAATAGGTTTGTGATGCAGGCCCAGTTGCGACCAGGTGATGATCTCAAAAAGCTCTTCCAGCGTACCAAAACCGCCGGGAAGTGCTATAAAAGCATCACTTTCTTCCTGCATGCGCAGTTTACGCTCGTGCATATTTTCGGTAGTTATGAGTTCGCTGAGGCCCAGGTGAACGACCTCTTTAAGCTTTAAAAATTTGGGGATAATACCCACGACTTTTCCTCCTTGATCTAGCGCGGCATGGGCAACCTTACCCATAATCCCAATTTTTGAAGCGCCGTAAACCAGCGTAATTTCACGTGCTGCAAGCGTTTTTCCTAACTGGGACGCTTGCTCTATAATAGTGTTATCATTGCCTTCGCTACTTCCACAGAAGACACAAATGGACTCTATTTTTTTCATGATTTGATGGCTTTTAACATTCTGGGCTTACCAAAAATGTCTTTATGTAAAACTATTTCTTTATAACCAAAACCGGCGATAAGTTCGCGGGTTTCCGCTTCAAGATACTCATTGATCTCGAAATAAAGCCTCCCTCCCGGCACTAAATTTTTTAAAGCGAAAGCGGCGATTTTTCTATAAAATAGCAGTGCGTTCTGATCGGGAACAAAAAGTGCCGAAGCCGGTTCGTGATCCAAAACATTGGGCTGCAACTCCGCTTTCTCGAGTTCGCGGACGTAGGGCGGATTAGAAACAATACAGTCAAATTGCTGCGGAAGTGCTTCCAAGGTTAAAATATCTTCGACTAAAAAATCGACCGAAACAGCATTAAAATCGGCGTTTTTTTTAGCAATTTCGACCGATTTTTTCGAAAAATCAAGACCAAAAACCTGCGCCTGCGGAATATTTTTTGCCAAAGAAACCGCAATACAGCCTGACCCCGTACCAATGTCAAGTATCTTGAAAGGCTCATTTTTCCGCGCAGCGGAAGTGGTTTTCTGAAAGTCTTTAATAACCCATTCCACAAGCTCTTCCGTTTCGGGGCGTGGGATAAGTACGTTTTTATTCACCTTAAATAGAAGGCCGTAAAACTCGGTTTCCCCTAAAATATATTGCAAAGGTTCGTGCTTTTTCAGCCGATTTAGAGCCGTTATAAGCTGTTTTTGTTCGGTTTCGGTCAATTTTTTATCGGGATTTAGCGTGATGTCAATGCGCTTCATTCCCAGGTAATTTTCGGCAAGGCGGTTAAAAAACGTAAGTATTTCCATTTCTGGATAGTACGTTTTTAATTGTGCAATAAATTCTCCGCGAAAGGTTTTAATCGTCATTATCTTCATTTAAATCCTTAAGCAAATGTACTGGACAAGCGTGGTGACCGGTGTCTCCCATGGGGCCATCTATATAATAAAAGCCTGCTTTCTTATAGAGCTTTTGCGCATCTTTCATATAAGGCATTGTTTCGATATAAACTTGTTCAAAGCCCTGTTTTTTAGCAAAATCAAGGCATTTTTGCATCATTTGCATGCCGTAGCCTTTACCCCGTATTTCAGCCAAAAAATACATTTTTTGAAGTTCACAAACTGGCCCATCATAATTGTCAAGCTGCGCGATCCCGGTGCCACCCAGAAGTTTCCCATCTTCTTCCATTACAAAATACTCGGCTTGGGGTCGATCGTAGGTTTCATATAAAATATCCAGCGCTTTATCAGCATAGGCGGTTCCCACTTTGGGCACGCCCATCTCGACAAGCACCGTGCGCAGTACTTTTGCGATTGTAGCGTTATCTTCCTTTTTTATGGGTCTAATAATCATTTTTAATCAAATTTTATACGTTTTTTTAGGTTCTGTTCTGGCGCGTGCGCACCATCATTTTTTCTTATTTTTGGGGCGTGAAGATACATGAAAAATATATGGATCGCTGCCTGCAACTGGCCCGAAATGGGTTTCCGGCGGCGATGCCTAATCCGGCTGTTGGTGCAGTACTGGTAGTGAATGACCAGATTATTGGCGAGGGTTATACCAGCGCCTACGGCGGGCCACATGCCGAAGTAAATGCCATTAATAGTGTGCGCAATGAAAATCTGCTCAAAAAAGCAACCTTATATGTGAGCCTGGAACCGTGCAGCCACTATGGAAAAACACCACCCTGCAGTGATCTGATCATTGCCAAAAATATACCGAAAATCGTCATTGGTACCGTAGATCCTTTTGCAAAAGTGGCCGGTCGAGGTATCGAGAAATTATTTACGGCAGGCCGCGAAGTTATTGTGGGTGCGCTTGAAGAGGAATGCCAAGCCATCAATACCCGTTTTTTTACTTTCCACAAGAAAAAAAGACCGTTTATCATCTTAAAATGGGCGCAAACGCTAGACGGTTTTATCGCTCCCAGCTCAGATAAAAGGGACAGAAAAAAACCGGTATGGATCACTAATGACTATTCGCGCCAGCGCGTACACAAATTACGCACCGAAGAGCAAGCAATCCTGGTGGGCACAAACACGGTTTTACAAGACAATCCCAGTTTGACAGCCCGCGATTGGCACGGTAATAATCCGTTGCGGGTGGTTATTGACCGGGAAGGGAAAATACCTACAGACTCAACTGTTTTTAACGGTGAAACAAAAACGCTCGTTTTTACCGAAAAACAGCAAAAAAACCAGCAAAATCTGGAATTTATCGAAGTGGATTTTAATAAAAACCTGCCGGAACAAATCTGCTCTGTATTATTTGAAAAAGAAATTCAATCCCTAATCGTAGAAGGTGGAACCCAGACGTTACAAGGTTTTATAGATGCCCAACTTTGGGATGAAACTTGGGTTTTTACTGGAAATAACTCATTTCAAAAAGGCATAAAATCGCCCGTTTTTCAGGGAAAATTGACTGAAAAACAGGCGATTTTAGAGGATATTTTGAGGATATACTCCCCTACTAGCCTCCCCAAAAGGGAGGAACATAAAACTCACTCTTAAAGGTAACTTTCGCTTATAAAGGCTCCATTCATTTGGGGTGGCTGGAGTAGGATTAATCTGTAGCGCTACTGGCTTCATCCAGACGTTCCAGTTGCTCATCGTTGAGATCAATTTGTACTGCTTGATAAAAAGCCTGTAAATGTTCTGGCTTTGTGGCACTGGCAATGGGCGCGGTAATCCCGGGTTGAGCCATCGTCCACGCTAATGCTATCGCTGCTTGTGAAGTGTTGTGCTCTTGGGCAATTTCTTTGAGTGCCTGTAGCACTTTTTCCCCTTTTTCGGTAAAAAATTTATTTACAAATCCTTCACGGGCGTGGCCTTCGGCTTCTTCTTTAGCACCGTATTTTCCAGTGAGGAATCCACTTGCCAGAGTAAAATAACTGGTAACCGAAATCTCATTTTCCATACAGAATTTGCGATATTCGCCTTCAAAAGCATCACGGCGCATCAAATTATATTCGGGCTGATACACTTCATAACGCGGAAGCCCTTTGTTTTTAGAAACTTCAATAGATTCCCGTAAATCGGCCAGCGGAAAATTGGAAGCGCCTAAAAACCGCACTTTTCCTTCATCTACGAGTTGATTATAAGTCGCAAGGGTTTTCTCGATGGGCGTATCGTCATCATGTTTATGGCTAAAATATACATCTACATAATCAGTTTTAAGGCGATCGAGGCTCTTGTCAATCTGTTCTAAGATATGATCTGGAGATAGGTCTACGTGCCCCTGCCCCACATCCATGCCCACTTTTGTGGCAATGATCATTTTGTCCCGGTTGCCGCGCTCCTTCATCCATTTCCCTATTAAGGCCTCGCTTTCGCCACCGCTGTGCCCCTCTGCCCAGCGGGAATATACATTTGCGGTGTCTATAAAGTTAAAGCCCTTTTCTACAAGTTCATCAAGGAGTTTGAAGGACATTTTCTCATCTGCCGTCCAGCCAAAAACATTTCCGCCAAAGGCGATAGGCGGTATTTCTAATTTGGTTTTACCCAGTTTTTTAAGTTCCATAGTATTTATTTTCATTCAAAATTACAATGCTAAGGCCAATAAAATGGAGCACAAAAATTAAAGTCCTGTTAATATGACGGGCTTTAAACAAATGAAAACAATATTCCCGTATTTTAGTTGCCAACTAACCAATTTATTATTCTAATGAAAAATCTTTTTAGGGCGCTCCTTGCTGGCTGGGGAGCTAAAAAAATAGGTGGTGGCCGCTGCGGCTGCATAGGCACCATCGTCGTTTTTGCTATTTTGTACTGGCTGCTGGGCTACGTTTTTAAAGTATTTTAAAAATC
>DRGP01000150.1 GCA_011050015.1 Leeuwenhoekiella sp. | reverse complement strand
TGTATCTTTCCCCGCTGCTGATGCTCGTATTCTTTAATAACTACGCCAGTGGATTGAGTTTGTATTATCTGACTTCAAATCTGATTACCATAGGCATCATGCTGGTGATTAAGAATTTTATTATTGATGAAAATAAAATTCATGCACAAATACAAGTAAAGAAAAAGCAACCTAAGAAGCAAAATCGCTTTCAGCGAAAAATGTCTGAAATTATGGAGCAGGCCGAACAGCAAAAGAACGCTAAGAAATAAATTGTTCCTACATATATTTGTGCCAAAAAAGCCCATCCCTTTTAAGGTGGGCTTTTTTGGTTGTACCAGGCAACAGATAAATTGTTAAAAAGTCGCGCACTCTGCCTGCTTTCACATCCCACTCATTATTTACAAGTATTTTAAATAAACCTTAACGTCCCTTTAAAACGTTTGCGTTAGAAATATATATATTTTTAAGTAATATATTCAGCAAATAAATAATTGATAATTTTATAATGGTAAAGGGGACAGATTTAATAATCGGAATTCAGGTTTTAATTGTGCAGCATAAAAATTGTCAGGGTTTGTATGTTGAGGTAAATGCTGACGAGCAACTTAATCGAGATTCCGCATTGTGTGATTTTCTCAAAAATCAACAAAAAACCAGTTCTGATTTTAAAAGGGAATTGCAAAAGCTACTTTCTAGTTTAGGGAATGCCTGTGATTATTGCAATATGGATAACCTGCATAATTTTATACAGGAAAAACATATGCCAGCATTAAATCTAGAACGTTTTCCTTCTAAAGTTTTTAGGTCACTTAAAGAACAATATCTTTCACTCATAGAAAGCTATAAAACAATACTTTCCTTTAAAGCAATACCCATCACAGCAGAATCTACAATGCTGCGTCATCTTACCGAATTACAAGGTATTGCAGGTTTTCTGATCAAGCATAAAATATTTACGCGAGATGCATATTTACCTTCTTATGCTGGAGAATTAAATCGTGCTGGTTAACACTTGCCGAAGGTTTTATTTTGTGAGGGTTGTTTTATTTTCAGCTAAGAATACGCTGCTGCGTTGAAGCCTAATGAATTGATTGTGATTAAAAGTCTAAATAAATTGTAAAAACTACTAAATAGTGCGCTTATTCAATAAATTTGTACTATTTTCTTTCCAATAAACTAAATCCAATTAAAACAACTATACTTAAATGAAAGATACGGATCAAGAAATTGTACAAGAAGGTATTAATACAGTTAGAGTACTTTCTGCTGATGCGGTTCAAAAAGCAGAATCAGGCCATCCGGGTACACCTATGGCGCTCGCTCCAATGGGGCACGTTTTATGGGCAAACGTAATGAATTACAATCCTAAAAGTCCAAAGTGGGCGAATCGTGACCGCTTTATACTCTCTGCGGGCCATGCGTGTATGCTACAATATAGCTACCTATATCTAACAGGTTATGATATTTCGCTGGACGATATTAAAGATTTTAGGCAATTAAACAGTAAAACTGCTGGTCATCCAGAATACGATTTATTAGATGGTGTAGAGGTCACGACAGGTCCTTTAGGACAGGGCTTTGCCAATAGCGTAGGTTTTGGTATAGCTCAAAAGCATATGGCAGCGCGTTTTAATAAACCAGATTTTAGTCTTTTTGACTATCATATTTACACAATTTGCAGTGATGGTGATATGATGGAAGGCGTGGCTTCGGAAGCTGCCTCGATGGCAGGAACCATGGAACTGGGCAACATTATTTCTTTCTATGATGACAATAGTATTTCTATTGAAGGAGACACAGATATAACCTTTAAAGAAGATGTAGCCAAGCGTTTTGAGGCTTATGGATGGCATGTTCAATCTATAGAAGATGGTCGCGACGTTGAAGCTCTTACCCAAGCAGTCGAAAATGCCAAAAAGGAAACTAAAAAGCCGTCGTTGATCAAAGTGCGTACACACATTGCGTATGGTAGTCCCAATAAAGTAGATACCGCCGGCGCTCATGGTTCTGCCCTTGGTGAAGATGAGGTTCGACTGGTGAAGGAATTCTTTGGATTTGATCCAGACAAGCATTTCGAGGTTTCTGATGAAGTACTTGATTACTACCATAAAATAGGTAAAGAAGGAGCTTCAAAAGAGCAAGAATGGAACGATCTTTATAAAAAATATAAAGAAAAGTATCCAGAGCTGGCCCAGGAATATGAGCAGGTAAGTAGTGGCAAATTACCAGAAGGATGGGTTGAAAAATTACCTGTTTTCAAAGAAGGTGATGACATGGCTACGCGTAAAGCTTCTGGTAAGGTGTTAAATGTAATAGGGAAGCTAATCCCTAATCTTATAGGGGGATCAGCAGACCTATCGCCTTCTACGAATACCATGCTGGACGACTCGGGTTCTTTCTCTGCTAATAATTATGGGGGGCGTAATTTCCATTTTGGAGTGCGTGAGCATGCTATGGGATCTGTACTCAATGGCATAGCGCTAAATGACTATTTGATTCCTTACGGTGCTACCTTCCTTATATTTTCAGATTACATGCGCCCACCTTTGCGCCTTGCAGCGATCATGAAGAAAAAAATCATCATGGTGTATACGCACGATAGTATAGGTCTAGGGGAAGATGGTACGACACACCAACCGGTGGAACAATTGGTCGGTTTACGTTCTGTACCTAATATGACCGTACTGCGGCCTGCTGACGCTAATGAAACCGCTCATGCATGGCGTGTTGCCATAGAGCATGTAGACGGTCCTGTTTGCCTTATATTCACTCGTCAGACCGTACCTACCATAAATCAAGATAAGTACGGAAAAGCTGAAGGAGTAGAAAAAGGTGCCTATATTTTATCTGACAGTGATGGGCAACCCCAACTTATCCTTATCGCTTCGGGTTCAGAAGTAGGTCTTGTGGTAGAAGCACAAAAACAGTTAAAAGAAGAAAATATCGCTGCTCGTGTAGTGAGTATGCCTTCTTGGAATCTATTTGAGAAGCAAGATGCTGCTTATAAAGAAGAAGTATTTCCTAAAGATATCAAGAAGCGACTTGCCGTTGAAGCTGGATCTCCGTTGGGATGGCATAAATATGTAACCGATGAAGGCGATGTAATAGGTATCGATAAATTTGGTGAATCTGCGCCGGGAGAAGAACTCATGAAAGAGTATGGCTTTTCGGTTGAAAATGTGGTTAAAAAAGCCAAAGCCTTACTAAATAAATAAGTAGCTTTCTAAGCTAAAAACTTATTAAAACTGCCCTAAAACTCGTTTTTAGGGCAGTTTTTTAGGTCTTATCACTAAATTTAGTATCAGAAAAGAGGACTATTCATCTTTATTTTTTTCTTCAACTTCCTCCATTTCTTCTTCGGCAACCAGGTGCTCTGTTTTATTCAGGCCTACAAATTTAATGATATTGATGACCATGCCGTATAACATAAGAACGACCACAATGAGTGCTGCACTCAAGATACTGCTGATCACGAGCGTGATATAATAAATAATGTCGAACCAATTTTCGGGGATGTTTTCGCTTTCGGTTACTGGCAAGTTAAAAAGAACAAAACAAAGCAAAGAAGCGACAAAAACAGATGTATCTACCTTAGCGATCTGCATAATGTTTAAATAATGGCCTTCCCGTAATTTTGAGGAAGTATTAGAACTTAAGCCCAGCACCGTTAACAGTAACGCGAGGATTGTGGCACTTGCGAGCACGATCGTATTACATAGCGTATTTAGACCGGCGATAGATACTTTTATTAATTGTTTTGCTTCATAACCACTTAAATGACCTGTGACGTAAGTGCCCACGCCTATTACTGATAAAAATACAAGTCCGCCTAGAATGGCTCTCTTGGTAAAGTCTGTCATGAGTTCATAATATTTTTTTATTTAAAATAATATACTTCCATCGAAGCTAGTACAAAAAACTATAAAAACAGCAATAAATCATTCCTCTCTGCAAGACAAAAATATGCCTTGCCGAAGATTTGAAACCAAGTTTCTACAGGTTCAACAGAGTAATGCTCGTTTATAATTTTGTTCATTTAACGCTGACATTTTCCAAGAGAATAAAAAATATAGGACGATCACTAATAAATCAACAACTTCAGGGTAAGCCTGGCTCAGTAAGCAGAAAGACCTGTAAGATATAATTTGGATCTAATTTTAAATTTTATCTAACCGGATTTAGGAAACACTATTTGTGGCATGTAAACTGCCTTAGACGGTTTTCTTTGAGTTTAATTTTAGAGTGCTTTTTCTTGGCACGAAAGGGGGGCTTTACAGTATCTTTAAGCCTAATAAAGTATAATGATTTATGGCTAAAAACGATCCCTACGCAGCTCTAAGGTATAAAGAATTTAATATTTTTTTAATTATTCGTTTTGCGATGGTTTTTGCCTGGTCTATGCAATTTGTGGTAATAGAATGGGAAGTTTACAGTATTACTAAAAACCCGTTGTCTCTTGGCATTATAGGTCTTATGGAAGTGATCCCTGCCGTTTCCCTAGCTTTATTTGCCGGTCATATTGTAGATCAGAAAGAAAAAAAAGGACTTTTACTCAAGTGTATATTGGGATTTTCGGTAATAAGCGTAGGGCTGTTTTTATTGACTTGGCCGGTAGTCGTATCTAATGTTTCAACCCAATTAACGTTATATTTGATCTATTTTCTGGTGTTTTTAGGTGGAATTGTGCGTTCTTTTCTAGGCCCAACCATATTTTCCCTTTTTTCACTTATTATTCCTAAAAAAGTGTATCCCAATGCGGCCACCTGGAGCAGTTCGGTGTGGCAAATGGGAGCCGTAGTGGGACCTGCTGTGGCAGGTTTTAGTATAGATGTCATCGGTGTGCACTGGTCGATGTTACTTATTTTTGGTTTTTCGCTCACCGCACTTACCGCCTTGTCCTTCATACCGAAAAAGCCTATTCTAAATCCCAAAATAGGGGAGAATGTCTTTGAAAGTCTCCGGGAGGGTATTCGGTTTGTAAAAAAGACCAAAGTAATTTTGAGCGCGCTTACCTTAGATATGATTGCGGTACTTTTTGGCGGGGCGGTTGCTCTTTTGCCTATTTATGCACAGGACATTCTTGAAGTGGGGCCAGAAGGGTTCGGTATTTTACGTGCTGCTCCTGCCGTGGGCGCGCTAATTATCATGTTTACTTCTGCTTACTTTCCATTGAATAAAAATGCGGGATGGAAATTGCTGGTCGCCATATTTGGCTTTGGTATTTGTATCATTGTTTTTGGGGTATCTACCATTTTCTGGCTATCGGTGGTTGCCCTCTTTATGAGTGGGGCGACAGATGGTGTCTCTATGATCATCCGGCAAACCATTCTGCAATTAAAAACACCTGATCATATGCGTGGGCGGGTAGCTTCGGTAAATTCTATGTTTGTGGGGTCTTCTAACGAGCTGGGCGCTTTTGAAAGTGGCCTGACGGCGAAACTCTTTGGTACCGTAACAGCTGTAGTTTTTGGCGGTAGTATGACTTTGATAACCGTCGTTATTACCGGTTTGGCATCGCCAAAATTCAGGAAATTGGATCTACGCAAAGATCTTAAAGAACTGGAAGAGCAGTCAGAATAGAGTTGAACTATTTAAAAACCAAGGGGTAATGGAGCCGTTATTGTGTCGGCCTGATTCATATCTATGGTTACATCATTTTGTGGTTTTGATATGAAGCCGTTTCTAAAAATAATGAGGTTCATATACAAATCTACCGGTACATCGGCATAATCGCCCCCGGAAATAGGGGCTCTAAAAGTCGCGTTGTTAAAAAATCCACGCAAAAACCACGTGCCGGTTTCACTATTTTTATAGGCATACATTTGAAAACCTGGTATTTCTATAGCATTGTTGTTGCTGTGGGGCATTATATTAGTGTTGTTATTGGGACCGGCAAAATAGTAGCCCTGAACGGTTACCAGATAGTCCTGTGTAGAGATTTGCGTGTCATAATCCCTTATCCCATCGGTGCTGGCGTTCATAAAGGCAAACTGTACATAGTTAATGGGGCCGTATTTGCTCTGCTCTATATCATATTGCAGGATATCATTGCCAGTAGTGTTTACGAGTAATTTAGAATCACGTATGATATTAAAGGCGCCGGGATTTTCCAGATACAGATTTCCTTCCAGTTTTCCATTACCTGCTACATGTAGCATAGACTGAGGGGTCGTAGTATTTATGCCTACTTGTCCAACACTCTGCAAACTGCAGCACATTATAAATACATAGAATACGTTTCGCATAGAGGATCAGTAAAGATTAGGTGTTGTAGATGCAGTTCCCGTATTGCTACCTCCTAGATCGGTTACTATTTCTGGTAAATTTCTGTAATAGGACTTATCATAAATGATCAGGGTAACATAATAAGTCAATGATTTTCCTTCCGCTAAATCTAAAAACCTGTTGCGTATCTCAAGGTGCCACGTATTATTGCTTATAAATGTGCGTGTCACAAAGGCACCTACGGAAAAGGTATTGCCCACGGCCTCTTTTTCTATAGCGTCCCCTACATACCGAAAGTTGGCCAGACCTACAATGTATTTGTCGGCATCATATTGTAAATCTACATCTCTTAAGT
>DRGP01000149.1 GCA_011050015.1 Leeuwenhoekiella sp. | reverse complement strand
GCCCTGCATTTGATAGGTAGGAATATCTATAAGCGCAGAAAGGGTGAAATCAGTATATTTATTTAATTCTGAATAAGGGTCTATATTGTGTTCGGCAGCTGCCTGCCCGCAAACTTCGATTTTTACCCCGTAATCAGTTAACTTTTTCATTAAATCGAGGTTGGGATTTTTCTTTTGGTACCTTTTCATATAGGCATCATCAGACATTACAATATCGGTATCGGGGCCGCTAATTACAGCAACTATTTTAACATTTTGTGAAGGCACCCCGGTTACTCCAAATAAATTTACCTGTCGCGCAATATGCCACAGACCGGCATTTACCCCTTCCTTTTCATTTTTTGAAGTTAAATGATAAAGGATTTTATACTCCTTATCTTTCTCGGGTTGAATTCCCGCATCTTTAAAGTATTTCACCTTTCCGTAACCGTCGATAACGGGAGTTTGCCATTCTTGTGCCGCAGCAAAATTTAAGGTTAGAATTGTAAGGAAAAAAACGAGCAATAAGTTTTTAATTTTCATATTATGCGTGGGTTATACTAATTAATTTAAAAGCCTTAATTTACAGAACTAAATCCGTATTTTTTATAAATCTGCACTGCTTCCTGCGAAGTTAAAAATTCCATAAATGCACTGGCCGCTTCCGGATGGGGAGCTGTTTTTAATTGACCCGCCATATATGTGGCTTCTACATTAATAGCATCTGGAATCGCAACCATATCTATTGGATGGTTGGTAAGTGAAGATTGATAATAGGCTTCACTATACCAAACCGGGCCGGCATCAGACTCCCCGTACATAATCCTTAAGGGAGTTTGGCGATGATGGATCGTGGTAAGATAAGTGGTATTTTTACTTAACTTCTCGTTCATTATATGGGTTTTAAGATCATTTCCGCCCGCATTTTCATAAGCTTTAATAATTCGGGTGGCGATACCTTCCCATTCTGGGTTGGGCATGCTTATTTTTACGTCGGCTCTACCCAGGTCGTATAAGCTTTTAATATTTTTAGGATTGTCTTTCGCAACCATAATGGCTAATTTATTTTTTGCGTAAGCCAGGGTTTTTATAAACCTGCCTTCTTTTTCCCCTTGTTCAATTTTTCCTTTTCCGGCGGTAACAATATCTGGTTTAAGGCTTATCCGCATATTCCCCAAAATAAGGTTTCCGCTTTCCAGTTGTTGCCCTTCTATTCCGGGAGGGATTGTTTCGGCAAATACCCGGCTGTATTTAGGATACTTTTTTCTGAAAGCTTCCAGAAGCTCCGGAACGGCCACATATTGATTACCCGCAAAGAAAACCACAAGATCGGGGTTATTTACATCGCCATGAAAATCTGGCGCATTATCGATCCCATATCCTGTAAATACAGTCCCTGCAAGCGGGGAAGTCTCCCAGGGGGCATCGTAACGATGTTCGTAATCTTTCGCGTTTTGTGCAAACACCGAATGTGCCAGCAAAAAAAGCAGTATCGTTGATAAATTTACACAGGTTTTCATGATATAAATAATTTAATGGATATATAGAATTGGTATTAAAATCGTTTAATGGATCCAGCCTTCAGATTTAAAAATTTCTTCCGCAGGTGGACTTTTTAGAAATTTTATAAACTCTTTAGCTTCAGCATCTGCTTTATTATTCGTTACCACGGTAAGATCTCTATAAATAGCCCTATCTGGTTCGATCTCTACTAAATCGGCCTGCTCTGGATGTGTGATTACCCAATAATTCCAAGTAATCCAGGCATCGGCATTTTCTTCTTTAAAAGCTTTAAACCCGGCACCGCTTCCCATAGCATAATTGATAATGTTTTTACGAAATTCCTTCAAATCTTCTAAATTCCCAGTTCGGCCCACGACATCTTCCCAGACCCCGGTTCCAGAAGTGTTATAAACTCCAGCCCCTTCTACCACCACAATCCGCATTCCTGGTTTTAAAAGATCCTTAATCCCTCTAATATGCTTAGGATTTCCCTTTTGAACTGCAATTGCCGCAGGACGGAGGTAAATGGGCTCCACATTTTCACTTTTAAACTCGGTATAGGTCTGTAAAAATGCCGTCATAGATTGTTCCGCAGTACCCCAAATAATGTCTGCATCAGCCTGAGCTTCGGCCGTCCATTTAGATTCGGGACCAAATTTAACCACAACTTTATTCCCGGTTTCCTTTTCAAAGACCTTAGCAGCTCGAATTATGGCCGTTTGTGGACCGCCGGCGCCGTAAATTCGAATTATTCCATCCTTGGGAGAATATTTTATTTTGGGTTGTAACAATTCACTTTTCGAAGAAGATTCCTCTTTTTTATTAACATCTTTCTTAACCGAAGTATTACAACTAAGGTTAAATAAGACCAATACTAATGCCCAGATCTTTACTGACATTTTTAGTTTTAAAAATTTCATAATTATTTTTGTGTTAAGGTTACGGAATCATTAATAAAAATGCTTGCCGTTTTAATTTATAGTATGCAATATCACCATTAAAGAGCCTATCGAAATAAAACCCCATATAATAACAGCTTGTAAAAGTGGTTTTAAACCTACAACTTTCAACGACTTAGCGGTAAGACTGGTACCAATTAGAAAAAGGGTTAGGGTTAAGGCCATCTTTGCGCCTTGCACTATATAACCTGAAACATGCTGAACCGCAGGCACATAGGTGTTTATAGCGATTGCCAATATAAACAACCCAATAAAATAGGGCACTTTTATCTTTTTGGTGCTTCCTTTAGAAAATACCGCAAAAAGCAAGGATACCGGTAAAATCCATAAAGCCCTTGCCAGTTTCACGGTAGTGGCAATTTGCAGGGCCTTTGGGCCATACACATCTGCAGCACCTACTACCGAACTTGTATCATGAATAGCAATAGCACACCAAATTCCAAACTGGTGTTGCGTAAGGTGCAGGTAATGCCCAATAGAAGGAAAGATAAACAGCGCGATAGAATTCAGTAAAAACACAATTCCCATAGATACAGAAATTTGCTTGGCATCGGCTTTTATTATAGGAGAAATGGCCGCGATGGCACTTCCCCCACAAATTGCCGTTCCAGACGAAATAAGTTTGGATATTTTTTTATCGATGCCGAACAACTTTCCTAAAAGTAAGCCCAAAGTTAACGTAAGGCTAATCGATGCGACCGTAAATAAAAAACCTTCCTTCCCGGCTTGTAGGGCGCTCGATACACTCATTCCAAAACCCAATCCCACTACAGCAACTTTCAATAACCAATTTACGGCTTTATGGCTCAGGCTGCTAAAGGGGTTTCCTATTAATTGAGCAACCACCAATCCTATCGCCAGGGCAATAGGTGGCGAAATGAGTGGAGTTAAGCATAGGGAAGCTATAAGAAGGAAAGCTATTTTTGAACCGGTAAAGTCTTTTCCAAAAAGACTGATTTTTTTAAAATTCATAGAGTTACATTTTAAGGCATAAAAACAATACATTAATGCTTAATCCGATGTAAATGTAGCCGGGATTTAGAGGGAACG
>DRGP01000148.1 GCA_011050015.1 Leeuwenhoekiella sp. | reverse complement strand
GACTAAAGGAGCAATTTCTGATTTTATACAAAAATATTACCTGCATTTCAATGCGGCCAGTGTCGTAGATGCGGCTAAAGGATATGAAGAGCAGCTCAATAAGGGTGCAAAAATGCTGGTTTCTTTAGCCGGTGCCATGAGTACGGCCGAACTGGGTAAAATTTTTGCCGAAATGATCCGCCAGGACAAAGTGCAGATAATCTCTTGTACCGGTGCTAACCTGGAAGAAGATATCATGAACCTGGTGGCGCATTCCCATTATGAGCGCGTTCCCCATTACCGTGATCTTACCCCAAAGGAGGAGTGGGATTTGCTGGAAAAAGGGCTGAACCGTGTGACTGATACCTGTATTCCCGAAGAGGAGGCCTTCCGTCGTTTGCAAAAACATATCTTCAAAATTTGGAAGGATGCTGATGATAAAGGCGAGCGTTATCTCCCGCATGAATTTATGTACAAAATGCTGCTCAGCGGTGTGCTGGAAGAATATTATGAGATCGACCTTAAAGATTCCTGGATGTACGCTGCCGCGGAAAAAAACCTACCTATCATCTGTCCAGGTTGGGAAGACAGTACCATGGGAAACATCTTTGCCTCTTATGTGATGAAAGGCGAACTGAAAGCTACCACTATGAAGAGTGGTATTGAGTACATGACCTTTTTGGCAGACTGGTACACCGAAAACTCTGAAAATGGTATTGGCTTTTTCCAGATAGGCGGTGGCATTGCCGGTGATTTCCCCATCTGCGTTGTACCCATGCTTTATCAGGACATGGAACGTGCAGACACCCCATTTTGGAGCTATTTTTGTCAGATTTCAGACTCCACCACCAGTTACGGAAGCTATTCTGGCGCTGTACCCAATGAAAAAATCACCTGGGGAAAACTGGATATCAATACGCCAAAATTTATCATAGAGAGTGATGCCACGATTGTAGCACCTTTGATTTTTGCCTATTTACTGGATATGTAAAAGTCCTTTATCTCTCAAAGGGAGCAAGCTATTATTCTTAAAGTGACAAACCTCACAGGTTTTCAAAACCTGTGAGGTTTTTGCATTAAATATAATCGTGTACGATTATACTATTTTTTGAGTCGCGCAAAAAAATGAAAGACCTCAATCTTTCTTTATTTTTTTGTCTTTTTCCGTTTTCCATTCTATCAAAGGGGAGGGATAGTAATTGACTTTCATTCGCTCTAAAAATGGGGCTTGATTGCCCAGACGCACCTTATAGTTTTTCCAATCTCTGTTTTCCGGTTTTGACCAGTTCAATTCGGCATATCCGATCGCGCGGGGAAATGCAAGATATTCAACTTCGCTGATATCGCTTACGGTTTCTGACCATAGCGGAGCCTCAATGCCCAAAATATTTTTTAAGGGAATTCCCTCATACGCTTCCGGTTTCCAGATGTAGGCCGTATCCACGGGGACATAACCAGCCCAGTTCAGGCCATATTCTGACTTGAGGTCATATTTCATATCGAGATAGGCCTTTTTTGCGGGCGACATGATGATCTTCATATTTTTGGCGACAGCGCGCTCTGCATTTTCGGCACTTGCCCAAAACTGGGCGATTGATGTAGAATCTACATCTGCAGTGGCTACTTCGTCCCAGCCTACCATTGTTTTATCATATTTCTGCACAATTTTCTCCACTTTGTTCACAAAATAGATATAATCATCTTTTTTGGTGGCATGGCTTTCATCACCTCCCATATGAAAATAAGGCCCTGGCGTGATCGCCGAAATTTCCCGCACCACATCGTCTATAAATTTATAAACTGAATCCTTTCTGGTGTCAAAAGTGCTGAAGCCCACTTTCGTGCCTTTGTAGAGTTGTGGAGTCTTACCGTTGCCATTTAAAAAAGGGTAGGCCACCGATGCGGCATTGGTATGCCCCGGCATATCTACCTCAGGCACGATGGTCATATAATTTTTTGCGGCATAGGCCACAATTTCCTTATAATCTTCCTGGGTATAAAAGCCGCCCGGGGCATCACCCACTTCGGTAACGCCAGCCACTTCAGTAAGTTTTGGCCACGATTTGATCTCAATGCGCCATCCTTGATCATCGGTAAGGTGGAGGTGCAGGGTGTTGTATTTGTAATACGTGAGCAGGTCAATATATTTTTTTACTTCGTCTACCGTAAAGAAGTGTCGCGCTACATCCAGCATGGCACCGCGATAGGCAAAAAGCGGTGCATCGCTGATTGTTCCTGTGGGTATTGGCCAAATGGGATATTCGGTAATGGTATCATTCGCTTTTTCTGGGATCAGCTGGCGCAAGGTCTGTACGCCCCTAAACGCACCTGCTGCACTGGCCGCACTCAAGATAATGGAATCTTTGCCAATCTTCAGTTGATACCCTTCCTTATTTTTCATAGGTAGGCTGTCAGATCGCTTAATATAAATCACGCTTTCCTGATCTGGCGTATCCTCATTTACGGGAATATCCAGCCTGGAAATCTCTTTTATTTTTTCGGCCAAGAGCTTACCTACCTCCCCAAATTCGGTAGAATCTTTTAACGTGTAAACCGCAGTGTATTTATCTAACGGAAAGGCGGTTTTTGTGGCCGTGACCTGTACTGGTTTGGGGATGAAGTCGGCCTGGGTCAGATCTGTTTTGGGAAGGTTGAGGACGCGTGGTTCTTTTTCTTGTTGGCATGAAAGTATAACGAGTGTGGCTACTGCCAATAATAAAAATCTAAATTGAGGGATGTTCATGTGGTATTTTTGACTAAAAATAGGATTTATTTCGGGAAAGTAGGATTAAGGAGCGTCATTTCTTAAAATAACTGATTTTAGAAATCGGGTAGTTTCCTCTCAAAAACGGCTCAATTTGATCTAAAAATAGCCTAAAAACCATCATCGTTCAAAAACCAGTCATTTCTTCAAATTTCCCTTAGAACTATTACGTATTTTCGCCACTTCAACCAATTGCATGGAATATCTGTTAACCATAGTGGTGCCCCTTTATAACGAGGCCGAAAATCTACCTCGTGTAGAATCTGCCATGTTGGAGTATCTTAAAAGCGCTGCCGCGAAATCCAAAATTCTTTTTGTAGACGATGGCTCTACCGATGGCAGCCTACAGATTGTAAAGGATATTTGCTTACGAAATGCCGATTTTGAATACATTTCGTTCGAAAAAAACTGCGGACTCAGTGCTGCGATAAAAGCTGGTTTTGACTATACGGAAACGGAACTTGTAGGCTATATAGACAGCGATTTACAAACTTCCCCGGCCGATTTTAATACGTTATTGCCCTTTATTGGCGAGTATGATTTGGTTACCGGTTTACGGGGCGCGCGTAAAGATCGTTTTATTAAAAATATGTCGAGCAAAATTGCAAACAGTGTGCGCCGTGCATTTACGCATGACGGTATGGACGATACCGGTTGCCCGCTGAAAATCATAAAAAGCGATTATGCTAAGCGGGTTCCCATGTTTAAAGGGCTGCACCGTTTTTTACCAGCCATGATATTATTGCAGAAAGGTAAAGTGATCCAGATTCCTGTAGATCATTTTCCACGTATGGCGGGAACGGCAAAATTTGGTTTATGGAATCGACTTTTGGGTCCGCTGGTAGACTGTTTCGCCTATCTGTGGATGAAGAAAAAGTATATCAACTACTCGGTTTCAAAACGTTCTGATGGATAGCCCGTGGTATATATATGCCATAGGCTTCTTGGCACAGCTTATGTTTTCGGGCAGGCTGGTGCTGCAATGGCTGCTTTCCGAAAGGCAAAAAAAAGTGCTTACACCTTCCACTTTTTGGTGGCTCAGCCTGGGCGCTTCGTTTTTGCTTTTTGTGTACGGCTATTTACGGAATGATTTTGCGATCATGTTGGGACAGGCACTTACATACTTTATTTATATCCGAAATCTGCAATTGCAGGGGCAATGGACAAAAACCCCTAAAATTTTGAGGGTTTTTCTATTCATTTTCCCAATTTTAATCGTGATTTATGGCTATAATAATGGCGATTATGATGTGGAAAAACTCTTTCAGAATGCAGATATTCCGCTCTGGTTACTTATTTTAGGTAGCATCGCCCAAGTTATTTTTACGCTGCGTTTTGTGTATCAATGGATTTATTCCGAAAGAAAGAAAAAATCAAGCCTTCCGCTGGGTTTCTGGATGCTTAGTCTTGCCGGTGGCGCACTTATCCTAACGTATGCTATTTTGCGACGGGATCCCGTATTGTTCGTAGGACATTTAATGGGTGTTTTTATTTATATTCGGAATATTAAACTCTCTTTTGGCATCGATAAATCATGAATATCCCCCGAAAATACCACCTTCTGCTGCTGTTTTTGGCCTGTTTTTTACTGTTTTTTACACACTTGGATGTGCTTTATGAAAACATCATGGAAGCGCGCAATTTTAACACTGCGCGGGAGATGATAAATCATAACAATTGGATCCTGACCACGATGAACGGTGAGGCGCGATATGAGAAACCACCGCTCCCCACGTGGCTCGCTGCAATTTCAGGCGCTTTTTTTGGGATAGAAAATACATGGGCGCTACGTCTTCCATCGGCGCTGATAACGACTTTTTTGGTCTTTTTTTTCTACCGTTTTGTGAATTATGTCGGCCAAAATAAAGAACAGGCTTTTAATGCCGCGCTTATTCTGGCAACTTCGTTTTATATTCTTTTTTCTGGACGTAATGGGACCTGGGATATTTTTGCCCACGCCTTCATGCTGGCTGGGATTTACTACCTATTTCGATTTTTCGCAGATGCGAAAAAAACCTATAAAAATGCCATTTTTTCCGGTATTTTCATCGGTTTGTCGTTTATGAGCAAAGGGCCGGTAAGCCATTTTGCGCTCCTTCTGCCTTTTTTGATCGCT
Source organism: Leeuwenhoekiella sp. (assembly GCA_011050015.1). Lineage (GTDB taxonomy): Bacteria > Bacteroidota > Bacteroidia > Flavobacteriales > Flavobacteriaceae > Leeuwenhoekiella. The sequence continues at coordinate 10,976 of DRGP01000148.1, read as the reverse complement.
TATGGGGTCGTTTACCGTTTTAAAGCTTTTCGGCCAAAAATGCTTCCCTTGCTGATCATGCTCTTGATCATTGCAGTGTTGAGTTCGTGGTGGGCGATTGCTGTTTATTTGCTCGATCCCGCTTCGGCGACTGCCATAGCCGATAAGGAAGCTACCGCCTGGGCCAATCACAACACACGGCCTTTTTATTATTATTGGAGCTTTTTTACACAAAGCGGAATCTGGACAATCCCTGCATTTATTGCGCTTTTATATCCGTATTTAAAAACGCGCGTTGAAGATTTAAAACCCTATAAATTTTCACTGACATGGACGCTTGCGGCAGTTATTTTACTATCGCTTATCCCCGAGAAAAAATCGCGCTATCTATTGCCGGTCTTGATCCCGCTGGCGTTCAATACCTCGTTTTATGTGCAGTATCTTTTTAGGTACTTTTCCACGTTAAAGGATAAAAAAGAAACCGTTCTGGTCAATTTTAATTTTGGGCTGATCGCTGTGATTGCCGTTGTCGCTCCTGTTGCCGGTTATTTTTTGCTGCGTGATAACCTGAGCGGTCTATGGCCGTGGTTTGTGCTTTTTAGCCTTTTTACACTGACTATCGGGATCTTGATTTTTCGCTTTTTAGTAAAAAAGAACGCACCCAATGTATTTTACTTAACAATCGTTTTTGTGTGTGGCGTGGTCGCGCTGGGCTTTCCGCTGGTGCAGGCTACCTATACTAATGTGGATTACGCGCAGCTTGCACCAAAAGTAAATTCCTTGAAAGAACAAGGCGTTGCCCAGTATTTATTTACTAATGCCTCGCCCGAATTGATCTGGGATCTGGGCCAGCGCGTACCGCTTATACAGACTTCTGGAGAAACGCATATTCCTGCGGAAAAGAAGTTTGCTGTATGGATGACACCGGATGAGGAAGCCGATTTCAAAACTGTTTTTAAGGATTATAAGCTCCAATATCAGACCTCAATCGACGGTAATAGTACTTCAAAAAAAGACCGTAATTATAAAGAAAGACGTATTGCACGATTGTATTTCGTAGAAAAAAATCGCTAAAAATCAGTAATTATTGCGGTTTTAAACCCTATTTATTATCTAAAAGTTGTCCTACCGTTAACTAAATGCAAGAACGGGTTAACAAGTAGATAAACTTAAAAAAACGGTAACTCTTCTTTCAATTCTGTTAAGGCAGGCGTGACTAAATTGGTTTTTTAATTTTAAAACCAATACAATGAAAAAAAAATACATCAATTTTCTTTTTGGTCTGTTCAGCCTTGTGGCTTTTAGCCAGACCAATCCTGAGATCAATTTTGACGAGGCTTACATTTCGGTGAACGAAGATGAAGGTACTGCCACGTTAACGGTGAGCATCTCCGAATCGCCAGATATGACCGCCACGATAGACGTGTCCGTTCTCGCCGATGAAAGTACCGCAGTAGCGGGTACTGATTATACGTTTACGACTGAAACCTTAACCTTCGCATCTTCTGGTGCACTTACCCAAAGCGTGACCATAGACATTACAGATGACACCGAAATGGCACCTGATACTCTGCTGGCGTTCATGTTGCAAAATCCTACCAACAGTGCGGTAGGGGAAGATAATATTGCCGTGATTTATATTCTTGACAATGAGGCGCACACGCCAGCATATACAAATACCCTCGGGATAAACTTTGGCACCAGCTACGCGATAACCGGTAATAATCCTGGTTCTGAAATCGTCGCGCACGATGCGGAAACTATGCGTCTTTTTGTGATGAACAGTGGAAACGCTTCCATAGAGGTACTTGATTTTAGCGATCCGTTGCATATTAGCGCTATGAATACGGTAGATCTTTCTGCTTATGGCGATGGTGGAACGAGCGTGGCGATTTATAACGGTATCGTTGCCGCAACCGCCGTTCCCGATGAAGTGGGGGTTAATGGTACGATCATTTTTATGGATACTAACGGCACGATAGTAAATACCATTGAAGCTGGTGCCCTGCCCGATATGATCACTTTTACACCAGACGGAAGTAAATTGTTAGTGGCCAATGAAGGGGAGCCCAGCCAGGATTATATGACTGATCCCGAAGGCACTATTTCAGTTGTAGATCTTGCTGCGGGTGTTGAAAATCTAACGCAAAACGATGTCACAACACTAAATTTTAATGCTTTTGATGCTGAAATTGATGCTTTACGGGCAGAAAACGTCCGTATTTTTGGTCCAAATGCCAGCGTTTCCCAAGATTTGGAACCCGAATATATCACTGTTTCGGCAGATTCTCAAAAAGCCTGGGTAACCTTGCAGGAAAACAATGCTATTGCTGTCATAGATCTCAGTACGCTCGAGATCACTGATATTTTTCCCATGGGGCTTAAAGATCACAGCCTGCCACAAAACGCGCTTGATACTTCCAATGAAATGGATTTTGCGTTCATGTCCACGTGGCCTATAAAAGGAATGTATATGCCCGATGCTATTGCCAATTATACTGTGGCCGGAACTACTTACTACGTGACCGCAAATGAAGGCGATGCCCGTGAATATGACGCTTTTGAAGAAGAAATCAACCTGGAAGATATGGTGCTGGATGCCAGTATTTTCCCTAATCAGGCATTTTTAGAACGTGAAGAAAATTTAGGCAAACTCAATTTTTCAAACGTGGACGGTGATCTTGATAATGATGGGGAGTATGAAGAGTTGCATGCCTACGGCGCACGTTCCTTCAGTATTTATAATGGGACTACTGGCGAACAGGTTTATGACAGTGCAGACGATTTTGAACGTTTTACCCTGGAAGATGCCGTGTATGGCGCGATTTTCAATACCACCAACGATGAGAACGAACTTAAAAACCGAAGCGATAACAAAGGCCCGGAACCCGAAGCGGTGATCGTTGAGGAAATAAACGGAGCTTTTTATGCGGTAGTTGGTCTGGAACGCATCGGCGGGTTTATGGTCTATGATGTGACCGATCCCACGGCGCCAGTTTTTGAAGGTTATTTTAACAACCGCGATACCGAGCCGGGTGAAGAGGTGACCGGTGACCTAGCGCCTGAAGGAATTATTTATGTAAAGCCAGAAGACAATGCCACCGAAAAGGGACTTATTGTGATTGCTAATGAGGTGAGTGCGACCATTAGCGTTTATACTTTAGACAACAACACGTTGTCGCTGGAAGATGTTGTTGCAGCAAAAAATAACTTTAGCATCTATCCCAATCCCGCGAGCGGAATCCGGGTATTTTTTAATAAACCCACTACTTTTAGCCTGTACGATATGCAGGGCCGGCAGTTACAAAAACAGCAGGATGCTACACACATAGATGTAACTTCTCTGCGTAGCGGAACGTATATTGTGAGAAACGCACAAGGTGAAAGCAAAAAACTGCTCGTCAAGTAGTTTTATTAAGGTTACATGGAGCATTAGTAATCCCGATACAAATGACAAGGCACAAGTCTTAATTTGTATCGGGATTTTATGATTTTAAGGAATTGGTTTTATGCTTGCAATAATATGCTAATGCCAAGCTAAACTTGTTTCAGTTTCTCATGGTGTGCGTAAAAATCAATAGGATGTGTTTCTGAAATACATTCAGCAGGAGTAAGGAATATCACTATTTAAACCACTTTTCTTTCCGTTATATTAAATTCCCAGACCGCATAACCAATCACCACAAAATATTCCAGCGCAACGATCCAGAGGTTTTCGTCCACGATGTTTTCGCCGTAGGCGGAATAACTCAAAAAAACCATTCCACTCCAGATAATGGGGAAGCGGTATTTGGTAAAAATACAGAGGAGTAGGGGCGTGGCAATGTACCACGGATGTACGGTAGTGGCGAGCAAAAAATAAAAACTTACCGCAAAAAGCATCGCCGGAAACAAATCGCGCAGCGTATTGTTTTTTCTCAAAAAAGAGAGTAGCACGATAAATGCAAAGATATACTTAGGCAGGATGGTTCCTATCTCTGCGATCATATTGTAACCACGATCCTGAAAACCAATCCAGCGCAGGATGTAATATATGCTGGCATTAAATTCAAACTTTTGAAACCAGAGATCAATCGTAGATAGAAAGTTAGGAATGAATTGTTGAGAAAGAAAGGGAATGAATGTAATCACTGTGGTAAGCAACACAACAACGTAGAAAGCGATAGGTTTTAAAATTCCTTTGGCATTCCCTTTAAAAATGAGTTTTAACTTTTCCGGAATACTTTTTTCCGTAGGAATGTCTTTGATCAGAAATTGCCAAAGTAGCGGCAGAAACAGGAGCGGCAATAATTTTAAAGATACCGATATGCCCAATAAAACACCTCCCCAAATCCATTTTTTTTGGATCAATAAATAGATTGAAGCGAGCATAAAAAAGAGCATTACGCCTTCAAAATGGAGGTTTCCCGTAAGTTCTATGATGATAAAGGGGTTGAGCACATACCAGAATATGCGATACTCAGGAAGTTTTAAATAGCGCAAAATTTTTCTGGCAAAATAGAGCACGCCCAGATCTGCCAGAATAATTATAAGCCGTAGAGAAATGATACTGCCCAACATACCTTTTGCACTAAAAACCGACGCAATAGCAAAGAAAATCTGATTTATGGGCGGATAATTGGTATGGTGCGTTGCGCTCAACGTTCCCATTCCCGTAAAAAGTTGGCTGGAGTTTTTAATGGTCGCCGTGCCGGTGTTCAAAAGTTCAATGGGCGTGAACAAATATGGATTGATACCGGCCAGCAGCAAGCGCCCATCCCAGATAAAACGATAAAAATCTTGTGAAAGATTGGGAGTAGCCAGCAAAAAAGCAAGCCGAAAAACGACCGAAATACCCACTAAAACCTTCCAATTTCCCTTGAAAATCGAAATAATTTTATAGGCTAAAAAGCAAAGTGCCGCGTAAAGGGTAATGAGTTTGGTAAAATCCCAGCGTTGCAGGTCGTAAGCAAATGCCCAATACATGGCCAGCGAACTCAAAACGAGCAGCAGGGGTATTTTATAAAGCTGAAAAAAGCGTTGTATGGGCAATTCCATCTTTTTTTAAAATGATACGCGGGGAAGTTACAATGAACAGGTAGCAATCAACAAATAACATGACAAAAAAAGCCAAGGTGATTTTATGATACTCCTCATTCTAATTTATTTCATAATCACATGATGCGCATTACGAATTCAATGAGAACCTTAAACCTGCAAGGGATTGGCGCAGCTTTCTCAGAAGGTTTAAACTCTTGAAAAAACCGATTTAAAAGCGACAAAACCAAATCCAAAAAATAGCATGAGGTGAAAGACGATCAAGCCAAAATCATGCACACGAAAAGCGCTGTAAATGGCAAAGCCAAAATAAGCACAGAGCAGAATTTCCAGAACCGTATTGAACGGGATTTTCCGAGTGATGTATTTGTTATCTTGTATGGCGCTTACATTAAATTTAGGCGTGCGTATAAAATCAGATTTTTTACCAAAATGCCCTTCAAGCACCGCAAGGGAGTTGTGCACGCTAAAGCCCATCGCCACCGAAAAAAAAGTAAAGAACATCCCGATGTATTTCACAAAGTTCTTAAAACCGCCCCCGTGCATGCGTTTGTAGGTTACCCAATAACAACCAAAGAAAATCACTGTACTAATGGCAAAAAACGCGACTACATTAAGGTAATTACTATACGCAGGATTCGTATTTTTAATGTATAAAACCGGCACACTGAGTACGGCAAGCACAAGCACCAGCAGAAACATGCTGCTGTTGAGCAGGTGAAAAAAGCTATGGAATTTTGTTTTTAACGAAATACTGGGATCCTTTAATAGTTTCCAGTAGAGTTTTTGAAAGTTCTCGGCAGCGCCCTTGTTCCAGCGGAATTGTTGCGAGCGCGCTGCGCTGATCACAATGGGTAATTCGGCGGGGGTTTCTACACCTTCCAGATATTTGAACTTCCATTTTTTGAGTTGGGCGCGATAGCTCAGGTCAAGATCTTCGGTAAGGGTGTCGCCTTGCCAGTTACCCGCGTCTTCAATACAAGCTTTACGCCATACGCCCGCGGTGCCGTTAAAGTTGATGAAGTGATGCCCATAATTGCGGCCCACCTGTTCCATCACAAAATGAAAATCGAGCGCAAAGGCCTGCACACGGGTCAAAATGGAATAATCTCGGTTGAGGTGACCCCAGCGCGTTTGCACCACACCGATTTTCTCATCCTTAAAATAGGGAATGGTATTGTGAAGCCAGTCTTTTTTTGGCATAAAATCAGCATCAAAAATGGCGATAAATTCCCCTTTTGCAATCTTAAGCCCTTCTTTTAGGGCGCCCGCTTTAAACCCCGCTCGGTCGCTGCGGGTGATATATGTAATATCCAGGCCAGTTTGTTGAAGTTTTTCTATTTGAATCTTCGTGGTTTCTACTGATTCATCGGTAGAATCATCAAGCACCTGTATCTCCAGTTTATCGTTGGGGTAGTCCAGCTGTGCGATGTTGTCAAGAAGCCTTTCGGTCACATACAATTCGTTGTACAACGGTAGTTGAATGGTCACCGAGGGAATTTCCTGTGGATGGCTAAAATCAAATTTCACGGCGTCATCGGTTTCTTTTTGTGCCTTTAAGTAATTGATGAGCAGATGCAGCTGCGCCAGGCTGTACACAAAAACCAGTGCCAGCGCCAGGGTATACAAGATGATAATCGTGGTTTGCATCACTTAAAACTGTACTTAAAAATCCAACCTAAAATCTTTACACCCGCAAAAACAGCGCCTTTCCAGGTTCCTGAAACTTTAGAAACGCCTATGCGGTTGCGGTATTTTACAGGCACTTCAACATACGTAAAATCATTTTTTAGGGTTTTTAACTGCATTTCTACCGTCCATCCATAGGTTTTGTCCTCCATGTTCAAGGCGAGTAATTTGTCATATTTTATGGCTCGAAAAGGACCTAAATCGGTGAATTTTGAACCAAAAATCAGACGCATTAAAAAGGTGGCCAGATCGTTGCCAAAACGCTGCGGCAAGGTCATGCTGCCTTTTTCCCTTAAATGCTTTATCCGTGCACCGATTACCAAATCTATATTTTGTTCAATAATGGGTTGTACTAATGCAGTCAACTGCTCGGGATAATCGCTGTAATCACCATCTAAAAACACGATAATATCCGGTTTTGTGGTCTGCTTAGCCACATAATCCATCCCCTTGAGGCAAGCATAACCATAGCCGCGTCTATTTTCACTCAAGACCGTGGCGCCGGCATTTTTGGCATTTGCCATAGTGGTATCAATACTATTATTGTTTACCACAATAATTTCATCAACAATTGCCGGAACATCATTTATAACCCGCGCGATGGAATCTGCCTCGTTATATGCGGGTATGATTACTCGTATATTGGGTGGGTTCATAGGCTTAGAAGCTAGCATTGGGATTGTCTCTCTTAAAGGCCGCCATAGACGTCCAACTTCCTTTTAAAGTATCATTTTTATAACGTTCTGCTTTTTTGATCACACGGTTTTCGTAAATAAGGCAATAGCCGTTTCGGGCATTTTTTTCAAATTGAACTTTGCGCATGATTGCTGCAGTATCGTAAAAAATCCACCAGTTTTCCTTGTTCCCCGATTCATAATGTCCCTCGCGCAAAAGTCGGGATTGTTGATCATAAAAGTACCAATACCCCGACTTTTTATCTTTTATAAAAGAACCTTTAGATCCTAGAGTGCCATTGGGATGGTAAAAATACCAGTAATCGGTTTTTTGATTTTCTTCCATCCACCCTTCGGCTTTGATCGTTCCTGATTTGTAATAGGTTTTTAAATAGGTCTTTGTTCCACCTATACCGAAAAAGAAAAGGATTATAAAAGGCAACGCTGATTTTGAAACAATACCCATAAAAGATTAGACGAGAGCGGTTTGATTTGCTAACGATTTTTGACTGGAATTGTCGTTTTTTAGGTGATTTTGGCTAGAAAATGGTGCTTTCAGGCTATTTTTTGGAGTAAGATAGTATTTGCGGTTAGGATTGGTTTTTTGATAAGGAGCAGCTATAAATTTAAAATCAAGCATTGAGACGCTGTTTTTTGCCAATAAGAAAATAGAGGATTGAACCAAAAAAATTAAAGAAAATCACAACTAGAACCCAAACAATTTTATCATTGCCTTTAAAGCTGCTTTTTAAAATATCAATAAGTGCGATAATGGGGAGTAATAAGGCAAGAGCTGCGATTATCAAAATTTGAAGAGGGCCTACCATTCCTAAAAACATAGTCGCTGATTTTGAAGATTAAGTCTACAAGATAACAATTTTGTAGAAAAGTGATTCGTGTTCAAGCATTTAGCTTAATATATAATATATCAGCTCTTCACACAAACCTCTCCGCCTTCGACACCTTCCCTTAAAAAGGGAGGAACTTTTAAAGATACATTCTTAGTTTCGTTAGGCAGTTCCCAATAACCTGCAACCCAGAAGTCATTTCCCCTGATTCACATAATCCATCAAGTCAACATCATTGCCCAGTAAAACTTCACGGGAATTGATACGACCGGAATAGGAATCGTTCTCTAGTTTTAGCACGCCACGTGGGCAAACCGCAGAGCAGATACCACAACCTACACAAGAGCTGCGCACAATGTTTTCGCCTTTTTGGGCATACGCGCGTACATCGATGCCCATCTCGCAGTAGGTGGAGCAGTTTCCGCAGGAAATACACTGGCCTCCGTTTGTAGTGATCCTGAATTTTGAAAACAAGCGCTGCTGAAAGCCTAGGATCGCCGCCATGGGACAGCCAAAGCGGCACCACACCCGGCTGCCGAAAATAGGGTAGAAGCCCACGCCGATCACGCCGCTGAAAATGGAACCAATCACAAAACCATACGTAGAACGCAATTGATAGGCATCAAAAAAGAACAATTTACCCGAACCACTAAAATAGGTGATGAGCAAAATGGACATCACCACTACAAAATAACCAATGGCACCATATTTTGCGTCTTTGGCGATCTGCTTTCTACGGAAAAGTATTACCCAGGCAAAAACGAGCGTAAGTAATGCAACTATAGACCACATAAAAGCCTCTTTGCTCAGCCATAGATTGTCGTAAAACTGGGTCTGTGTTTCGGGAGAGACTGTGAGGTTGGGGCCATCGGCAAATTGATTGGTCAAAGTGGCTGCTCCCCCTTGCTGAATTGTTGTAAGCGCCTGAGTATTTTCAGCCTCGGAAACCACGATATAATCGATGTTGAGCGGTGTGCTGCTTTCTACATTGATCGTCTGGTTGGGATTCTCACTGTTGATGACCACTACGCCTTTGGCACCGTTTTGTTCCGCGGCAGCGATACGATCGGCCACCGGTTTGTCACCGGCAGCGTTTATAAAGACCACCTTATCCTGTAAATTACTGTACTGTGAAATCCCGGAAGATTCGTTACCGGCAAGGTAAGAATAGACTACCGCAATGGTCATTACGGTCACAAAAACCACGACGCTGTGCACGACCCAGCGTTCAATTTTCCAAGCCGACTGGCTTTTGTCAGACAGGTGGCGGTAGGGATCGCCGGCAGTTTCGGCAAGGCCGCCACAACCGCAAACCCAAGAGCAGTACCAGCGTTTCCCGAATTTATAGGTCAAAATGGGCGTGATTACAAAAATGGAAAGAATACCAAAGATGAGCATGATGAGTCCCACATCGCCCGCACTTATGAATTCGTCAATTTTATAGCCTGCAAAAAGCTCATAATTAAGCGGCCATACGTTCTTAAAATCATAATATGGTTGGTTGAGGCGTACCAAAACCTCGGGAATGATAAAGGCAAAACTGAGTTGAAAAAACATTACCGAAAATGTCCGGACCATCTCATACTTATTGTGGCGGTATTTTAAGATAAACTTCACCCCAAAACTAAGTATAGCCAGTGTGTACAGTGTACCATACACAAACCACTGGCTTGCGGGATTACCGCTGATCAACTTGCTCAGTGGGTCAAATAGACTCACCAACCCCGTATTATCACCCTCTGCATTAAGCCCCAAATATTGCGGGAACCAATAGAGGACGATATAAAATAACGTGAGCATAATACCCGTAGCCCAGCCAAGAACACCACGGGAGGTCATACTTTTAAAATAGACTCCGTCGTTTTTTATGCCGGCGTGTTTATTTAAGTATAGATCTGCCGCAAAAAGGATGGTTCCTCCTGCTATAAGCCCGAGTGCTAAAGATAAAAAGACCGGTTTATTGGGAAAATTGACATTGGCCAAAGCCAAAATCAGTATAAAAAGACCAATTAATCCCAATCCTACGGCAAGTTTCTGACGAGTGGTTATGGCTTTTGGCGGTTCACCGGTGAGTGACATATCACGTTGTATAGTGCTCATAAATTATTGCTATTGAAATTAATATTGTTATTTCTCTTTAAAAACTTGACAGGTTTAGTTTTTCGAAATTATGTCAGATCAGTACGCGACGAGAGGAGCGTGTATCGAGATTTATTCGGCTTGGAAAGCTTCTCGATACATCCCGATAAAAATCGGGACACTCGAAGTGACATTTCGAGTTATTTGAAATTTTAAACAGTTTCTTTTTTGACAGATTTATGATAGGCCTTCAAAATCTCCTTTTCATAGGTTTTATAGAATTCAGGATCAAAATTGGCTGTTTTTAGGTTATTAATGACATAATCAACGTCTTTTTTGGCGGTGAGCCAGCGGTCAAAAACTTCGTGTCGCATGCGGATACCAAAGGTATTTATACCCAGAAATTCTCCGGTTTCTGCATGATAAGCGATGGTGATGCATTTCGTGTCATCAGCATGTTTCCAATGAAAATGGGCTTCGTAATCCTTCTTCCCTTTGGTGCTGAACACCCAGCCGTAGGTCTGATATTCAATATCCATAAACTTGGCCGAATTGAACCAGTGTCCCGGTTTGTATTCAAAGGGTTTCCCACAGATGGTCTGCGCCAGCGCTTCACCCATCATGCGACCGGTGTACCATACCGCTTCTACCGGTTTGCGCAGGCCAATGG
>DRGP01000147.1 GCA_011050015.1 Leeuwenhoekiella sp. | reverse complement strand
CCTAATCACCAGTGGCAGGGAGAAAAAAGAAAAAGGGAGGTTGCCCTCCCTCGGTAGATAATCACATAAAGTGATTTCTTTGAAAATCAAATTTATAGAAAAAGACCGAATTTAATTGTTTTTAAACACAGTATCTGTGAGGTTTTTCAATTAAGGGTTTAAAACTTAAAATTCAGAATTCCTTTTTTACCTTCCTATCATTTTTCGAAGTCCGGCAGCATTTGTGCTTTTCCCGTAAATCTTTTGATCGGGGTCCATGATATGGGTTTTGCTCAGATCGCCTATAAAAATTGCGTCAAAACCAATATCTTCAATCAATTGGCGGGCTACTTCCTGCGCTTTAGTGCTTTGGGCAGCAAAGGGAATAGCGAGTTTGTCACTATCGCGAAACGCACGCTCTTTTAAATGATCAGCATAAATGGTATTGAAGGCTTTTGCAGTGAGTGCAGTACTGAACTTCAGCGCAGTATATTCTGAGGCGTTACGGTTAGAATCCTTTACTTCTTGTGCCATCTTCCCATCGCGTTCAGGATAGGGGTTTGTCGCGTCGATAAGCACTTTGCCTCCAAATTCACCGGCATATACTTCAGCCAACTCGTCAATGGCCCAAAACGGTGTGGCCAGCAAATACACATCGGCGTTGGCTTCAAAAGCTTCGGCGACGCTCACGGCTTTGGCTTTATCATCAGTCTGCCGTACGAGATCCTGTAATTGTTCGGGATGTCTGCTGCTAAAGAGCACTTCATGTCCTGCCTGCGCCCAGTGCAAGCCCAAGTTTCCACCTATATTTCCACTTCCTATAATTGCTATTTTCATGTCTAATTTATTTTTATTGTTATTAGTATTTGTATTCGTTAGAGCTTAACCTATAAGGAGACCTACGATAACACCTTGCAGCTTTTCTTACGTCCTAAAGAGCAACGGTCTTATGTCTTTTATTCCCATTCTTTGCTCTTTTATCTCTCAATCTACTCCTACCCACCAGTGTTCAAAGGGCTGTTCAGCTAATTTGAAATTTACCTTTTCACCAATTTTTGGCGTCAGGAGCTGCAAAGCACTTTCTTTATGTAAAGCAGTTATGTGCTTTAAAGGTTCGTCCCAAGGGTGATTGGCCAGGGCAAATTTTCCGGAATGTACAGGCAATAATTTTTTTGCTTTCAGATCTTTAGCAGCCTGTAGCACTTCTTGTGGATGCATATGAATATATTTCCAATAGTCATCATACTGTCCATTTTCTAATATAACCAGGTCAAAGGGTCCAAAATCATCTCCAGCTTTTTTAAAATGCGTATCATAACCGCTATCGCCCCCTATAAAAAGATTATAAGAAGGTGTTTTTAAAATAAAGGACGTCCACAACGTGCCATTACGTTTAAATCGCCGTCCCGAAAAATGCCGCGCTGGAATGGTATGCACTTTAAAATCACCCTCTAAAAGTTTGGTTTCGTTCCAATCGCACTCTTCAATGATTTCTTTATCAAAACCCCAATACAAGAGGTGTGCACCTACGCCAAGACCACATACTACATTTTTAATTTTTGGCCCTAAAGCGGTGATCGTTTTAAAATCCAAATGATCCCAGTGATCGTGGGTTAGAAATAGATAATCTATCTCAGGAATATCTTCGGGCGTATAAATATCACTTCCTATAAAGGCCTTTATAGAAAATGGCAAAGGCGACGCCGAACCGCTAAAAACGGGATCTACCAGTATCTTTTTACCATTTAATTGTAAAAAATAAGAAGAATGGCCAAACCACACTAAAACATCTTCGTGAGCGCCCAACTGATGTAAATCTGTTTTTAGGCTGGGTAAACTGTTTTTAGGCTTTTTCCGAGGGGTATTATCAAAGAAAAATCTACGAAATACCTGCCCATAGCTTACCCCGTCAGAAAGCGCTGGGGTAGCGCTCAGATTTTGAAAAGCACCTGCTTTATAATGAGCAGATTGTTCCAAGGTTTTAAGGTAGTTTCCGTTAGGACTTTTACCAAATTTGGGCTGCATCATAAAAGCAATTGCAAAAAGAGCAATAAGAGCCAGTATTAAAAGGAGAATCATAGCTTTTTTCCTTTTGAAAATAAGTTAAAATGGGTCGGTCTAAGATTGTATTTTTTTTAATGATTCAAAAAGACAATCTGATACAAGATTTTTTGATCTTTAGCAGAATGTATTCAGAAAAAATCATTTTTTAATCTTAGACAGACCCATGTTAAATGGCTTAGTGCCTAGTATCAACCTTGCGGTCTTCTTTGGTAAATTCAAGCATCCAGCCGGGATATTCCTGGGGTAGTTGACTCAACTCATCAAGTTTTTTCAGTTCTTCTTCAGTAAAACTTACTTCCGTCGATTTTAGATTGTCAGTAAGCTGCTCCTTATTTTTAGCGCCTATGATTACGCTACTCACTGCTTTTTGCTCTAGCAACCAGGCAATGGAAAGTTGTGCTACTGAAGCTCCTTTGCTTTCGGCCATAGGACGAAGTGCATCTACAATATCAAAAGCTCTTTCTTTATTTACAGGTGGAAAGTCAAAATCATCCCTTCGGCCACCAGATTTTTTGTCGTCACGGTCATATTTTCCACTCAAAAGGCCTCCTGCTAGTGGACTCCAAACCATTAATCCTACTTTTTCCTCTTGGAGTAGGGGAATAACTTCTCGTTCCAGATCACGTCCAGCAACGGTATAATACGCCTGGAGAGAAGCAAAGCGCTCTAAGTTATTATACTTTGAATAATCAAGTGCTTTCATGAGTTGCCACGCAGCCACATTACTGGCTCCTATATACCGTACTTTCCCACTGCTCACGAGATCGTCTAGCGCACGCAGGGTTTCACCGATAGGCGTTATGGGATCGTTGGAGTGAATTTGGTAAAGGTCAATATAATCTGTATCCAGTCGTTTTAAACTGGCTTCCACTTGATCAATAATATGCTTGCGGGTAAGTCCTTTTTGATTGGGACCTTCGCCCATACTGCCGCGTACTTTTGTAGCCAAAACGATGGATTCACGCGAAATTCCGGCGTTTTTTATAGCTTTTCCGGTAATTTCTTCAGATAAACCTTCAGAATATACATTTGCAGTATCTATAAAATTTACGCCGGAATCTACTACTTGTTTGAGCAAATCGTCTGCTCCTTTTTGGTCTACACCGCCTATATCTTTAAACCTTCCTTTAGAACCAAAAGTCATGGTGCCAAAGCAAAGTTCTGAAACGATAAGTCCGGTATTTCCTAATGTGTTATACTTCATGGTATGTTGGTTTTTTATTTACACTAAAGTTATAACACACACCAGAGGGCGGGGAGCGATGTTTTATAATTCTTTCATAAAAATATCTAAGAAGTTCTTATAGAAAAGTCAATTTAATAATCTGAATATTCGGTAGGCGCCAAAAACGTCATGTCTATATGAGAAACATTATTTTGATACTCAGGCTTTTTTGAAAGTTTTTGCCATACTGGAGAATCGGAAAAAGATTTCCAGTGCGCATCTCTGCTTTCTTGATCCTCAAAAGTAGTCATGTACATCAAGTTGGGCATATCAGGGCCAGAAAGTACCGATGCATAAAAAACGGCATTGAAGCCCAAATCATCAAAAAGAGCAATCTCCCCAGAATTGAACATATTAACCTTGTTTTGATGATAAGCCACCGTGGGCGACTGATAACTGCGCAGTTCATAGACCCGCTCATTGCGATTACCATCCAGCGGTGAAGGCTTTAAAACAGGATTGTTTTCAAACGCCTTTAATACAATAGAACTGATACGCACATAAGGCTGCGCATCGTATGGAGCATTGATATACGCATCGCCCGCCTGCTGAAAATCTTTATCTTGTAGCAATTGTTCATCCAGGCTTTCAAAAGCTTCCAGTGAAGTAAAGGGGATCAATACGATGGTGCGTTGCAGCGTATCTTCGGGCGCGTAGGTTTTGGGCTTAAAAACACCGATATTTTCGATATTTTGACGTTTTAGGGCCGGTAAATAGACGTTTTCTAAAAAATCATCAGTTTGTTGCACCTGCTTGTCTGTCATGAAGGTGTAGGTTTTGAGTTGGTAAAATTGTCTATTCGTTTCCTGAGCGGAGACTGTTTTGACAATAAAGCAAAGTGCTAAAAGAACAAATGCTCTTTTTAATTTTAATTGGATCATGGTTTATGTTTTTTGAGGACGTTAATGTATTTATAATTGCCGATTTTACGTCGTAATCGATCATTAATTTTCAAAAAAAATAACAGTGATGAAAGCAATTCAGGTAAGTAAAGGTGGTGGTCCCGAAGTTCTACAGGTAGCCGAAGTTAAACTTCAAAAACCAGCACCAGATGAAGTATTGATCAGTGTTAAGGCGGCGGGAGTCAATAGGAGCGATGTGCTCACCCGTCAGCATCCTGATACCTACGGGGGCGCCAATGGTAAAAAGGTTATCCCCGGTCTGGAAGTGGCGGGCATTATTAAAGAAGTGGGCAACAAGGTAACCACAAGAAAAGTGGGCGATAGCGTCTGCGCGCTTATTACGGTAGGCGGTTACGCAGAAGAAGTGGTGGTCAATGAAAAATTGACATTACCTATTCCAAAGGATTTTAGTTTTGCCGAAGCCGCCTCGTTGCCGGAAGTTATTTTCACCGTTTGGTTTAATGTTTTTCAACAAGCGAAAATCAAAAAGGGGGAGAAGTTGCTCATTCACGGTGGTACCAGTGGCATAGGCATTATGGGACTGCAGATGGCAAAAGCCCTGGGGATGCCAACCTATTCTACCGCAGGAACTGACGAAAAGGTGCATTTTTTGACCGATATGGGAGTAAATCAGGCTATTAATTATAAAAAACGAGATTTTGAAGAAGTCTTTAAAGATGAAAAAATAGATGTTATTTTGGATATGGTAGGCGGGGAGTACACTCAGAAAAACCTCGATATTTTGGCTAAAAACGGCCGTTTAGCCTATATAAATGGCATGAATGGACTCAAACCGGAAATCAACTTGTGGACGATTATGTCTAAAAATTTAATACTTACCGGAAGTTTGCTCAAACCACAGTCTATAGAGGTAAAGGCGAAAATTGCCAAAGAAGTACAGGAAACAATCTGGCCGTTGCTGGAAGATAAATCCATAAAGCCGATCATACATAAAACTTTTCCCTTAGCAGAAGCCGCAGACGCGCACCGTCTTATGGAAAGCAGCGATCACATTGGGAAAATTGTGCTGCTTGTGGAGTAGGAGTGGCTCGGTATTTTGGGAGAACTTTCTTAGCGTATTTTTAAAGCTTACTGCTTTTATTTTGTGTCTCTTTCAGCTGTGGGTTTTTGCTTTAGCGGTTCATACATTCTTCTAAGATGCCTTTTGAGTTGATAAAAACGTGCGATTCCAATTATAAGAATAACCATAGAAATAGCAATGAAAAAGTAACCCAGTATTTTAATTTTTTCCAAATCCTGCATTCCCAAAAATGCAATACCGCCCAGCACAAGATAAAGGGATGTCCTTACATAGGAAAGCAGCGTTCTCTCATTGGCCAGCTTCGTTCGCTCCATAGACAAATGATCGCGTAAAATGATATCTTCCTTTTTTTGATAATCATGGGTGAATTTTATAAGTCTTTTAAATTTGCCTGCCATTTTAAGAAGATTGTATTTTTATACGTTAGCCTGTTTATTAAGAAGTGTCAATATGGTTATAAAAATTGGATTTTTTAGAATTTGTTTCGATTGAAGGTTTTCTGTAATTAATGGATCAATTTATGACGAAAAAAAGATCGGAAACAATCTGGCACTTGTTTTGACTCCTATAAAACAGGAATATTCTTTTAAATTTCTTTGCAAGATTCTCATTTTAAATTCGGAAATTTAAAAGATTAAAATAATGGAAATGGCAACTGTTGACAAATTACGTAGCGGAATTATTGATAAAATTCAATCAATAAATGACGAGGGATTTCTGGAAACGCTTGATAAGGTTATTCCTTCAAGTGATTCTGAATCATTGTTCTCACTGACTGACGAGCAAAAAGCAATGCTCGAAATGAGCGAGGACGATATTAAAAATGGAAGGTTGATTTCGCTGGAAGCCATGAACAAAAGAAACCTGGAGTGGTTAAACGAGATGTAATCTGGACTAGAACTGCCGATATTCAATTTGTAGGTATCTTGGAATATTGGGTTAAAAGAAATAAATCCAATTCATTTTCTATTAAATTGCTGGGTTTGGTTACATAAACAATTGAGCAGATAGCTCAGTCTCCTTTTTTATATGAATCCACTAATTTTAAAAATATACGCGTAGCCGCTTTAGGAAATTTTAGTATCTATTATAAAATTGCTGAAACACAAATCATAATTACCGCTTTTTGGGACAACCGTCAAGACCCAAAGAAACTTTTAAAGATATTAAAGGAAAGCAACTAGTTAAAGTTTAACAGTCACTTCGAGTGTTTTTTGTTGACGCGCTAGCGGAAACTGAAAATGTATCGAGAAGTGTTTCGTGCCGAAAACCAGTTTAAAAAAATATAAACATCAAAGGTTCTCGATACACGCTCCTACCGTCGCGCACTCGAACTGACATAAGGTTGCTGAGATTATCTTTTGAACAACCTGCAAGGTGTTGGCGAAGCCCTCGTTGTAGGTTTGTCACGATAATATGAGTAAAGGCCTTTTTTTATCACTCCTTTTTCAATAAATAATCTGTATATTCTTTTTTGTAATTCAAAATAACCGGAACGCTTTTACCGGTTGAACTGTTTTTTATAAATGGAGAGGTTTCAAAATATTTATTTGTATGTTCTGAGATCCTTAGTTTAAGATTTTGGAATGCGGTCGTGTTGCTGCCTACTCTAAAATACTAAACAATATTCTTTAAATCCTGTTTTCCGATAAATTAATAATTAGCTTTAAATGGAACCTCTAATTACTTTAAATCTGCTATTCATATTTGTCAACAAATCCACTATTTTACGCTTTTCCTAAATTTACTTTTATCCAAGCATTTTAAACTTATTGATGTCTAATTTAATAATCAAATTATTTGAAATCCACTTTCGAGATGGATATTTTTTAGTGTCCACTTGGTTTATGAGCTATTTATTTTTAGTTTTTTAATGGAATAACTTACTGTGTCATAGATTTAATTTGCCTTGTGACACAGGGAAATTATATAAAAAACAAAATTAATATATTTTATAAAGATTTGATTACTAGCATATAGGGAAAGAGGCATTAAGTTATTTGATTATCACTTCTGTTATAAGTCTAACTTTATTTGATCAAGATTATCTTCATCGTCAGAGTCCTTTATGACATCAGGGATTTTTTTTGTTATCTTTAATTTATCTATATCAACAGAAGAATCGAAAATGAGTCTTCCTCTCCTTAATTTATCCTTATTAACATCCTTCCAGAAGTCTAGCATTTCTACATCACGTCTGGCTCGT
>DRGP01000146.1 GCA_011050015.1 Leeuwenhoekiella sp. | reverse complement strand
TCATATATCCTTCACGGCCTCCCCAGAACACATAATTCTCACCGCCCAGAGCGATGGTCGCATCTATGGCAATTTTTGCCTGCCCACCGGCGTAAGCAAGTACATCGAAATTGGGATTGGTCGCCGCCCCATTCATATAACGCTTGTTACTGAATAGATTTGACGTACCCCAAAGCAATTTTATACCGGTTTCTTGTTGTTTTTGCTTTGCGTAATCAACCATGGTCGCTACGCGCTTTTCAAATTCTTTTAAAGTAGGTGCTTCATCAACAACATCTACATCGTGAAAGCAGTAAAAAGGCATGCCCAGCTTTGTCATAAACTCAAAAGCGGCATCCATTTTTTCTTTTGCCCGGGTTATGGGATCATCACTTTTATCCCAGGCAAAGGTTTCGGTTCCCGGCCCAAAGGGATCTGCTCCCGTGTTATTGAAGGTATGCCAGTACGCCGTCGCAAAACGGAGGTGCTCTTTTAAGGTTTTACCGGCAATGGTACGGTTTTCATCATAATACTTAAAAGCAAAAGGGTTTTTACTGTCCTTACCTTCAAATGCTATTTTATCAACGTTTTTGAAAAATTTGTTTGTTGTACTCATAATGCTACTATTCTATTTTATTCGTAGTTCTAATTTTTAAATATCTGTGACCATTATTAGCCCAAAACAATACTCATTATTTGACGACCTTGGGTAAAAGTTAAAACCCTTTACATCAATATGCTCACGGAATTTTCTGCGATCTAGACAGGCTTTCTTCAAGAATCGAGACTTTCATCAAAATTCCCTATAATATAGAACAATCATTAACAGTCACGAAAACGATTGCTTGAAATTATATATTAATCAATAAAATATACCCGTGGAGATTGAAATTGACAGGGTTCTTATTTTTAAATAAAAACCTTCTCTTATGGTTTTACTGACTACAAGTTTAACCATCTTTTTCCAATTTGACAATAATTAAAGATTAAATATTGAAAAAAGAACTGCTCTCGCGTGATAAAAAAACAGGAGACAGCAATTATTCAGAGCATTTATAAAAAAAATTCATGATGGCAGTTTCTGAGATATAGGGTCAGCATGCTGTTTTAATGCAAAAGCTATTTTATTTTATGTTTATTTTCAGAGGACTTTTAATCATTTCAGCCTTTTGGTTCAACACGTTTTCCCAATCTTTAACGGACTTTACTTGACCGCTTTTTTTCCAGGCAAAACCAGCGTAATAGGTAAGGGTATCCTGTGGTTCTGTAATAATCAATAGATTGCTCTGATCAGGAACTTTACTGATATGAGCAAAGGCAGAATCAACAAGTTGTGGATCTATGACCACACCTTCACCCACATACGAATCATCAATGGCTTCCCAGTGGCGAAACCAGCCTTCATTTTCTTCGATATTATAGTCGCCTTCATTTTCGTGTAAACTAATTCCAATCGTATAATTGGGAATAGTATCATTTGCAGAAAGCATTATTTCAAATTTTGAAAAATTAGCGCCCAGATCTAACGTAATCCTTTTGGTTTCCTCGACATTATAAAGACTCCAGGGGGCATACGTCAATTCAAAAACGGTGCGCAACGGGCCATCAGCAATTGTTTTGTATGTGGTGAAGTTTTTTGAAACATATAAACTATCATTCTCCCAAACGCCCAGTCCACCGGTACCACGGCTACCGCCCACATGGTATGGATCGTAGCCCTCACCATGATCTGTGTGATAATAACCGGGAGTTTTTACATGACCGGCGTACCATTTATTGATGATCGACTTATCTGTTCTTTTTAGCCATAAATCTATACCGCTGGAGAGCGTACTTCCAGCAACACCTGCCAGCGCTTCTTCTTGACCCGAAGGGCCGTAGGTTCTAAAAGCGACCTTATCGTTTTCCCACGTGTAGTCATCCGTTCGTTCAGGTACAAATCGGGAATAGGCAATTACATCGCTTTTGGGCTCGGTAACAGTGCTATCTACCACAAGCAAATAGTTTTTTTTCCATTTGCTGGTACTTCGGCTTGAAATAAAAAGGTGTCAAACTTTCCATCCATATCAGCATCCATAAGTTGGGTACGCTGGTATTTTTCCGACTCAGCCTCTTGAATATGCAGGTAATTAAATTCTTCTGTCTTAATCCCTTTTAAATCTTCCAAAGAAACAGAAACGACCTCTTTTCTTTGAAAATCTAAATCATTTTTCACCTCCACCAGCAGTGGATTTTTATGTTCACAGGAAAAAAATAATAGACTAAGAAAAAATAAGCTTGTGATTTTTCTCATCGCTTTAAAATTTTTAAAATTAATATACTTGGGAAATTCCTTGCAACGTTGGCTTAACTTCAAGAATAGCACCTTCACTTAAAAATCTCAACGAATCGATACAGACTTCTCCGTGATAACCTGCCGCCTTTCCCATCGCTGGTGTTTTGGGTCGTGTAAAACGGTAATAAATCCGCTTTTAGTCAACTAAGCTGCTTTAACTCGAAAACATAATGCTGAACCTGATTTAGCATCCCATTCTGCAAGGGATGAGACCTAGAATTAAGTTCAGGGTGACGGTACTTTATAACTTATGACAATTAACGAATATTCATACTCCTGTTTAACGTTTTTTATACCGTTTTAAGGCCTCCACAAAATAATAATCGCCATAGGAAAGCGGCACATCAATTTCGGTTTTATTGGGCATATTACCCACGGCATGTTTTATTAAGAATCCGCTCAACTCCTCTTTTTTTGCAAAATATTCTGGTGACATCAGGTTTTTTAAAATGGTTTGGGCATCTTGAAAATAAGCTTTGGCTTTTTTGCCTTCGGAATATCCTTTCAATTCCAACAAGGCTGATGCAATGATTGCCGCGGCCGAGCTGTCCCGAAGCGCGTCAGGGATATTATCAGCGTCAAAATCCCAGTAGGGAATCTTATCTTCAGGCAGATTCGGATTATTCAAAATAAAATCAGCAATATGCTGCGCCTGCCCCAGGTATTTTTGATCCTTGGTTTCGCGGTACATAACGACATAACCATACAATCCCCACGCTTGGCCACGCGCCCAGGAGGATTCATCAGCAAAGCCCTGATTGGTAATTTGTGCCTTTACCGCACCAGTATTTTCATCATAGATCACCTCGTGGTACGAACTGAAATCTTCCCGATAGTGGTTTTTCATGGTGGTATTGGCATGATTTACGGCGATCTTATAATAGCTGCTGTCCTTGCTATGCGCTGTGGCCCAAAAGAGAAGTTCCAGATTCATCATATTATCGATAATCACCACCAGATCATCATCTCCAGCTTTATTCCACGGGGCGCTGTCCCAAGATCGGATCACTTTTGTAGTGCCGTTGTAACGTGTGGCGAGCGACTTGGCGCTGTTCATCAAGACCTCCTCATATTGCGGTTTGGGATCGAGCCGGTAGGCGTTGCCAAAACTGCTGTACATCATAAAACCCAGATCGTGCGTGCTGGTATTGTACTGTTC
>DRGP01000145.1 GCA_011050015.1 Leeuwenhoekiella sp. | reverse complement strand
CAATATGGGTGATGGTAATGTATTCAGTTTTATTTTTGCAATTTTTGATAATTTGTCAAATGAAATCGAAGCAATTTATCACGCACCCGATCCTCCATGGGCAAATAATGGACCGACTGATATCAGGCCGGATCGGATCGATTTAAAAACTGGCAAACTTTATAAAACAATAAAAATAATTGGTGAAGATAAATCTTTATTTATGGATCCTGATTTTATACAAGAATCAGAAGAAATAGAAATTACAGCAGATTTCAAAAATTCGGATATGGACTTGATCCCGCATCCGTTTCAAGGGAATGATTTAACTGGTAAGACAGTCATAATGTTTGATCCTATGTCAGTTATCGTTGAAAGATTGGAAGACATAAAAAACTCCGGCGGCGATGCCAGTGAAATTATTTTTGGTAATTATTTGAATATCGATAACGAAGAATTAAACCGCGCGCGTCCGCCCGGCGTGATGTCTGTTTCAATTTCTATGAAATGAGGAAATAAAAATGGCTCAACACGATTATGTAATCTCAAATTCAGATGGGCTAACGGTAAGGAATGATATAAATGATGCGCTTGCCGCTATTCAATCGAATAATGACGGGACAACAGCGCCGACGGCGACAACAGCCAATATGTTTTGGGCGGATACCACAGCAAACCAATTAAAGATTCGTAACCTTGCCGATTCAGCGTGGAACAATTTACACGCACTCACTTGATTATGGATTTTTTAAACAACATAGGTTTGCAGGAAATAAGTATTGCCGCCGTGGTTACCATTTTATTGTTAAGAGAAATCCTAAGATTTATCACTGGCATTTTGGCAACGAAAGGGAAACAGGAGCGGCGCTGTAATGTCATGGAGTGTCCGCTTGCGAAGCGCAACGAAGTAAGCGGCACACTCGAATGGTTTCATTTTAAACGGGAACTCGACGCGCGCTTGAAAAAACTGGAGGAGGAAAGGGAGTGAACGGATTAATTTTTTATGGATTTTGGGGGTTTGTCTTTTATGAATTGGTAAAATTTGGCGTTGAAAAATTCATGAAATAACCGGCCTTTTGGCTGGGGTTTCAGATGGTGAGAAAAAAGCGGCTTTAACCATAATGGGTTACAGGCCGTTTTTTTTTGTTGCTTACCAGGTGAGCATATCGCATAATATGGCTGTAATTAATACTCACTTTTTGGGGGAATCAAGATGAGACAAAAGCCGCCCCGCAAAATTGAAAATCCAGCCAACGACTCCAGCCAAATTCAGGAATATTCTGCAAGTCAATTAGAAAAAATAGATCAGTTAGTCAGAGAAGCTAAATCAGGCTCTATTGAATGGGAAGCCGAACGTTTGTGCGAAGCCCTTAAAATTGGCATTCCAAAATATATTGTTTTGCGTGCTGTCAATCTTAAAAAATCTTGCGAAGTTTTGTGTAAAGAATATAAAGGGGAATCAAAATGATTAAACCATCGACTAGTTACGCATTGACAGATAATGGGTACGTCATCAAAAAAGGCAGTAAAAAATCCTGCCGAAATGAAAAAACAAAACTTTATAAATCGAAAGAAGATCATCGTCGCTTCGTGATTTGGGATTCGCCATCAAGCAAAATCGGAGATTTTCTTTCTTAAAATGGGGAATCAAAATGATTAAAATATATATCAAATGGAGCGACCGGCGAAATATCACACGTTTGTTTCGTTGGTTGGGAATCGATTCAACATGGGATGGTAAACTTTACCGTGTTGAGGGTTTTTGCTCTGTTGGTTACAAAACGTCAGACAAAAAGAATCTGATATTTAATTTTTACGATGGTTGTTATCGTTCGCGCTCCAAAAGACCAAGGGTTAGGCGTGCGGTTTTTATTCCTACGCCTGATAATATTTACCGGCGCAAATTAAAAATCCTTAAATTTTTTAAATAAAGGGGGAATCAAAATGAAAATCGTTTACAAACATAAAAATTTCAGAAGTGCGGCTAAGGAAACTATCGCACAAGCAAATGAAATCATCCAAGAATATCAAGACCAAGGATTTTCGCTTACGTTAAGACAACTTTATTACCAATTTGTCGCGCGTGACTTGCTTGGTAATAATCAAAAGAATTACAATAATCTCGGCGCAGTAATTAATCATGCACGACTTGCTGGCTTGATAGACTGGGAGGCGATCGTTGACCGTACTCGCAATTTAAAAACCAATCTTCATTGGGATGATCCGGCGGATATTATTTTACAATGCGCTCGTCAATTTGCTATCAACAAGTGGCAGGATCAAGATTATCACGTTGAGGTTTGGATTGAGAAGGAAGCGTTGATCGGAGTGATTGAGCCGGTATGCCAAAGATGGGATGTACCGTTTTTTGCCTGCAAAGGATACACCAGTCAATCGGAACAGTGGCGCGCTGGGCGCAGATTTAAAAAAGCAATAAGTCGTGGTCAAAATGTTATTATTTTTCATTTAGGAGATCACGATCCAAGCGGTATTGATATGACTCGCGACAACCAAGAACGCACCCAGATGTTTGCTGAGGGGGAAGGCGTTGAAGTGAGAAGGTTGGCCTTGAACATGGATCAAGTCGAAGACCAAGGTCCTCCGCCCAATCCGGCGAAGCAAACGGACAGCCGGTTTGAAACTTATCGTATGAAATACGGTGACGAATCTTGGGAACTTGATGCGCTAGAGCCGGTATTTATTGACCGGTTGATCGGAGAAGCTATTGGGGATATTTTGGATCAAGAAGCTTGGGACAAATCAGTGGAATTGGAGAATGAACATAAGGCAACATTAATGGAAATTGCTAAAAACTTATAAGGGGGAATCAAAGTGGAAAAATGTATTCATTGTAATAAAAAGGCAACGAAGAAAAATTATTTTCACCGAATAGGAGTAGATGGAAAACCGTGGCATACAGAATGTTGGACAAACCTTATAAATCAACGTAGAATCATAAAGGCCAGGATTCAAAGATCGAGAAAAATATTCAAAATAATAATGAATCCATCGTTGATGTTTAAATGGATTTGATTTTCAGTTTCGGCTTCGCACTCTTAATGGTGCGGAGTCGGCGCGGGCAATCAAGCCCGGCTGTTTAATCTTAAAAGAAGGGGAATCAAAATGACTACCAAAGAAATTGGGAAAGCGTTACCGAAAACAAATGCGAAAGCACGGGCTGGAAAAACCAAAGCCAAAAGCAAGGCACCGCGCCCGGCAAAAAAGAAAGGAGAAAAAGCACCGCCAAAACCAAAAGTCTATAAAAAGAGCAAGGTGCTGGAGCGAATCTTTAACGACAATCCTGATGTTGTTGAAAGTGTTCAGGATTTACGTTCGGAGAAAAAAGGGTACCGGATCAACTTTCATCCTTGTTGGAAACATCAGGTTGACGGTAGTCCTCCAGAACATTTCGTTGGTTGTGAGGGACTTCAGGACCTGCTGGTTTCGATGCAAGACGTAGAGGCTTG
>DRGP01000144.1 GCA_011050015.1 Leeuwenhoekiella sp. | reverse complement strand
GTACTACCTAAAGAAAGTTGTACATCAGTAATATCACTAATATCAGGAATAGTAGTAAACGCACTAGACAAATTTCTTATAGGATCACCATTTTCATCTATCGAAACAAACACAAGGAGGGCCTCAGGATAAAATTGCCTACAGTGTAATCATCAATATTTTGCTTAGGTTTACTCATTCTAATATTTCACTTTCTGATTGTGCTTTTTTCAGGGCCAAAATTTTTCTAAGGGTTTCGTCATTCCGAATAATCTGATTTACAGACCGCGTAGTAGCTTCAGATAAAGCACCTGCATCATAGTGTATCAAAAACTTTAATTGGTAAAAAAGCTGAAATGGGTGAGTACCCCGTTCTTCAAAGTTAAACTCAGCAAAATGTCCTACATATATCCGGCCGCGAAATTCAAGAGCAGTTAATTGTCCTACGCTAGCACTTTGGGATTGATCATTTTGATCTTCATCATACCACTGTTCCAATATCCTAAACGCTTTTAATGCAGGAGAATTAGATTCAGTTGGTGCCTCTTCTACTACTTGAGGTAAAATAGGGAGACCAAAGACCTTTCCTACTTGTATTTTAGGATCGGGTGTTATATTACCCGTAGTACCTTCTAGTGTAATTTCTCCTATATCGGGACCCCAATGTTGGAATGCCCAACCGGCACGCGTACGTAACTTTTGGAAAAATTTCTTCTTACGTATTCTAATAGTTGTAGGATTAACATAGAATTCTATATGTGCTAAAAATTCTTTAAGCGTTTTTGCATCATAAGGTTTTCTAAAGTCAGCATTAGTCGTAGGATACTTATCAAATTGAGTCCCAAACGTACCCGCACTAGTAGTCTCTAAAATATGCACTTTTGATGAAAGTGCTCCTAAATCATATCTTGAACGGTCATATGCCTCAAATATTCCATCAATTACAAATTCTAAAGAACTATAGGGTACTACCTTATTATCAAAGAAATGCACAGGAGCATCCCCAGGATATGAACCACTAACAAGATTAGCTTCAGCAGCTGGGAATGGTTGAGTATCATATTTTACAAACTCGAGATATTTATTTTTATATCCACGAATACTGACAGCAGGCGTATCCGTTCTGTATGATGGTACAGTTGGAAGCCTATAAAATTTTAGTTTTTCTTTTTTACTCGCCATCTTTATTTCCCAAGTGTTCCACCTACTTCCTCACCTTCAAGGGTATCTACTAACAAAACTTTAATTTGAATACCTTTCCCTTTCATTAGATCTAAATTTAATTCACCCTCACGGTACTCTAACGGTTTTCCTTGATCCCCAAGTCCGCCCTCTCTCGTATATTCATAATATTGTTCCGCAGATATCCCCATAGTTTCTTTAAATTTTTTACGAGATTCTTGTGCTTCTGGGGCATATTCGCCCCTTTCCATCAACTGCGCCGATATATCTTGCCACCAATCAGTTTTTCTTATTGTCTCACCTGCACCCAGAGACAACGCGTCTAAGGACTTTTCTTGAATCCATTCAAATATATCTTTGCCTCCACCTAATGCTTGTACAACTAAACCTAAAGCATTTGTCCAAAATGCCGCAAATTCACTATACCATTGTTGATTGAGGCTTGCATTTTCTTCTGCAAGTTTCATTGCATCTGTCATACCTTCAGAAGCTGTTAACATTCCCTTAGACGCTAATAGATTTCTTTCAGCATCAGTCATCATAAGTTCTTGTAATTTTTCATATGTTATTTCGCCCCCAGCTAACGAAGGACCTACTTGTCTAAATTCTTGCCAAGAGGGTATACCCATTGCTTCTGCAGCTTTTTCTGCGCCGCCTAGACCAATATCTTTTTCAATTTGCATAAGTTTAAGATATGATCCTTGCATTGATTTAACATATAATGCCTGAGAAGTTACATCTCTATTTGCTAAAACATTAGACGCTTCGTATGCACTAATATCGGTAAATTTTTTCCCTCCGTACATAGCGCCTGCAGCGACGTCTAACGCTTTCATAGTACGTGGATCCATTTCATCACTCATATCCTGAGCAAACGCAGCAGTAATCATTCTACCCTGAAATCCTCCTGCCGTACGTTGTTGGGTCATAGCTAAATTAACCATTTTCATCTGTAAACCCATAGTCATAAAACCACTATTTACTGCACCTTCAAATATACCAAATGCATGTGCACTATCCATTGCAGTAACTCCAACATCAGCAAATTGTGTTGCTAACCCGAAAATTAAGTCACCATATCTTTCCATAGGTAAACCACTTTTAACTATTGTTTCTAATAAACCATCAATTTGCTCATTTATGCCCCCTTTAGTACGAATATTAAATACTTCCGAAAGGTCTTTAATTTTATCTGCCATATCCATAGGAAGGCCTACATCATATTTCAATAATTTTTTAAATGTAGCCCCTTGTGTTCCGCCCATTTCTTTCATTAAGTCTCCACCACTCTGCCCTCGTGCTGCACGAATTGCTGCATTCAATTTTGGTGCAGCTTCTGCTCCTGCGGCACCAGCAATTTTCCACCCTGTAGCTATAGCATTGAAAGATTCACGAATCGATATATTACCTGCTCCAAAAGAACGTTGTAAATTAGCTTGCTTAATTTGTGCTTTATCAAGTTCATCTGCAAGTTTTACCACTACAGTAATTGCTAATTGCACCGCAGATACCCATCCCCCAAATACGCTTGCAGTCATATTAGTTGATTGTCCAAGAACATTCATAGAGCCATCTAATTTATTTACAGATGTTGATGCGTTTACTGCGGCAGTACCGAACCGAGTAATTCCACCTCCTACACCACTACTTCCTAACTTAGATGTTAAGGTGTCTGCAACTTTAGCAAGTTGAGTTTTCGACTTAATTAATCGAGATACAACAATTTCTAATCGCTTCGCATCTTTTTCAAGAGCCTTATATTGGTCACTCTCTGTTTTAAGACCTTTTTGTAACGCCTTAAGGGCTTTTATATACTGTCGAAGCTTTTTAACATCATGCGCAGATTTTGAAGCACTTTTCATGATATCTTCACGATTATCTGAAGCAGGATTTTGTTGATCAGCCATTAACCCTTCTCCTCTTCTACTATAATGATATCACCTTCAGTTTCTGTACCAATTTTTTGTCGTGCTACTACATTTCTAGCTTTTTCACGGAGTTGTGTATCATATGAATCATTATCAAAGAAAGCGTTCTCTCGCATCGAATCAGTATGCTCTTTAATCTTCGCATACAGTTCTTTATCAAACCAGGGTTTAGCAGCTTCAAAAATATCTGTAATCACCGTCATATTATCTTTTGTATCATTCATTGCATTAAGTGCAACCCACCGCTGT
>DRGP01000143.1 GCA_011050015.1 Leeuwenhoekiella sp. | reverse complement strand
GTGCTAGACTATCGACTTCGAGCTGTTCTGCGATGCGACCGGCAAGATTTTCCACACGTTCCTGATTGTTAAAAGAAATCTTGATGGGAATATTTCCACTACGTATCGCATTTATAATCTCATTGTTATTACTTCCATTTTTAATTATAAAGTGTCCGGGAGTAATATTATTCATGTACTCTTTTCGGTTTGCCACCGCATCAAAAGATTCCAAATCTTTGACCAGTGGTTTCAATTCTTCCCGTACATCGCCGTAGCGCGCACCGGTTTTTATAAAAACATGGGCCACATCGTTATTAAAGGCTGTGTTTGGCGAGAATAAAGTAGAATAAATATGATAGGCAAAAATACCGGCACCCACTAGCCCCATCAGGGCAATGGCCAGTAGTATTTTTTTAATGTACATCTGTATTGATCAATTGAAATAAAAGTTCGTTTTTATAGGAACCGCGTATGCGTTTCCAGTCTTTGAGCACGCCTACCTGTTGAAAATTCATTTTTTCAAAAAGTTTGAGACTGCGCTCGTTACCTTCGAGTATATTGGCGTAAAGTTGGTGCATATCCAAATGTGTAAAACTATAGGTAACCACAAGTTGTAAGGCTTCTGCCCCATAGCCCTTGCCCCGCGCTGCGTTACTCGCAATAATTATGCCTATCCCGGCACGGTGGTGTTTGGGATCATAATCATATAGATCTATCATACCGAGTATCTCTTCGGTATCATTTTTACAGATGGCAAGGCGCAACTGTTTTACCTCAAAAATATCGCGGTGCACATTTTTTAGATACTGTTTAAGTATGTATCGGGAATACGGGGTCAAGGTTGTACTCAATTCCCACAGGTCTTCATCGTTCTCAATGTGATGTACAAATTCCAGATCCTCGGGTTCGAGAGCGCGTAAAAAAAGTTGTTTACCTTGTAATGTTATGGCCATAATCCCTCAAATACAAAGTTAGCAGGGCCTATGAGGTGAATATCCGTATAACCCGTAGCGGTTTTTTTGAAAGATACGTTTAACTCTCCGCCCACTGCATTGATTTTTACCGTATTCTTATCTGTTTTACCCAAGTGGTGCATGGCCAGCGCTACCGCCGTTACACCGGTACCACAACTAAGGGTCTCATCTTCTACCCCACGCTCGTAGGTGCGTACCGCAAAAGCGGTATCCTGGGCAGAGACAAAATTAATATTGCTGCCTTTTTGCCCGTATAATGAGGAATATCTAATAGTACTTCCTTCTGCCTTCACATTAATCTCGCTAAGATTATCCCTAAACTCAATATGATGCGGTGAACCGGTGTCTATAAAAATGTACGTATCTTTTTCTAGTATCTTTTCAACATCATTCATTTTAAGGTGCACTTGACCGTCTCTTATGTGCGCTTCATGTGCACCGTCTATGGCCTCAAAATGTGCCTTATCTTCAATAATTCCCAATTGATTTGCAAACGCCACTACGCAACGCCCCCCATTGCCACACATGGAACTGGTACCGTCTGCATTGTAATAAACCATGGTAAAATCAAGATCGTTATGATTTTCCAATAGTATAAGTCCATCAGCACCTATACCAAATTTACGATTGCACAATTGCTGTACTAGTTTGGTATCATTTTTGGAAAATAGCTTATCGCGGTTATCGATCATTATAAAATCGTTACCCGTTCCTTGATATTTATAGAAAGGTATAGGCATTTTTTACTTTTGGATAAGATGCGAAAATACAATTTTTAATGGGTCTTACCATTCGTTAAATGTGAGTTAAATACTGCAACGTTCTACAACTTATCAAGTCATTTCATTGTTATCATTAATAAATACATACTATGAAGAATTTTGCTAAAATGTTGCTCGTCGCCATACTTGGTGGAGGCATCACATTGGGCGCTTACCAGTATTTTGAAAAAGAAGCGTTCGTCACAACTACAACATCACATCCCATAAGCACGTTGCCCGTAACCTATAAGGGCGACCCACTAAGCAGTACAAATGCCGATTTTACTGAAGCGGCAGACCGTACCGTACATGCGGTTGTACACGTCAAAAATGTGCAAATGGCCCTGCGCCCCAGAAACATGAGAGAATACCTTCAGGGAGGTGGCGAGATGGAAAAAGGCCTAGTAGGCACCGGTAGTGGGGTTATCATTTCACAAGATGGTTATATTGTTACCAATAACCATGTGATAGATGGAGCGAGCGAACTTGAAGTTTCCCTAAATAACAATAAAACGTATACTGCAAAAGTTATAGGTGCTGACGCGAAAGCAGATATCGCCCTGATCAAGATCGATGCCAATGAAGATTTACCGTACCTCCCTTTTGGTGATTCTGAGGCCACCCGGCTCGGGGAGTGGGTGCTTGCTGTAGGAAACCCGTTTAATTTAACCAGTACGGTAACTGCGGGGATCATTTCTGCAAAAGCAAGGGATATTGACGAGTTTGACGGCAACCCACAATCTTTTATCCAGACGGATGCAGCTATAAATCCTGGCAACAGTGGGGGTGCTTTAGTGAACATAAATGGCGAATTAATAGGTATAAACACGGCCATCACTTCACAAACCGGCAGTTATGTGGGCTACGCCTTTGCGGTGCCTTCTAACTTGGCGCGTAAAATCGTAGAGGATATTATGGAGTATGGTAATGTACAACGCGGTATCTTAGGTGTTTCAGGAGCCCCCATAAATCCTGCCGTTGCCAAACAAATTGAAACTTCAGAAAGCCAGGGTTTTTATGTAAAATCTATTGAGCCTGGAAGTGGCGCAGAAAAAGCAGGATTAAAAAATGGTGATATCATTAAAAAAGTAGATGGGAAGGCCATCACCAAATTTGCAGATTTATCCGGGTATTTAAATACCAAGAGACCTGAAGATGTGGTTCAAGTGCAAGTACTGCGCGATGGTGATCTTAAATCCCTACCGGTTACTTTATATAAGTTAAGTACTTATAAAATAAACAAGCTGGGTGTTGAAGTTAAAGATATTGCAAAAGCAGATCTTGAAGATTACGGTGTAAAAAGTGGTGTTGTGATCAATGATGTGACCCGTGAAGACCTGGAACGCTATGATCTTAAAGGTGTAGTCATCAGTAAAATTGATGACGAACCGGTAAAAAATATTGATCAGGTTCAAAAGCTACTGACTAAAAAAGGCAATACAGATCCTATGAGCATCACATTTGTATGGCCGGGTGGTAAACAACAACAGATTATTTTTCAATAAGAAAGAGTTCCCCCCCACTCTTTTATGAAAGACCCGCTAATTTATAATTAGCGGGTCTTTTTAGGTAACAAGATTGATTTATACGCTACTACCACTTGCTTTTGTGACTTTATTAACGGACACATACTGTCCTTTTAGCGATTTTTGGCCTTTTAAAGGAATATAAAATTATGGGTCATACTAATGAGGCAAACTCTTCAAATAGAAAAAGCAAGCGAGGAGCTAAAAAAAAGAGGTACATTATACCTATTGTTATTGTAGTCCTTTTGGTAGCTTTCCGCCTCTATTTACCTACACTTATTAAGAATTATGCAAATAAGGTGCTGGCTGATATACCAGGATATTATGGTCACGTGGAAGATATTGATCTGGCAATTTACCGCGGTGCTTATGTCATTAATGGAATGTACCTCAATAAAGTAAATGCAAAGACACAGGTCCCTTTTCTTAATTTTCCAAAAACCGATATTTCAGTGGAATGGAAATCGCTTTTTAATGGAAAAATTGTGAGTGAAATTACCATGTATGATCCCGAGGTCACCTATGTTTTTGAAGATCAACAACAAGCTACTTCGGAAGGTGAAGCAGATGCAGATGACTGGACGAAAGCCCTCACAGATCTCGTTCCTATAAGTATTAACCACTTTGAGATTCATAATGGGAAGTTAGGTTTTGTAAAACTCCAGGAAGATCCCAATATTGATCTTTATATGAATAAACTGGAACTTACTGCAGATAATCTTCGCAATGTAAAAGGTGCCAGTAACAAACTACCCTCCCCTATTAACGCTTCCGCCATAAGCATAGGTGAAGGTCATTTTAAGTTGGACGGAGGAATGGATCTGATCAAGGAAATACCGGATATGGATATCAATTTTTCCCTCGAAAAAGCCAATATTACAGCTATAAACGACCTTACCCGTACGTATGGAGGTATTGATTTTAAAGAGGGAGAACTGGACGTTTATGGTGAGATCGCCATTGCAAATGCCTATATGAAAGGGTATGTAAAACCCATGCTAAAGGATACCAAGTTGATCAGTAAGGAAGATGGGGTATTCGATGTGATTTGGGAAGGTTTTGTAGGGATGTTTAAATTTATTCTTAAAAATCAGGGCACAGATACGCTGGCGACACGTGTTCCGCTGGAAGG
The DNA here is from genome assembly GCA_011050015.1 of Leeuwenhoekiella sp. GTDB lineage: Bacteria > Bacteroidota > Bacteroidia > Flavobacteriales > Flavobacteriaceae > Leeuwenhoekiella. Next base: position 4,837 of record DRGP01000143.1, on the reverse strand, counting down.
TAACTTAGACGATGTAAATGCAGGGATTTGGACTACGGTATTCAATATTTTTGAAAATGCATGGTTTACAGCTTTTAAAGGTGAAGTAGATAAAGATATAGATTATGATGACGCTATAAATGATGCCGAATGGGATAAAATGAGCCGTGAAGAAAAACGAGCTTATCGCAAGAAAAAACGTCAGGAAAAAAGGGAACAGCGCAAAGCGGAAAAAGACGATTCAGATCAGTAATAAATATGCTGGTAACCTATTATTTTGTAAATTTGCCGCCTAATTTATAATACAGTTGTAAAGCAACCGTTTTTGCAATGAACGCAGAAAAAACAAGAAACCATATGCGCATCAACTTCTATATACTAACGCTTGCATTTCTGGGAAGCTTACACGTGTCAATCGCACAAGAAACCCCTGCCGCAAAAGATAAACCCAACACCATCAATCAGCAGTTTGAAGATATGATGGAGAGCTCTAATAACTTTCAGGAGTATAAAGTGGTAAAAAGAACCACGCTAGACCGCCTACAAGCCAACACGCAGGATAGTATAAATGCGTTTAAAGCAGAGGTGAGTACATTTAATGGGCAATTGAAAGAGCGTAACAATAAAATATCTTCTTTAAATACCTCTTTAAAAGAAACGAAAAACACCTTAGAAGAAACACGGCAAAACGTTGCCTCTATAAGCTTTTTGGGAATACAGATGAGCAAGTCTGGTTATAAAACCCTGATGTGGATCATTGTTGCGATACTTGCCTTGGCGCTTGTATTTTTTATCATCCGCTATCGCGGAAGCAATGCGCATACTGTGGCAGCGCGTAAAAAACTGGCCGAACTGGAGTATGAATACGATGATTTTAGAAAAAAATCGCTGGAAAAAGAACAGCGCCTGGGCAGACAATTACAGGATGAGCGCAATAAAGTGATCAAAAACCCCAAAAATTAGCCTTCATTACCTATAAAATCTGAAAATCCACAGCTATAGGCTGTGGATTTTTTTTGTCCAAAAGAAAAAGAACTTGTCTCCCATCTCCCCGAAAATTCACTTATTTTTGCCAAAAAGCAGACCATTTAGCCCAATTTTCAGTTTTAAATACCCGATTTTATGCGTATAGATATCATAACCGTTGTACCCGACCTGTTGACCAGTCCGTTTGAAGCCTCTATCATGAAGCGTTCAATAAATAAAGGTCTGGTAGATGTACAAATACACAACTTGCGGGATTATGCGCTGGGCAATTATAACCAGATCGATGACTACCAGTATGGTGGTGGCGCGGGGATGGTAATGATGATAGAACCCATAGATAAGTGCATCAGCGCACTACAAAAAGAACGGGATTATGACGAGGTGATTTATATGACTCCAGATGGTAAAACGCTCAATCAGGGTGTGGCCAACGAGATTTCCATTTTAGAAAATATTATTATTTTATGTGGTCATTATAAAGGGGTCGATCAGCGGGTACGCGACCATTTTATTACCCGTGAGATTTCAGTGGGTGATTATGTACTCAGCGGTGGCGAGTTGGGCGCCCTTGTGCTTTGCGACAGCATCATACGTTTAATTCCCGGGGTGCTGGGCAATGAGACCTCTGCCCTTACCGATTCTTTTCAAGACAATTTACTGGCTCCACCCATTTATACGCGCCCATCAAGCTATAAAGGTTGGGAGGTTCCCCAGATACTCACTTCGGGCAATACGCCAAAGATTGAGCAATGGCGTGAAGATCAAGCGTATAAACATACTCAGGAACGCCGTCCTGATTTATTGGAATAAATTACCGATTTTTCACGTTTTCATCCATTTTTAGATAAAGCAATCGTTTTTAAAATGAAGGCATCGTGTTGTGCAATAGAGAATAATATGTATATTTGCGCCCTCATAGAACCAACCTCTGGCGATAATCGCGAATGTTGCTTCTGGCAAATATTTAAAATCCTGTAAAATGGAAGATTTAATTAAGTTCGTTCAAGACGAATATGTTACCGAAAACTCAAAAGAATTTCCAGATTTTGGTGCTGGTGATACTATTACTGTGTACTACGAAATTCGCGAAGGTGAAAAAACACGTACTCAGTTTTTTAGAGGTGTTGTCATCCAGATGCGCGGTAGCGGTTCAACCAAAACATTTACCATACGCAAAATGTCTGGTACTGTAGGTGTTGAGCGTATTTTCCCCCTTAACCTTCCCGCACTTCAGAAAATTGAGATCAATAAAAAAGGTAAAGTACGTAGATCACGTATTTATTACTTTAGAGGTCTTACTGGTAAGAAAGCGAGAATCAAAGAAGTTAGGAAATAAAACGAACGCATTACGTATAGCAAAAGCCTCTCGATATGAGAGGCTTTTTTTATGCCTTACCCCAGCCTATTTTCTATTTTGGTTGAGCGTGCACCGGTGAATGCTAATTATGAATGACCTTTGTAAATTTTTTTAAAACTTATTACTTGAAAATGACAAGTTGAAAAATCACTTTCAGGCACACAATGCCTAGAGGCCAGATAACATTCTATGTGGCTCATACTTTCCCTTTGCCTAATGCAAACAGCGATATTCTAAAGGACGTGAAATCAGTATGTTAAAGTTTATTTAAAAATCTTGCAAACGTTTTCGTTTTGATATAACTTAGCACTATAATTATTAGTTTATACTAATATACGTTCTGGTATTCTTGTCTTGAATTTTAATTTAAAATCAAACCAAGAGTATATATACTTAGCTTTTTTAAGAAACCGCATTTGCGGTAAAGGCCAATGTTGATTTTTTAATTTTAGCCCGAGGTCTTTCCTCAGGCAAATAATATAAAAGTCCCAAAGACACTATCCTTCTCAAAAAAGTTAACCCCAGGATGTTCACTTGATCCTTTAGGTTCAATGAATGTCCCAATGACTTGATTTACGGTGCAAGTACTAATATTCTTGCTTAAAGGACTTCAAGGGTTCATCGGTAAAAAATCAATTCATTAGAAGCCATGTCAAGGTACTTTGTACAATGATATGGCTTTTTTTATGCGCTACCGCGAAAAAAAAGCCATTGATTTTATGATACCGGTAAAAACGGTACAAACCCTGCTAAATAGCCTTTAAAATAGGCATAAAATACTATATTTGCAGCGCTGAATTTAACGACGATTCAATACATTTAAAAGTTGAAATCGCCGGTTTAATCTTTATTTTTTAGAACTAAACATTTATGTCCACAACATCAAAAATAGCATATACTTTAACAGATGAAGCGCCGGCACTGGCCACACATTCGTTACTTCCCATAATCAGAAAATTTGCCAAAGCCGCAAATATTGAACTCGAAACCAAAAACATTTCACTCGCAGCTCGTATTCTGGCCAATTTCCCAGAAAAGCTTACCGAAGATCAAAAAATGACAGACGCCCTTGGTGAATTGGGTGAACTGGTGACCAGACCAGAAGCAAACATTATTAAATTGCCTAATATAAGCGCATCTATACCGCAGTTAATTGGAGCTATAAAAGAACTTCAGGAAAAAGGATACGATATACCTCAATTCCCGGAAAACGCTACCACAGATCAGGAAAAAGCATTGAGAAAACGTTATGCTAAAGTACTGGGTAGCGCAGTAAACCCGGTATTGCGCGAAGGAAATTCAGACCGCAGGGCTCCAAAACCGGTAAAAGAGTACGCAAAAAATAACCCACACAGTATGGGTGAATGGTCTTCCAGCAGTAAATCGCACGTGGCAACCATGAGCAGTGGTGATTTTAGAGCCAATGAAAAATCGGTGACCTTAGCAAATGCGAAAAGTGTTGATATTCTGCACGTAGATGCTTCCGGTAAGGAAACCGCACTTAAAAATGACCTGCAGTTGGAGCGCGGTGAAGTTATAGATGCGACGATTATGAGCAAAAAGGCGTTGCTTCATTTTCTCAATGAGCAGATGGCCGATGCAAAAGAAAAAGACGTTCTTTTCTCCCTGCACCTCAAAGCGACGATGATGAAAATCTCTGACCCCATTATTTTCGGTCACATGGTACGCGTTTTCTTTGCTGATGTCTTTGAAAAATATGGAGCGGATTTAAAAGAGATAGGCGTTGATGCTAAAAATGGCCTGGCCGATCTTTTAAACGATATTGATAAATTACCTGCGGACAAGAAAAGTGAAGTAGAAAAGACCATTCTCACTACCCTGGAATACAGGGCTGATCTGGCCATGGTTAATTCAGATAAAGGGATAACCAACCTGCATGTGCCCAGTGATGTGATTATAGATGCCTCTATGCCGGCCATGATACGCAATAGTGGTAAAATGTGGAACGCCGATGGTAAATCACAGGATACCAAAGCGGTGATACCAGACAGCAGCTACGCAGGAGTTTATCAGGAAACCATAGATTTTTGTAAAGAACACGGTGCTTTTGATCCTAGAACCATGGGCACGGTTCCCAATGTGGGCCTAATGGCTAAAAAAGCCGAAGAATATGGTTCGCATGACAAAACTTTTGAAATAGCAAACTCCGGAAAAGTAATCGTTAAGGATGCTGACGGAAATACTCTTTTAACGCACGAGGTGGAACAGGGGGATATCTGGAGAATGTGCCAGACCAAAGATGCGCCTATTCAGGACTGGGTAAAACTGGCCGTAAAACGTGCATGTGCCACTGGTGATCCTACGATCTTCTGGCTAGATGAAGACCGCGCGCACGATGCTGAACTTATTAAGAAAGTAAACAGCTACCTTAAAGATCACGATACGGAAGGGCTTGACATACAGATTATGTCACCGGTAAAAGCGACTCGCTTTACTTTAGAGCGCGTGAAAGCTGGTAAAGACACTATCTCTGTAACTGGTAACGTCCTTCGT
>DRGP01000142.1 GCA_011050015.1 Leeuwenhoekiella sp. | reverse complement strand
GTTTACGCCTATAATCCTACTGAAAATACATGGACTCAATTTACAGATCTTCCTGCCAAACGGTTTTCGATAGTTGCAGGGGGAATTGATGGAAAATTATACGCCTCTGGCGGAAATAACTCGCGCACAACCTACATGGCAGCCTTGCCAGAAACTTTTTTAAGTACAGAAATCACCCAAAATACACTAGAAAACGGAGAAAACAGCATCAAAATTTACCCAAATCCGGCTAAAAACAGCCTTTTTATATCGAAAATTGGTCAAAATATTGAAATAATAAATTTCAGTATTTATGATATAAATGGAAGGATGCTGCAAAATTTCTCTGCTGAAAGCGTAAAAAATGGAAGCGGCTATCAGATTCCCGTCGCGCAATTTTCGGCTGGTTTATATCTGTTACGCATAAAAAACGCCAATGGGAATACGGTAAATAAAAGGCTGTTGATTCAATAGGAAAAGCTTTTGTTTATGATTTTTCAATTTTAACCCCTTTAAATAACCAATTGTTTAAAAATCAACTTTTTGAACTAAAATCAGCAATTTATTACTATAATCACGTCAAAATTTAAGTTTCCTTTACTATTTTCGCTAGAGTAATGCGAATTTTTTAAAGTTTTGTTTTAGAAACTAAATACTAAAAAAGTCCCCTCCTTATGCAAGGAGGGGTAAGGGGTGGTTAAAATTTGGTGTTAGATTTAAAAACATAATTCCAGTCCCAACCTTTCCGTCCACTCCGTGGCCACCTTCCCTTGCAAAGGGAAGGAGTTTTTTAAAATTATTTAAACCTTTTTTAAGAAAAACACTCTAATTTATATATCTCATTTAAAGAGACGTTATTCATCCTAAAAACCACCACTACATGAAAAGAAGAAACTTTGTACAACTCGCAGGCCTGGGCACTGGGGCATTGATGCTGCCGTCTGGAATGCTGGGTCATTCCATATCAGCGGAAGCCTTACTCGATCCCGGTATGGATCGCGCCGTCAAGAAAAAAATGGCCGATGTCGCCTTAAATACAGCAAAATCACTGGGGGCTACCTATGCAGATGCGCGTATAGGCCGTTATCTCAATCAGTATGTATTTACCCGCGAGGATAAAGTGCAAAATGTGGTGAATACAGAATCCTTTGGTATCGGTATTCGCGTGATTGCTAATGGTACTTGGGGTTTTGCCTCAACAAATAGTGTCACTGAAGACGGTATCAAAAAAGCGACCAATCAAGCTGTGGCCATTGCCAAAGCAAATTCTCGCATACAGAAAGAGCCCGTACAATTGGCGCCCGTAGGTTCCTTTGGCGAAGTTTCCTGGAAAACACCTATCAAAAAAGATTTTAAGGAAGTTCCGGTATCTGAAAAAGTGGATCTGTTGTTGAATGCCAATAAAGCGGCGATGGATAATGGAGCCAACTTTGTGAATTCTGCTATGTTTATGGTCAATGAACAAAAGTATTTTGCTTCTACTGAAGGTTCTTATATCGATCAGGACGTGTACCGCATCTGGCCCACGTTTGATGTAACGGCCATAGACCGCGATACCAATACTTTTAAAACCCGCCAGGCGCTGAGCGCTCCCGTGGGCATGGGTTATGAATATCTGGATGGTCTGGATTCTGAAAAACTTGACGGTCCCGGTTCGTTGAAATTGTACAAAAACAGTTATGATATTGTGGAAGATGCCACAATTGCCGCGCAGCAGGCTAAAGAAATGCTTACGGCAAAATCGGTTGATCCCGGTAAATATGACTTGGTGCTTGAACCCAACCATTTGGGCTTGACCATTCATGAATCCGTAGGGCATCCGCTTGAGCTGGATCGCGTGCTCGGTTATGAAGCTAATTATGCCGGTACCAGTTTCGCAACATTGGATAAATGGAAATCTGGTGATTTTAAATATGGAAGTGATAAAGTAAGCATCGTGGCCGATAAAACCCAACCCAATACATTAGGAAATGTAGGTTACGATGATGAAGGTGTCAAGACTAAAAAATGGGATTTGATACGTGATGGTGTTTTAGTGAATTATGAGGCCATCCGCGATCAGGTGCACATGCTCAATGAAGAAGAGTCTAACGGCTGCTGCTATGCCCAGAGCTGGAACGACGTACAGTTTCAGCGTATGCCCAATGTTTCTCTGGAACCGGGCAAAGAAAAATTATCAGCTGAAGAAATGATCAAAGATGTTGAAAAAGGAATATATATCGCCGGTCGTGGCTCGTATTCTATAGATCAGCAACGTTATAATTTCCAGTTTGGCGGTACCGTTTTCTATGAAATCAAGGATGGTAAGATCGAAGGTATGCTCAATGATGTCGCCTATCAATCGAACACTCAGGAATTCTGGAACAGTTGTGTAAAAGTGTGCGATAAGGATGATTATCGCCTTTTTGGGTCATTTTTTGACGGAAAGGGCCAGCCTTCGCAGGTAAGCGCGGTTTCTCACGGCAGTTCTACCTCCCGTTTTAACGATGTCAACGTGATCAACACGGGGCGCAACGTTTAGTCCGTTCAAAGATTTAGCTTTAATAGAATGTTTTCAATCTATAATATTATGACTTAGAACTTTTAAGACATAGGACTTAAGACATTTCTAGCTTAGGTATTTAGAAAAGTTTAGTCTTAAGTCTTACATCATTTTCGTCCTACGTCCTATGATACTATGACTTAGGACTTTTAAGACATAGGACTTAAGACATTTCTACCTTATGTATTTAGAAAAGTTAAGTCTTACATCTTACGTCATTTTCGTCCTATGTCTGTAATAAAGAAATGAAGATTTTATTGAAGCAGAAAATCCGTAAAAACACCTAAAATCACTAATTAAAAAAACAACAATGGCAATATTTACAGAAGAAGAAGCCAGGAAAATCATGGAAAAAGCGCTCAGCTTTTCCAAGGCAGATTCCTGCTCAATAAGTTTAAGCGGCAGTGAGAGCGGAAACATTCGCTACGCGCGGAATACCGTTTCTACATCAGGCCACCGCTCCAACCAATCGCTGGGGGTGCAATCCAGTTTTGGTAAAAAATCAGGTTCGGCCACGATTGATGAATTTGATGATGAATCCTTGGAAAAGGTAGTCCGCAGAGCGGAAGAACTGGCACAGCTTTCGCCAGAAAACCCCGAATTTATGGAACCTCTGGGAACACAGAATTACGACAAAGCGGTCACTTTTGTAGAAGCAACTGCAGAAGTAACGCCTGAATATCGCGCAAAAGTAGCTGAAAGCAGTATCACGCCCGCGAGTCAAAATGAGGTCACGGCAGCCGGATTTTTGGATGATTCCACCGGATTTCGGGCAATATTGAATTCCAACGGACTTTTTGCCTACAACAAATCTACTGATGTTGATTTTACCATTACCATGCGTACCAATGATGGTACGGCTTCTGGCTGGGTAACCCGTGATTTTAATGATATTACAAAATTTGATCCCGATGAAGCGGCGAAAACCGCAGTAGATAAAGCGGTGATGTCACGTGAGGCCAAAGCCATAGAACCCGGTCGTTATACCGTAATTTTAGAACCCGCTGCCGGCGAAGAATTGCTGGGCAGGATGTTTCGTTCATTTGACGCCCGTACCGCGGATGAAGGCCGAAGTTTTATGTCTTCCAAAGATGGAGAAGGTACTAAAATGGGACAGAAAATTGTGGACGACCGTGTACACATCTGGTCAGATCCTCAAAATGTCGAAGTACCTACCTCCACCTGGAACGGCGAAGGGCTTCCGCTCAAAAAAATGGACTGGATCGAAAACGGCATTGTAAAAAACCTTGCTTATAGTAGATATTGGGCCGAAAAGCAGGGCGTTGAACCGGTACCTTCCCCCAGTAATTTTATCATGGCCGGCGGCGATTCTTCGCTGGATGAAATGATCAAAAACACGAAGAAAGGAATTTTGGTCACCCGTTTTTGGTACATCCGTTCTGTAGATCCTCAAACTTTATTGTTTACAGGCCTTACCCGCGACGGAACTTTTTATATCGAGAATGGCGCCATTCGCTATCCCGTAAAAAACTTCCGTTTCAACGAGAGCCCCATTATTATGCTCAATAATCTGGAAGAACTGGGCAAACAGGTACGCGTAGGCGGAAACCTCATTCCTTACATGAAGATCAGGGACTTTAGTTTTACGAGTTTGTCTGACGCGGTGTAAAAGGTTCTTGACATGCTCCTAGCGTTGCGAACTCGTACTAAATTTTGTTATAACGCTGTCACTTCGAGTGTTTTTAAATGCAGCGTTAGCGGAATTGAAAAATGTATCGAGAAGCTTTGTCTGGAAGAATTACCTCTTTATAACAATATTCAACTTTTCCAAAGTTTTGAACTTTGGAAAAGTTTTAATTATAAGTGATTAGAATATTATTTCAAATTTTGACAGTAACTTCTTATCTCAATTAAATAAATATTTAGCCATGAACCGTGAAAATCTATTGAAACGAATAACGATGAATCCCAAAGTGAGTTTTGTTAAACCCAGCATTAGGAATAAACGCTATCCCGTGGAAATTATGCTTGATCTTTTAGCATCAGGAATGAGCATAGAAGAAATATTTGAGGATTATCCCGATTTGAAGAAAGAAGATTTACAGGCATGTATTCTCTTTGCGAACGAAACCATTCGGGTAAAAAGCATCCATAAAGTGACTATTTAATGAATGCTCTTTTATTTATGCGTTTGCATTTTGTATTAAAACAATTAGTTATTATACTGAACTACAGACAGCTTGATATTAATAATCTTGTAATGATTGATTGGATAATTGAAAATAAGGAATGGTTATTTAGCGGAATAGGGGTGTTACTAATATCTCTAATCCTAAAATTAATATTTAGAAAAAGAAAACCTGAGCAAATTCAAAAGGGAGGCAAAAATTCAAAAAATTATCAAGCAGGTAAGAATATTAAAATCAACAAAAAATGATTACCAATCGCAATCAAAAACAGGAAGGAGCCGAAAAATCAACTAATTTACAAGCTAAACAAATCACCGTAAATCAAGGAATTTCTTATAATGACGCAAAAGAAATTGCCAAGGATGTCTTTAGAAATAATTTTTTAGAACTTTCTCAAAAAGCTATGGTAGAATCTCAGGAGAGGGCTAATAAATTAATTGATGATTTTTTAGAAAAATTGGAAAAAGAAAAACCAGAATCAATCAATTCTATAGAAAGCCCTTCTATGCAGTATGCCTTATTTACTGCTCAAAAGGAATATGCTAAGACTGAAGATAAAGAATTGAGTGATTCTGGTTTTTCTTTTTCCAATTTTTCTAAAAAATCATCAATTAATTTATTAGCCCTCTCCTGAGATTCTACCATAGCTTTTTGAGAAAGTTCTAAAAAATTATTT
>DRGP01000141.1 GCA_011050015.1 Leeuwenhoekiella sp. | reverse complement strand
GGGTTTATAACCAAGTGGTTAACAGATTGCTTTTAAAAGTTACAAACTATTAAACCCAATTATGAAACCAAAAAACTACGTTAAAAAGCTACTCTTAAATAGCGGTCTTATATGTAAATCAATTACAAAAAGGGAGCAAGTAGTTAATCTTATCACGAAACTACAACCCAGATCAATTACGAAAAAAATGATAAGGATGGGTCCCAATACAGATGGGGGCTATGTATTACCAGACGATCTAAAAAATATTGAAGCTTGCTTTTCTCCCGGCGTGGAACAAATGAGCCAGTTTGAAAAAGATTGCCTTGAAGGGGATATGAAGATTTTTCTCGCAGACGCATCTGTTGAAAATCCCAATTTCAAACTTTCTCCACACCGTTATAATTTTCTGAAAAAACACATTGGTACTTTTAACAACGATCGTTTAACTACAATGGAGCGTTGGGTTTCCTCTGCAGCTATTTCCATTGATTCTGATCTACTATTACAAATGGATATTGAATACGCCGAATATCCAGCCTTGCTCACTATTTCAGAGGAACTCATGCAGCGATTCAGGATACTTATTATTGAATTTCATGGTCTTGAAAAATTATGGGATCCAGATTTTTTCTTTATTGCCGAAAGTGTTTTCAATAAACTTTTGCATACCCATACTTGCGTACACATTCATCCCAACAATTACAAACGTGTGGTAACGCGCGACGGGATCGATATTCCCAAAGCTGCCGAATTTACCTTTTTACGGAATGATCGAGATGAATTTTCCGGTTTTCAAAACCAATTCCCCCATCCCTTGGATTACGACAACTGCATCACCGAAAAATCGATTGTTTTACCTGAAAATTGGTATAAATAACGCTAAAGTGGACACATTTTATTGAAAATTCAGTTTAAAAATTCAAAACCTCACAAAGATTGCGACTAAAGAAGCAATCCTTGTGAGGTCTTTTTCAAATTAAGCGCACAGAAAACTGAGACTGCCTACTATTTATTCATCCACTCCTCTATTTCCTCAACTTCCAGTGGAATATCAGCCATTAGATTTACCGGTTCGCCATTTCCCTGAATGACAACATCATCTTCCAGACGGATACCGATACCTTCATTGGGAATATAAATTCCCGGTTCTACGGTAAAAACATTATTGGCCTGCATCGGCTCGTGCAACAAACCATAGTCGTGTGTATCAAGTCCTATGTGATGTGAGGTGCCATGCATGAAATACTTTTTGTAAGCCGGCCAATCCTTATCTTCATTTTGCACATCGGCTTTGTCCAGCAAACCAAGACCCAAAAGTTCTGAAGTCATGAGTTTACCCACTTCCTCATGATAGGGTTCCCAGAGTGCACCAGGTACAAGCATTTTGGTCGCTTCTTTTTTCACTCGCAAAACTGCATTATAAACTTCTTTCTGCCGATCTGAAAATTTCCCGGAAACAGGAATTGTACGCGTCATATCGCTACTGTAATTCGCATATTCTGCACCCACATCCAGCAACATGAGTTCACCTTCCTTACATTGGGAGTTATTTACCACATAATGCAGCACATTCGCGTTATTCCCTGAAGCTATGATGGGTGTATAAGCAAAACCACGGGAACGGTTACGCAAAAATTCGTGCATAAATTCCGCCTCGATTTCATATTCCCATACGCCGGGCTTGGTGAACTGCAATACGCGTTTAAAACCTTTTTCGGTAATTTTGCAGGCCTGCTGCATGACATCTAGCTCAATCTGGTGTTTTACTGAACGTAGGCGCTGCAAGATCGGGTTACTTTTGGCCACGCTGTGCGCGGGATATTGTTCTTTGAGCCACTTGTTAAAACGGGCTTCCCGGGTTTCGGTCTCCACATTGGCACGGTAATGCTCATTGGTATTGATGTACACCGTACTCGCCTGGGTCATGATCTCATAAAAGATCTTTTTAAAATCCTTGAGCCAGTATACAGTTTTTACACCACTTGTTTCAAAAGCTTTTTCCTTATTCAGTTTCTCACCTTCCCAGACCGCGATATGATCATTGGTTTCGGTCAGGAAAAGAATTTCCCGGTGCTTTTCCTTAGGCGCATCGGGAAAAAGGACCAAGATACTTTCCTCTTGATCTACCCCACTCAGGTAAAAAATATCCCGATTTTGCTGAAAAGGCATCGTGCTGTCAGCCCCTATGGGATACACATCGTTGCTATTAAAAACCGCCAGACTATTAGGTTGCATCGCTTTCGCGAAATGTTGCCTGTTTTTGATGAATAATTGCTTGTCTATAAGATCGTACTTCATAATATATTTGACTTTTTCCAAAAGTACAAAGAAGAGCTGCAATAGAAACGTGGCCTTAAATAAAATAAAGGAAACCACCCCTTACTTGACAAAAGGCAATCCCTCCCTCTACTTTTTGAAGAGGGGTGCCTTATCTTAATTTTAAAAATACCAATTTTAATTAAAACTTAGTTTAAATTTCCTCCCCTTTTGAAGGGGAGGTGCCGAAGGTGGAGGGGTTTTTTAACAACCCTGCTTCAAAAAACCGTAATTTATCTTTAATTTGTACGTTTTTAGCAGCAAACCCACTTATACATGAAATTCAGAACATCCATCCTCCTTATTTCCTTATTCAATATTGTTTTCGCTGAAGCACAACAACCCGCCACATCAGGTGAAAATCTGCAAAAAGCGACCGAAAATCTGCAAAAAAAGGCTGATAATTCACTTGTACAGCATGTTCCTTTTAAAAATATTGGCCCCAGCATCATGAGCGGAAGGGTGGTTGATCTCGCCGTAAACCCACAAAATCCAGCCGAATTTTATGTAGGCTATGCTTCGGGCGGTGTTTGGCACACTAAAAATAACGGCACCACCTTCACTCCTATATTGGACAGCGCGCCCACTCAAAACGTAGGCACTATTGCCGTAGATTGGCAATCGGGAACCATCTGGGTAGGTACCGGTGAGAACAATGCGTCGCGCTCTTCCTATGCGGGCATTGGTATCTTAAAATCCACAGATGGAGGAAAAAACTGGGAGAACAAAGGCCTTACAGACGCGCACCATTTTGGCCCCATTAGCATCAATCCCAATAATCCAGACGAGGTGATCGTGGGAGTGACAGGGCATCTATATTCGCCTAATAGAGAACGCGGAATTTATAAGACCACTGATGGCGGCGACACCTGGACTAAAACCCTTTTTGTAGGTGACGAGACCGGAATCATAGATCTTGTACGGACTCCAGAAGCGCCACAAATCCTATTTGCTTCGGCCTGGCAAAAAGATAGAAAAGCCTGGGATTTTGATGGAAGTGGCAAATATTCGGGGATTTATAAAAGTACTGATGGCGGCACTAACTGGGAATTGATCACTACCGAAGACAGCGGTTTTCCTACTGGTGAAGGCGTGGGGCGTATAGGTTTGGCTGCTTTTGACTCTAAGACAATCTATGCTGTGCTGGACAATCAAAACCACCGCAAAGCAACGAAAGATGAAAAAAAAGAAGGGTTGACCAAAGCGAGTTTTGAAGATATCACCATGGATGCTTTTATGAATTTGGATGATAAAACCCTTGAAGCCTTTTTACGCGGCAATGATTTTGAAAAAAAATACGACAGCAAAACTGTCAAAAAACTAGTAAAAGCAGGCGATATTGAGCCTGCAGATCTGTCAAAATACTTAGAAGATGCCAATAGCGCCCTTTTTGACACGCCCGTAATAGGTGCCGAAGTGTACCGCAGCGATGACGGTGGCGCCCACTGGAACAAGATGAACACTGATTTTATAGAAGACGTTTTTTATAGCTATGGGTATTATTTCGCCTGGATTCGAGTTGATCCTTCCAATAAGGATAAAATTTATATCGGTGGGGTACCCATTATAAAATCTGCCGATGGTGGGAAAACCTGGAAATCCATCAGTGCAGAAAACGTACACTCAGACCATCACGCCCTGTGGATCGATCCCAATATGCCGGGCCATTTAATTAACGGGAATGACGGCGGCGTAAACATTACATACGACGACGGGGCCACCTGGATAAAAAACAATGCGGAAGCGTTAGGGCAATTTTATGACATCGCGGTCGATAATCAAAAGCCATATAAGGTATATGGCGGTCTGCAGGACAACGGGGTCTGGGTAGGCGATCACACCGCACGCCAGGACAAAAGCTGGGAGTCTAACGGCGAATACCCGTGGAAAAGTATAATGGGTGGCGACGGGATGCAGGTACAGGTAGATTCCAGAAATCCCAATATCGTTTATACTGGTTTTCAATTTGGTAATTATTTCCGGCTCGACCGGGAAAAGAATAAACAAACCCATATTCAGCCCAAACATCAATTGGGTGAAGCCCCATACCGCTTTAACTGGGAAACACCCATCTTACTTTCTTCCCACAATCAGGATATTTTGTACCTGGGAGCTAATAAATTGATGCGCTCGTTTGATCAGGGAGATACGTGGGAAGCCATTTCAAAAGATCTTACCGATGGGGCTAAGGAGGGCAACGTAGCCTATGGAACGCTCACCAGCATCAGTGAATCCCCGTTTCAATTTGGCCTCATTTATACAGGCAGCGATGATGGGCTTGTACAAAGAACCAAAGACGGCGGTGGAAGCTGGACGCTTATATCTGATGATCTGCCCGTAGATTTATGGGTAAGCAGCATTGTGGCTTCCCAGCACAAAAAAGAAAGGGTTTATCTTACCTTGAATGGCTACCGCTGGGACGATTTTACGCCCTACGTGTATAAAAGCGAAGACTACGGTAAAACCTGGAAAGCGATCGCGGGTAACCTGCCGCTTGCTCCCGTAAATGTGATCATTGAGGACCCTGAAAAGGAAAATATGCTCTATCTGGGAACCGATAATGGTGCCTATATCTCGATGGATTGGGGGGAAACCTGGGAATTATTCGGTAAAAACCTGCCAGCGGTTGCCGTACACGATCTGGCCATTCAGCCGGAAGAAAAAGACCTGCTCGTTGCTACGCATGGCCGCAGTATTTATCTGGCCGATATTGAACCTTTTGAAGCGACCAGAAATATGCAGTCGCTACAGCTTTTTGATCTGAAAGATGTACACTTGTCACCGCGCTGGGGCAGCAAACGCACTTGGGGAGAGGTTTACACCCCAAAAATGGAACTTGTTTACTTTTCACCAGATAGCAGCGAAGTCATACTTACCTTAAGGTCTGAAAATGACCGGGAACTTAAACAATGGAAAGTAGCTGCCGACAAAGGTTACAATTATGTGGATTATGACCTTTCTATATCAGAAAACGGCAAAAAAATACTTGAAAATGGCAAAAAAGGGCTAAAAATTGAAAAAGCTGATAATAACATCTTTTATTTGCCGGCAGGTGTTTACACCCTCACCATTTCCGCAAATGGGAAATTTGCTAAAACCAAACTTGAAATCAAGGAAGTACAAAAGGATAGTGCTTCACAGGCTCCAGATCCCGAAATGGAAGAAGAAGATTAAGTTGGCGCTCATCTGCAGCGGGTGTACATATAATTTTGTTTAAATAATTGGGTAAGCCCACAAGCGTTTCGTACGTAAGGCTTAAACACTTAAAACCCTTATTTATACCCATTCCAAAAGGTGTCTCAAAGTTTGTGAAACAGGCATGTGAGCCGTATTTTTGCAGTACTAAATTAAAATCATACCATAAATGGGAATCATTTCCTCTTCAATAGCCCGAAAGTTTGCCATGGCGCTTTCCGGTTTGTTCCTCGTACTTTTTTTGGCGCAGCATTTTACAATTAATATTACTTCGACATTCAGTCCAGAAACCTTTAACTCCTGGTCCTATTTTATGGGCACCAATTTTCTGGTACAAGCTATTCTTCAGCCGGTCCTTATTTTTGGCGTCGTATTCCACTTTATTATGGGTTTTATTCTCGAATATAGAAACCGTAATGCCCGTGGTATAAAATACGTAAGCTTTAAAGGTAACAGAAACTCCACTTGGGTTTCTAGAAATATGCTTATTTCCGGTCTTGTAATACTGGCTTTTTTAGGGTTACATTTCTATGATTTCTGGGTACCTGAGCTTATACACAAATACATAGAATCTAATCCCGATGATGCCGCACGCTATTACCCGGAACTTTTGGCCAAATTTGAGAGCCCCGTGCGCACAGGCCTTTATTGCTTAGCTTTTGTGCTACTGGCCATGCACCTGTATCACGGTTTTGCCTCTTCATTCCAATCCGTTGGTTTTAACAATAAATACGCGACAGCGCTAAAAAAATTCGCCCGGTTTTACGCGATAGCCATTCCCGCCGGATTTGTATTTATAGCACTTGTTCTACACTTTAAAAATTAAAATATGTCCATATTAAAATCACCTATGCCCGAAGGGCCACTTAAAGATAAGTGGACACAACATAAAAACGACATTAATCTGGTAAACCCCGCAAACAAGCGCAATATTGATATTATTGTAGTGGGTACGGGCCTTGCCGGTGGCAGTGCAGCCGCCACACTTGCTGAACTGGGTTATAATGTAAAGACATTTTGCTATCAGGATTCTCCACGGCGCGCGCACTCCATTGCCGCTCAGGGCGGAATCAATGCTTCAAAAAATTATCAGGGGGATGGAGACTCGGACTATCGTCTGTTTTATGATACCGTAAAAGGCGGGGATTATCGCTCACGCGAAGAGAATGTATACCGTCTCGCACAGGTTTCCTCAAATATAATTGACCAGTGCGTGGCGCAAGGGGTGCCCTTTGCCCGTGAATATGGTGGTTTGCTTGACAATCGCTCTTTTGGCGGGGTGCTCGTTTCCCGTACGTTTTACGCAAAAGGACAGACCGGACAGCAGTTATTACTGGGCGCCTATTCCGCAATGAACCGACAGATTAATCGCGGTAAAATACAAGCTTTTAACCGTCACGAAATGCTGGATCTTGTCTTGGTAGATGGAAAAGCGCGTGGGATCATTGCTCGTGATTTGGTAAGCGGTGAAATAGAAAGGCATTCTGCGCACGCGGTGGTTATCGCTTCCGGCGGTTATGGAAACGTTTTTTACCTTTCCACAAACGCGATGGGCAGTAACGTTATGGCAGCATGGCGTACGC
>DRGP01000140.1 GCA_011050015.1 Leeuwenhoekiella sp. | reverse complement strand
TACCGTGTATTGAGTACATTATTGATCACCGTAAAAAAGCCAACATAATAGTCGTCTATTCTCCAAGATTTACCACCTATGGCGTTGACGAGCAGGTAATCATCAAAACGTTCTTGCTTTAAAAGTGTTCGCGCTCGCTCTGGATCATAATCGTTAAAAGGTTGACCATCTGTATCGAGATAGAAATTTTTGGTACGTGTTAAGGGTGCGATATCTACGTAGCCATGCGAAAAATAATTTGTGGTTGCGCCCACCCACCAGTAGTCTGGATCGCGATAGTCAAAGCCCAACTGGTAGGCTTGCTGTGGCCCGCCCGCGATGCGATAGTTTTTAAGATTGGCCTGGCCGAATTGCACTTCGGCATCAAAATCGTCTGAAGTAAGGTATAAATTGGGATTATTGCCGTAGGTATATTGGCCATACGCAGCGGCTCCTTTCAGACTGAGTGTGGGTGTAAGTTGAGCCTCAATACCCAGTTCGCCGCCCAGGTGACGTTTCTTGACATTCGTGAGCACTTCCTGTACAAATGCGGTGGTGACATCCCTGCCCAGGCCAGAGATGCCATCTGCGTAATAAAAAGAGATTTCTGTGGCATTGTTCATCTCAATCGCATAACCGGTGAGTCGGGCATTTATAAGTGGTGAACGGTAGAGATAGCTTAGATCTAAGCTGCCATTATTTTCATTTTGAATACCCAGTACGGTGCGGTTATTTTGCCTGGAATTGGAAAACGCATTCCGTAAAACCGGTGCTGCGCTCAGGTAAGCAGCATTGAGATCTAAAAAATGCCTGCCTGAAAATTTATAAGTTGCTCCGCCCTTTATGCCATAGGGTGTGAAGGATAAATTGTCACTTTTACCTTCAGAATCGTTTGGGTAATTACCGTTTTTAAACACCCCGTTGCGCTGGTATGATGTATTGCCCAGATTTGCCGCCAGATACAAATCAAAGTGGTTGTATTCCAGCTGCAACTGGGCGAATGCATCGGCTTGCAGGACATTCATCTCAAAATTATATTTGATGATGGCATCTTTCCCCACCAACCGGTCGGGATTGTTAAGATCGCTCTGCGCAGAATCCCCGGTGTTAAAAGTATCTATATCCAGATAGGAATCTGCGCCCAACACATCTAGCATGTTAGCGTAATTATGAGAATACAGACTTTTAAAATTTATTGAAGCGTTCAGATCGATATGATCATTAAACGTGATGCTTAAGATGCTATTGGCTGAAAATTGCTTATCATCCACGCGGTCTTCATACAAGTAGTACCGGGCGCTACCGCCATACAAAATATTGGTCTTGTACAGGCGCTGCCAGTCGATCTGGCCGTCATTGGTGAAGATTTCGTTAGCGCGGTAAGCGCTTTCCCTGTTGGTTGTTTCCGTATAGCCTATAAAATAGCTGGACAGTTTTCGGTAATAACTGGGATCTGGATTGGGAGCATTATCATAGCCCAGACGGCTATTTCCCACACTACCAAATTGATACGAAATATTAGTGTTCAGTTTGATTTTTTCGGTAAGATCCCAATAATGGTTCAGCATAAAAACAGGTTCTTGTATTTTACGTACGCGGGAGTTTCGTATGCTTCCGTCCTGTTTTCCCCAGTAACTGCTGTATTTACGGCCTTTTAAATCAATCACCTCCTGCGTATTGGCCGAAGTTTTCCCCCTTCGGTTTGGCGTATAAAAAGCGGTAAAATTCAGGCTATGGGCGGCATTGATCTTTTTTTCGACGGAAATAAAAATAGAGTTGGCATCATACAGGCTGCCATTGATATAGCCTTCGTTTCCATACCGGCGTGCCAGTGAAACGCTGTATGCCCAGCCGTTCTGGTCTAGCCCAGAATTGTACGAGCCCATCACGCGGCCTTTGTAGGTGCGGTTTGAAGAAGCATAGGAAACGCGACCGCCGCGGCGGTATTGGGAGGCGCGCATGATGATATTGGTCGCACCGGCAAGACCCCCAAAAGTATAATCGCTCGCCGAGGTGCCCATCGTAAATACCCGGTTGCGCTGCATATCGTTAAGACCGCCCCAGTTGCTCCATTGCGGGCGTCCGTTGTACAATTTATTCATCTCAAGGCCATTGATGAGAATTTTCCCATTTGCGCTACCCAGGCCACGTGGCCGGAAAAATGTTGCGCTAAAATCATAAGCGGCTGCATTGAGAAAGGCGTCTTTTGAGGCGGAAAGCAGACCGGAAATGGTATAATCGGCGTCACCTGCATCGGCATTGAGCTCTTGATCGCTAAGGCTTATGATACCTATTTGCAGTTGTTCTTCGGTGATATCTATTTCTAGTGGAATGACAGGGATAAGTATGGGTTTCCCATTTTCAAATAATACCGGTAGACGTTGGTTGAGAAAACCTTTCTTTTCCACCAGCAGGATTTGATTGCCGGGCGGAAGTTTCCCCTCAATCAAAAAGTTACCATTTGCATCTGTTTTTGTGCTAAAAGAGGTGGTTTTTAGGTGTATTTCTACATCGGGTATCGGGCTTGCGTTTGCAGCATCGATCACTTTTCCGGAAATGGAATAGGTCTGACCTGCAATTTCAGCGGTAAAAAAAAGCAATACGAAGCAGAGCATGTAGTGTTGCAGCATGCATTAGATTTAGATTGGTTGTTTTTAAGGCTTAGGAAGTAATATAAATTTATTACATTGACTTTAACAATTTTTTAGCTAAACAACAAGTTGACTACGAGGAAATGCAAATAAAGCCAGTGTTTATTCTATTCATTTTTAGTGCTTTTCAGGTGGTTTTTGGCCAGAAAAAACAAGATTTTAAGGTGGTGACCGTGGCTTTCTACAATCTGGAAAACCTTTTTGATACCATAAATGATCCTATCACTTTTGACGACGATCGCACCCCAGAAGGAAAAGATCATTGGACGGAGGCAATTTACAAGGACAAACTGAAAAATATGGCCGGTGTCATTGCCGGTATAGGGGCAGAAGTTGCACAAAACAGCC
The DNA here is from genome assembly GCA_011050015.1 of Leeuwenhoekiella sp. Classification (GTDB taxonomy): domain Bacteria; phylum Bacteroidota; class Bacteroidia; order Flavobacteriales; family Flavobacteriaceae; genus Leeuwenhoekiella. The sequence goes on along the minus strand of DRGP01000140.1, from coordinate 6,164 downwards.
CGGTAATTGTAGGTGTAGCCGAAATAGAAAACCACCAAGTGCTTGAAGATCTGATCAGCCAGCCGGTGTTATTGGAAGATAATTATGGCATCGTGCACTATGATTCACCAGATCGTCGCGGGATAGATGTGGCTTTGTTATACCAAAAAGATATTTTTAAAGTGATAAAAAGCAAAGTCTATGAGCTGCGACTTTACGACGCTGAAGAGCCGGATAAGCGCGTATATACCCGTGACCAACTTTTGGTTTCTGGATTGCTGGACGGCGATAAAGTACATATACTTGTAAATCACTGGCCGTCACGACGCGGTGGTGAGGCGCGCAGCAGTTATAAACGGGAGGCTGCCGCTGCGCTCAACCGGAAAATAATTGATTCTATACAAAGTTCAGTTCCCAATGCGAAGATTATGACCATGGGTGATTTTAACGATGATCCTACTAATTTGAGTATTAAAAATGTACTTGACGCTAAGGGCGAAAGGGAGCAGGTAAAAAGCATGGGGTTTTTCAACCCTATGGAAGCAATCTTTAAGACCGGTACAGGTACACTTGCCTACCGGGACAATTGGAATCTTTTTGATCAGATTATACTATCTGCGCCGTTACTGGATAATGATTTTAAAACCTACTGTTTCTACAAGGCAGGTATTTATAACAAAGCATTTTTAAGTAATCCTACCGGCCGTTATAAAGGCTATCCCTATAGAAGTTTTGCAAACGGGAGCTATACCGGCGGTTACAGCGATCATTTTCCGGTTTATGTTTATCTGATAAAACAGGTGAAATAGGCTGAAAAACGGCATTGTTCTTCTGAAAAATCACTCGGTTTCTGGGTTTTTTTCGAGTTCTTCAATTTTTTTTTTGTCATCCCTGGCCTTTTGCTCCCGTTCCTTCAGGTCTTTCATGTCCTGAACATACGCCATTTCGGCATTTTTATTCGGCACGATTTTATGTCTGGAAGCAAGGGCATACTGTACGGTGATTTCTGCACCAAAGAAAAGAATGAGGCAGGTGTAGTTTACCCATAGTAAAATAAGCACAATGGAAGCCGCTCCCCCGTAAACAGATGCGGGATTACTGGTAGTGAAATAATACCCCAGGGCGTACTCACCTATTAAAAATAGAACCGCGGTGATTGCTGCTCCCAGAAATGTGGTTTTGTAGCTCATAATCACATCGGGGAGTATTTTAAATATAGCAGCAAAAAGAGCGGAAATAAATACAAATGAAACCACAAATTTTAAAATATCAGCAAAAATAGTGGCAATTACGGGAGCAAAGCTTTCAATATAAGTACTTATTGCCGCCAGCGCTGCCGAAAGCACTAAGGAAACCAAGAGCATAAAAGCGAGGATGAGTACCATGCCAAAAGATAGCGCACGGTTCTTTACCATCTGCTTCCAGTTTTGTTTCTTTTCACGTACGTTCCAGATTTCGTTCATCGCTTTTTTCATCTGAAAGAATACCCCGGTGGCCCCATAAACCAGTGCGGCAATGCCTACGGTGATCGTAATCCAGTTTCCCTCGGTAAGCGCAGCGTTGCTGATCATGCCTTCAATAGCCTCAGCAGAATCTGGACCAATGTAAGATCCTATCTGATTGCTAATGCGACCTGTCACCGCCTCGCGTCCCAGAAAATAACCAGCGATAGCGGTCACGATCATAAGTAAAGAGGGTAGTGAAAAGAGGGTATAGTAAGCAATAATGGCGCTTTTTGCGAAAGGATCATTGCTATCCCATGCAAAATACGTTCGCTTTATAAAACGGAACAATTGTAGGGGTTTCCTTTTCCATAGCGGGTTTGCTTTATTCATCTTCTAAAAAGGGTTCTAGTATAAAATTCAGGGCGTTTGCCGCCGTATAATCTATATTTATTTTTTTTGGTTCGTCACGACCGTCGCGTCTCAAAAAAGGCAGTGGGATATTGGGTCTGCGCTGTGTAAGTTGGTTCTGATTGCGTTGCAGCTGTTCTTCACAGGCCGCAGCAATTTTAGCGTATTCATTTTGAGAGATGTTGAGCTCTGTGTATAAACCCTCGTCAGCGATACCGTCTATTGTATTTGTGGCGGAAACCGGTGTGTAGATCAGCTTTCGCTGGGTGATGTCATACAGGTTTCCCTTAACGTCCTGATAATGATAAGTAGATAGGTTTTTGTCTGAAGGTGGTGTTGGGGTAGATAATCCGGGGGTCGCCCCACAGGCTAGGAGTGTGCAGGCAGCAATGAGGCCAAAAATAAACGTAATTTTTTTCAAAATATTAGTGCTTAAATATAAATAGTGAAAATTACAAAAGCTTGCGGCCTTCATTTTTGAATTATAGATAGTTTAACTTTTTAGGATAAAACAAAAAAATGTTTTGTCTATTGGATACTGAAAATTAGTCGTGTAGGGCTAATTTTAGCTATAAAATGGCAATAATTGGACATGTTAACGCATATTTCATTTTAAATTTAATCGGTAATGGAAGGCTTTTTATCGGTATTCTTTATGGGAATTTTCAGGTTTTGCAGTAGCTTACGCGCTCAAATGTAATCTTTACTCCCCTATGGCAGATTTTTGGTTCTATTTTAAAATAGGTTTAGATCATGTACTGGACTGGCGGGCCTATGATCACGTTCTTTTTCTCATTGTGCTTACCGTTCCCTACGCGTTTAAAGACTGGCAACGTGTATTGCTGATGGTGACGCTGTTTACGGTGGGACACTCGTTGTCATTGATCCTTTCGGTGTATAATGTGGTTCGTGTAAATGCCAGTCTGGTCGAGTTCCTGATCCCAGTGACTATTTTTATAGCCGCTTTATACAATGTGTTTACCGCCGGTAAGGGCGCAAAAAAAGACAAACTGGGCTTGTTGCTCATAACTGCCTTGTTTTTTGGACTCATACATGGCCTGGGATTTTCAAATTTCTTTAAAGAGCTAACCGCTGACCTGGGTAACAGAATGCTGCCTTTGCTGGAATTTGCACTGGGTATAGAAGCCGCGCAAGTGATTATCGTACTCATCGTCTTGATCATAAGCTTTATTTTTCAGACCATTTTCAGGTTTTCAAGGCGCGACTGGATGATGGTGATTTCTGCGGTGGTATTGGGTATGGTCATCCCGATGCTGATAGCAAATTATCCCGGTTAAAGCTCTTAATATTTAAGCGTAAGCGGTATAAGTTTTTTATCTTCGCGTCGGCTTTTCAGTATTTTATTGTGAAAAGCATTTTTACAATTTCATGCCACCTAAACCTTCTAAGCAGTTAAAATACGACGTTGCCTATTTGCGCATGGCCAAGGAATGGGCAAAACTTTCCTATTGCGAACGCAAACAAGTAGGTGCGATTATCGTTAAAGATAAAATGATTATTTCTGATGGGTATAATGGCACACCCACGGGTTTTGAAAACGTATGTGAGAACGAGGACGGTGATACTAAATGGTATGTGCTGCATGCAGAGGCAAACGCAATTTTAAAAGTGGCATCATCTACACAATCCTGTGCCGGGGCGACACTTTATATCACGCTCTCTCCGTGCAAAGATTGCAGTAAACTTATTCATCAGGCCGGGATAACCCGGCTGGTTTATCATGTAGATTATAAAGATAATAGTGGCCTCTCGTTCTTGAAAAGGGCCGGTGTACAAGTAGAACATATTAAGGATTTAAAGAACTGATTGATCAATGGCAGGCTATCAAAAAAAATACCTTCCACTTTTTCTGGGCATTGCCGTAGCTTTGGGTATAGGGCTGGGCAGCCAGCTTAATTACAGCAGTAATACTGGGCTGTTGTCAAAAACCAATGCTAAAAAGGAAAAACTGAACCGACTCATAGACTACATTGATTATGAGTATGTTGACGATGTGAATACAGATAGCATCGTAGATGTGACGGTAAATAATATATTAGAAAACCTCGATCCACATTCAGTATATATCCCGCCAACGGAAATGCAGCGTATGTCTGAAAGTATGAAGGGCGATTTTGTGGGTATTGGAGTGAGTTTTTATACTGAAAATGACAGTATCGTGGTTATCAATGCTATAAAAGACGGGCCCAGTGATCTGGCGGGCATTATGGGAGGCGATCGTATTGTATCTGCGAATGGCGTAAATCTTACCGGAAAAAGTATTACTAACGATTCTTTAGTAGGAAGTCTTAAAGGCAAGATCAATACTACCGTAGATATCAAAATAAAAAGACCTGGGCAAAGTAGCCTAATGGATGTTGAGGTAACCCGTGATGTGGTGCCCATCATAAGCATAGATGCCAGTTATATGCTAACCGATAAGTTGGGATATGTAAAAATCAACCGCTTTGCGGAAACTACTCCTGACGAATTTAGGAACGCCCTACAAAAATTAAAGAGAAAAGGGGCTACACAGATCGCACTTGATTTGCGCGATAACCCCGGCGGCTATATTTCTGCGGCAGAGCAGGTAGTAGATGAGTTTTTAAAAGAAGATAAGCTCATCTTATTCACTAAAAACAAAACTGGCAAAATCGAAAATACATTTGCCACAGACGGCGGGATTTTTGAGAATGCACCCGTTTATGTACTGGTGAATGAAAACTCTGCCTCGGCCAGTGAGATTGTGGCAGGTGCCATGCAGGATAATGATCAGGGCACCATTATAGGCCGCAGAACCTTTGGTAAGGGGCTTGTACAGCGAGAGATGGAACTGGGTGACGGTAGCGCGGTACGCCTTACCATAGCTAGATATTATACACCGACTGGCCGCAGTATACAGCGCCCTTATGACGATGGTAACAAAGCTTATTATGAAGAATATCTCCACCGGTATCAAAATGGTGAGATGATATCGCAAGATAGTATTAAGGTAGATGACAGTCTGCGTTTTACAACACCGGGAGGTAAAGTGGTGTATGGTGGTGGTGGTATTATCCCAGACGTTTTTGTTGCTAAAGAGACCGAATATGAAAAAGAATCCATAGATTATGCCTTGCGGTCTGGTTTTATGTCCAGATATGTATTCAACTTATTGGAACGTGACAGAACTTATTACAATAAGTTATCCCTGCCACAGTTTAAGGCAGAAGTAGAAATTTCTGACGCAGATATTAAGGATTTTGTATCTTACGGTGCGCGTAGAGAGATCAAAATCAGGGTGAAAGATTATAAAGAAGAACTTAAGCAAAGTGTTAAAGCGGTGATGGCACAACAATTATTTGGCACCACGCTTTATGAGCAGATGATCAATAAAGACGATGCGATGGTCAAAAAAGTTATTTCCCTAAGTAAAAAGTCATGATACTCATTGCTTCTATTTTTGTGTTTTGCATTGCGGCCATATTTCGGCTACTCGATAATAGTGCCGGGCTATTGATCGCTAATGGCATTTCTGTAAGTCCGTTTTATCTTTCGCCACAAGAGATCAAATATCAGATGGATCAAATTGAAAATCCACAGCTGCTTCGCCGTTTGCGCATGACCCTTTTATTCAAGAAACTGCACAAGCTGTTTTTGTTCCTCGCTATACTTACTTTCGTAGGTGGTGTTATTTATGAATTCGTCAACCCCACGCTAATACTCTTATTTTAAAGGAATTTTTTTGGTCGAAATACGATTGAATTTTAGCATTTTTAGATCCAGAATAATCGATTTTTTAGCTTAAGCCCGAAAATAGAACGATCTAATAGTAGTTGCATTTCAGCAGAAATTCAGAATCGTTTTCAATATACATTTAGGTTGATTTTCGCTTAAGTTTCCTCCGCTCACTTTCTTGTAAAATCTAAGGTTTTCTTAGTTAGAAAGATATCTTCAACCAAGAAGGGTGGTTTTTTGAAAAAACAGCTCCATTTATCACCTTTTATTGGCGATTTTTCGCGATATGGTTAAGATTAAAAGCAATACCAGCGCACAGGCACAAGCCAGTACAGAAATCACGGCAACTTGGCTATTTCCCGCCAGCGGAGCGCTATAATCTACTTTAGTGAGGTTAAAAATGAGCAGAGCCGTGGCGAGCGCCATTAGGATATAGATGAAAATTTTCATGATACAGCTAGTTTAGAAGTCCCTGAATATTGGTGGTAAACAATTTTACGGCAATGGCGAGCAAAATCACGCCAAACACTTTACGGATGACGCCTATACCTTGTTTTCCTAGAATGCGTTCTATTTTTCCAGAAGACTTGAGAACGATGTATACAAAGATAATAT
>DRGP01000139.1 GCA_011050015.1 Leeuwenhoekiella sp. | reverse complement strand
TGGAAGATTCTGAAATAGCAGCGGCATACACCCGTGTTTTAACAGGCTGACCGGGAACCAAATTAGGAAATTCAAAGGTAAATGCCCGCTCGTATTATTTTATCACCGCAAGCGGAAGCGCGGGCAAACGGTTAACGGCCATGCAGCAACCGCTGGGGGCAGCCACCCAGCAGGTCACCACTTTTGACGATTATCAGTTTCATGAAGAAGATAATGAAAATCTGGTGCGCTTGGGCCGCAGGTGGTTTGGGGAGCGTTTTGATTTTGAAAACGAGCAGGCATTTACCTTTGAATTTCCTAATTTGGTTCCCGGTCAGCCTGTTAAAACACGGGTGTATGCCGCTGCTATTTCAGAATCTTCCACAGGTATGAACGTGACCGTGAACGGCCAGGACCTGACTACATTTAACTTCTCGCCCATCAGTGAGTCTATTTTAGCTCAGGACCGCACTTACGATTCGTTTTATAACCCGTCGGGCAATCCGGGCGTAACGGTTTCTTCGCCAGAAATTACGGTAAACCTTACTTATAATAATAATGGTAATCCTTCCAGCCGGGGATATCTTGATTTTATCGCTTTGCAAGCGGAACGTGAACTGCGCGGGGCTGGCAATCAGCTCGCTTTTCAAAAAAACAGTACTGCCAATGCTTCGGGGATAGCGGAATATGTTGTTCAGGATGCCTCCCAGTTTTCTGAAATATGGGACGTTACAGATCCTTTTGCTATAAAAACTGTCGAAAATACCGATAAATCAGCCATTTTTGGCTTTAAATCGGCCATGGGCACATTACGAAAATTTGTAGCCCTCAATCCTGATGATTTTTATGTTCCGCTCCGCGAAAATGGAAATACACGCGTCACCAACCAAAATTTAAAGGGAACGATCTTTAACGGCAGTAGTGGTTTTCAAGATGTAGATTACTTGATGATCACCAGTTCACTACTTCGGCCGCAGGCCGAAAGACTGGCACAGCACAACCGCGATTTTAGGGGTCTGAATGTAAAAGTGGTGCCCCTGGAGGCCATTTACAATGAGTTCAGTTCTGGCCATGCCGATATAGGGGCGATCCGGAATTTTGTGCGCTACGTGTATGAGAACGCCTCTTCAGATGCTAACCGGTTGAGGTATCTGTGCTTGTTTGGCGATACCTCTATAGATTATAAAGACCGCTTGCCCGGTAATAATAATATTGTACCCACATTCAATACTTACAATAGTTTTTCGCAATCCACCAGTTACATGAGCGATGATTATTTTGGGGCTTTAGATCCTTTTGAAGGAATTATAGAAGATGGCAGCCCTATAGGCAGTGGCGGTCGGGATCGTCTTGATTTAGCTGTGGGCAGGATCATTGCAGACACTCCCCAGCTTGCAAACCAGGTGGTAGAAAAAATTATAAATTACGACCTTGATGAATCCTATGGCCGCTGGCGGAACAATTTTGTGCTTGTTTCTGACGATGTAGATGTGGACTGGGAATTCAGCGAACTGGAGAGCACGCTAGATGATCTGGGCGATGATATACAGCGGGAGAAACCTTTTGTGAACGTGATAAAAATTCACAGCGACAGTTATCAGCAGGAATCATCTGCAGGGGGTGACCGTTATCCTGAGGTCAACGACGCCATTGTAGATGCGCTGGAAGTGGGCACGCTCGTGCTCACGTACCTGGGTCACGGAGGAGAGGACACCTTAGCTTCAGAATTTATATTTACCCGGGCCAATGCGCGGGCACTCAATAATGCTGAAAAATTACCGGTAATTGTTACCGTAACCTGTGAGTTTACCCGTTTTGACAATCCCACACGTCCAGCGGCCGGCGAAGAATTGTTCTGGAACCCCGATGGTGGAGCGGTAGGACTGGTCGCGACCACACGCCAGATTTCGGTACGACTGGGGGTTAATTTTAATGAATCCCTGGCGGGGAATCTTTTTTCTTTTGGTACCGATAATATACGCAGCGTAGCGGAAAACCTTCGGGAAACAAAAAATAATATCAACGATTCAAAACGGAGGGTGATCTTTTATATAGGCGACCCGGCGATGAAGCTGGCCTTCCCAGCGCCCAGTATTCGCCTTACTACCATAAACGATACACCCATAACCCAGGCAGCAGATACCCTAAAGGCCTTGAGCAAGATTAAACTGGGCGGCGAAGTCATTAATGCCGGTGGGCAGCGCATTCCCGATTATAATGGAGTCTTATCGGCCACTGTATATGATAAGTTTATAGACCGGCAGACGCTGGGTAATGATGGAACGCGCGGTTCGAATGGGAATCTTTTGATTCTTGATTTTAAAACCTTGGGGACGATTTTGTACCGGGGGCAAGCTTCTATAGAAAATGGTATCTTTGATTTTGATTTTGTGGTGCCCAAAGATGCGTTAATTCCTGTGGGGAATGGAAGGGTGAGTTTTTATGCGAAGCGGGAAGGCCAGCTGGAAGACCAGACCGGTGCCAACCAGCAGCTTGTGGTAGGCGGTCTCAATGAAGATGCGCCAGAAGATAATACGGGGCCGCTCGTAAACCTGTATATGAACGATGAAAGTTTTGTAAATGGGGGGATAACCAACACCTCTCCTTTTTTATTGGTCAAACTGGAAGATGACAATGGTATAAATACCGCAAGCGGAATAGGACACGACCTGGTCGCGATTTTAGATGGAGATGAGACCGAACCTATTGTCCTGAATGAATTTTATGAAAGTGATGTAGATAACTTTAATCTGGGACAGGTATTGCGTAAAATAAGGGATTTGGAGCCAGGCATGCACACTGTAAGTGTAAAAGCATGGGATACCTATAATAATTCATCTACCGCAGATTTACAGTTTGTGGTGGCCGGTGACGACGATATTCAGTTAGAAAATGTGCTGAATTACCCAAATCCCTTTGTGAATTATACCGAGTTTTGGTTTAATCATAACCGCCCTTACGAGCCGCTTGATGTTCAGGTTCAGATATTTACCGTAAGCGGTAAAGTTGTCAAGACCATCAATAGAAACATTATGACCACCGGGTTTTTATCACGTGATATTACCTGGGATGGAAGAGACGATTTTGGTGATAGAATAGGGAAAGGGGTGTATGTATATAAGATTACGGTTAAATCTACGTTAACCAATAAAAAGGTCGAAAAATTTGAGAAACTTGTAATCCTTTAATCATTAATTGTTCTTAAAATTTATATTTGTCAAAAATCAGTAACCAAGCATGAAAAAATCACTATTACTTTTCGCCCTTGTGGGCATATTGGGAGCCATTCCAGCGAATGCTCAGGAAATTGAAGGAAGTCGCGTTATTACTACGGGGGTTCCCTTCTTAATGATTGCTGCAGATGCACGTGCAGCAGGTATGGGGGATCAAGGGGTAGCCACCGGCCCGGATGCATATTCTCAGCAATGGAACCCTGCAAAATACGCGTTTATAGAGCAGCAGCAGGGAATAGGTGTAAACTATACGCCTTATCTGAGCCAGCTCGTCAACGATATTTTCTTAGGTCAGGTAACCTATTATAATCGCGTAGATGATCGTAGCGCGATAGGAGCCAGTTTCAGGTATTTTAGCCTTGGTGAGATTGAGGCAAGGCAAAATCCTGACGAACTGGGCCTTTTGTTAAAACCTAATGAATTTACCCTAGATGTATCGTATGCGTTGCGTTTGAGTGAGCGTTTTTCCTTAGCTGTTGCCGGGCGTTACCTGCGCAGTGACTTAAAACTTCAGGTAGATAATGATGATGCCAGTGCAGCGGGCTCTTTTGGGGTGGATATCGCAGGATATTACCAGTCTGAAGAAGTTCCGGTAAGTGATTTTTACGGCCGCTGGAAAGCCGGTTTCAATATTTCAAACATTGGGCCTAAAATTCAGTATGACGATGCTGGTCAGGAAAACTTTATTCCAACCAATATGAAATTGGGCGGTGGTTTTGATTTTATTTTAGATCCTTTTAATACCGTAAGTGTAGGGCTTGAACTGAATAAATTATTGGTTCCCTCTCCACAGGATTTTAATGGCGACGGTCAGATTGATTCTGAAGACGCCCGTGAATATCAGGATATAGGTTTCTTTAGCGGTATCTTTAAATCCTTTGGTGATGCGCCAGATGGTTTTAGTGAAGAGGTTAAAGAGGTTACCTGGTCACTGGGTGCAGAGTATGTGTATGATGATGCCTTTAGCCTTCGTACCGGTTATTTTAATGAAAGTGACCTAAAAGGTTCCCGTAAGTTCGCCACTTTAGGTTTGGGCTTTAAATACACCACTATTGATATTGACGTATCCTACTTATTTTCTACTTCAAGTGTGCGTAATCCGCTGGAAAACACATTGCGTTTCGGTATCACCTTCGGTTTTGGTAACGAATATTCGGAGTACTAAACCTGCCGATGAAAAAGATTGAGATCCCTACACAATTATCTGTTTATGCTACGCTGAAAGAACTTCCGGCAGATGTTCAACAGTTAATGCAGAGCGCTTTTACAGCGAGGGACAATGCCTATGCTCCCTATTCTAATTTTCAGGTGGGAGCGGCGATTTTGATGGATAATGGGGAGATTATCACCGGGAGCAATCAGGAAAATGCCTCGTATCCTTCGGGTTTATGTGCAGAGCGAACAGCTATTTATTATGCGGGTGCAAAATATCCCAATACTGGTATAAAAACCATGGCCATTTCAGCAAAGGCGATGGGTAAAGCAATTACCAAACCCGTGCCACCATGTGGTGCGTGCCGGCAAGCCATCGCAGAATATGAGGTGAAGCAAAAACAATCCATTGCGCTTTATTTTATGGGTGATTCCGGAGAGGTTTTTAAAAGTGATTCCTTAGAAAATCTGCTACCTTTGTTGTTTACGCAAGATTATTTATAAATTAGGGTCATTTTTATCCCACTTCAGGCTATTTTATTGAATACAAGGGCTAAAAAGAGCCTTTTCGTAATTTTACTATAAAGGGTTTTAGGTTTGCCTTTTAATATATTATTTTTGTTTTCCATTAGAAAATCCGATTTACGAATGCATAATTGGAAATTCTCTTTAAGAAAGAAAAATAAATATAGGTTCGGCCTTTCTTTAACTGCCGGATTCAATTCTCATAATATTTTATAAATGAAAAAGATAACAGAAGAGGTTTATTTGGACTGGTACGAGCAGATGTACTTCTGGCGTAAGTTTGAAGATAAACTGGCACAGGTCTATATTCAACAGAAGGTAAGGGGTTTTCTCCACCTTTACAACGGCCAGGAAGCAGTTCTTGCCGGTGCATTGCACGCGATGGACCTAACCAAAGACCGTATGATCACAGCTTATCGTAACCACGTGCAGCCCATAGGTATGGGGGTGGACCCCAAGCGTGTGATGGCTGAACTTTATGGTAAGAAAACGGGCACTTCTAAAGGAATGGGTGGTTCTATGCACATTTTTTCCAAAGAACACCGCTTTTATGGTGGCCACGGAATTGTAGGTGGGCAGATCCCACTGGGTGCCGGTCTTGCTTTTGCAGATAAATATTTTAAAAGAGATGCAGTGACACTCACCTTTTTTGGTGATGGTGCCGCACGTCAGGGTTCTATGCACGAGACTTTCAATATGGCGATGAACTGGAAATTGCCGGTTGTTTTCTGTGTTGAAAATAACGGATACGCCATGGGTACTTCTGTAAAACGTACTGCCAATCATGAAGATATCTGGAAACTTGGCCTCGGGTATGAAATGCCCTGCGGACCCGTAGATGCCATGAATCCCAGTGCGGTCGCTGAAGCGCTTGATGAAGCCATAGATCGTGCAAGACGCGGTGATGGTCCCACTTTTCTTGAAATGAAAACCTACCGGTACCGTGGTCACTCTATGAGTGATGCGCAGAAATACCGTACTAAGGATGAGGTGAAGGAATATCAAAAAATTGACCCTATCACCCAAGTGAAAGATATTATCCTAAAGGAAAAATATGCGACCGAAGATGATCTTAAAGAGATTGATAAGGCCGTTAAAAAACGCGTTTCTGAATGTGAGAAATTTGCAGATGAGAGCGATTATCCCGAAAAAGAACAGATGTACGATATGGTATATGAACAAGAGGATTATCCATTTTTACAACATAAACCAGCATAATTATGGCAGAAGTAATTAAAATGCCCCGACTGAGTGATACAATGGAAGAAGGAACCGTCGCTTCCTGGCTCAAGAAAAAAGGCGATAAAGTGGAAGAAGGAGATATACTCGCAGAGATTGAGACCGATAAGGCCACGATGGAGTTTGAGTCCTTTTATGAAGGAACACTGCTGTATATTGGGATTGAGGAAGGCGAGACCGCCAAAGTAGATAAGTTACTTGCCATAATAGGCGAGGAAGATGAAGATATATCTGCCCTTATCAGCGGTGGCGGCGATGCAGATGAAAAGGACGGTGATGACGAAGAGGAGAAAGACTCTGAGGAGGATGACGAGTCCGATTCTCAAGAATCCGAAGAATCTGAAGAAACAGATGATAAGGATGCAGATGACGATTCTGAAGAAGAAGAGGAAGATCATGAAAATGAAGCTTCGGGAGATATCCCTGACGACGTAGAGGTTGTCAATATGCCCCGACTTAGTGATACGATGGAAGAAGGAACTGTTGCTTCCTGGCTCAAGAAAAAGGGCGATAAGGTGGAAGAAGGCGATATCCTGGCGGAAATTGAAACCGATAAAGCCACTATGGAATTTGAATCGTTCTATGCCGGCACGCTTTTGCACATCGGTATTCAAGAAGGCGAGACCGCAAAAGTGGACGCGCTACTGGCGATTATTGGCCCAGAGGGCACTGATGTTTCGGGTATTATTTCCGGCGAGAAATCCAGTGGCTCCAAAAAGTCTGCTGATAAGAAAAAATCCAAACCTGCCGATAACGATAAAAAAGAGGAAAAAAAGGATTCTAAAAAAGAGGAACCTAAAAAAGAGGCGGCCGATAAGAAAGAATCTAAAAAAGAAGAATTAAAATCCAAGGATACCGATTCCTCTAAAATAAATTCTGAAAAAACAGGTAGTTCAGACGGTCGCATTTTCGCTTCGCCTTTAGCTAAAAAATTGGCTGAAGAGAAAGGCGTTGACCTGAATAAAGTAAAAGGTTCTGGCGATAATGGCCGCGTGGTGCGCAAGGATATTGAAAATTATACCCCAGCAGCTGCAGGATCAGGTGTACAGCAATTTGTGGCTACCGGTGAAGAGGATTATGAAGAGGTGGAAAATTCACAGATGCGTAAGGCTATTGCCAAAGGCTTGAGCAAATCAAAGTTCAACGCGCCAGACTATACGCTCAATGTGGAGTTTGATATGGAAAACGCGATCGCTTTCCGTAAGCAATATAACCAGCTGCCAGACACCAAAATTTCATACAATGATATGATCATTAAAGCTGTTGCCCTGGCCTTAAAACAGCATCCACAGGTCAATTCGCAATGGTTTGATGACAAGATGCGTCTCAATCACCACGTACATATGGGCGTAGCGGTTGCCGTGCCCGATGGACTTGTAGTTCCCGTAGTTGAATTTGCCAACGAAAAGAACTTGCAGCAAATAAACGCAGAGGTTAAAGAACTGGCCGGTAAAGCACGAAACAAAAAGCTGAAACCAGAAGAAATGCAGGGCAGTACCTTTACGGTTTCTAACTTGGGGATGTTCGGTATAACCAGTTTTACATCTATTATCAATCAGCCCAATTCTGCTATACTTTCTATAGGTACAATTGTAGAAAAGCCAGTGGTAAAAGAAGGTAAACTGGTTGTGGGCAATACCATGGCATTAGCGCTTACCTGTGATCACCGCACCGTAGATGGAGCAACGGGTGCACAGTTTTTACAAACGCTAAAAACGTATATTGAAAACCCTATTTTAATGCTTGTTTAAGACATTTTTTAAAATGAAATAACCTAATCCCACCGATTTTTCGGTGGGATTTTTATATTTATACCATGAAAAAAATATTCCTGCCGCTACTGCTCACTTTCTTGATCTCTTGCGGCCCGTCAAAAATAAAGCGCATAGAATCTTCAAAGGCAGCGACCACAAGCCTGGAACACATTGTTGAAGCGCGAAACGTTCAGGGAGGTCAGCAGCAGGAAGACACTCCTATTTCTGCCACTAGCGTGCGTAAGCATTTGGAATTTCTTGCTTCAGATAATCTCAAAGGTCGTGATACCGGTTCTGAAGGTCTTGAGGAAGCTGCGCTTTATATTACTAACCATTTTACGGAATATGGGGTTAAACCCTATTTTGATACCATGCGTGATGATTTTGACGCCAAAGGTGTGCCTACCTATAATATTGTCGGGGTTGTAGAGGGGAATGACCCAGGGCTTAAAAAAGAGTATGTTTTGATCGGTGCGCATTATGACCATATTGGTATTATAAAAGCAGTAGCGGGAGATTCTATAGCAAACGGTGCTAACGACGATGCTTCGGGTACGGTTGCGGTAATGGAATTGGCAAAATATTTTGCGCAGCAAAAAACGAACAAAAGAAGCTTGATTTTCGCCCTGTTTTCGGCGGAGGAAAAAGGACTTCTAGGTTCAAAACATTTAGCGCAACGCCTGAAAGAGGAACAAGCGAATATCTACACCATGCTGGAGATTGAGATGATAGGTGTGCCTATGGTAAGTAAAGATTACCTCGCGTATTTAACAGGTTATGAAATGTCTAATATGGCAGCCGTTTTTAACAGTGATAGCGGCGATAATGTACTTGGTTTTTTACCCCAAGCGCAGGAATATCATCTTTTTAACCGTAGTGACAACGCCTCGTTTTATAATGCACTGGGTATTCCCGCGCAGACGGTTTCTACCTTTGATTTTACTAATTTTGATTATTATCACCAAGTGGGCGATGAGGTAGATGAACTGGATATGAACCATATGGCAAAGGTTATTAATCATTTAATCCCGGGAATTCAGGGTATGACCACGAGTGCCGCTCATATAATTACTATGAATGAACAATAAAAAGAATATAATCATAACGGGTACCAGCCGTGGTATAGGCTTTGAGCTTGCCAAACAATTTGCAGAAGATGGTCACGAAGTTTTGGCGCTTTCGCGGAATGAAAAACCGATAAAATCACTTAAAAATGATAAAATATCAGCATTTTCTTTTGATATTTCGGAGGAAACGGACTTTCATAAAGTAAATACCTTCCTTAAAAAAAACTGGGTAAAAGTAGATATTCTTATCAATAACGCGGGTTTATTGACCAATAAACCCTTTGAAAAAACCAGTATTAAAGAATTTAAAAAGGTGTATGATGTGAATGTTTTTGGCGTAGCTCAATTAATTCAATGTGTGCTTCCGTTTATGGAGTCCGGATCGCATGTGGTAAACGTAAGCAGCATGGGTGGCATACAAGGCAGTGCTAAATTTGCCGGACTTTCTGCTTATAGTTCGTCTAAAGGGGCAATTATTACACTTAATGAATTGCTCGCCGAAGAGTTTAAAGATAGAAGCATAGCCTTTAATACGCTGGCTCTGGGATCGGTACAGACCGAAATGCTCGAAGAAGCCTTTCCGGGCTATAAAGCACCGGTTTCAGCCTTGGAAATGGCTAGCTATATCAAAGATTTTGCCCTTACCGGATCTAAATTTTATAATGGTAAAGTGCTGCCCGTAGCCGTCTCTACCCCTTAAAAATTGTATGCAAGAAACACTGACTAAATATATTCCCGATCAGGCGGTTGCGCCTGTTTTTGAACTTATTAAGACTTTCGGCATTCACCTGATGATCGTTAACGAGCGCATGACGCGTCATGGCGATTATCGCCGTATGCCGGACGGAACGCATCAAATCACAGTAAATACAAGCCTTAACCAGTACCGTTTTTTGATAACTCTTATTCATGAAATCTCGCATCTGGTAGCTTTTAAAAAATACGGCCGCGCCATAAAACCCCATGGCAGGGAGTGGAAACACACTTTTCAACAGTTGATGCTTCCCTTTATACGTCCTGAAATATTTCCGTCAAAATTGCTTCCGCTTATCGCAAAGCATTTTAAAAACCCCAAGGCAAGTAGCGATACAGATGCTTTATTAAGCATTGCCCTTAAACAATTTGATCCAGAGAATGATAAATATTATATATTTGAAATTCCATTAGGAGGTACTTTTCGCATTTATAACGGAAAAATCTTTAGCAAAGGGCACAAACGCGTGAAACGCTATGAATGCATTGAGCAGGCTACAGGTAGGATTTACCTTTTTCAGCCCAATGCGGAAGTAGAACTAATATCATAGATTTGAAAAAAGATAACAACCTTTATGCAGTAATTATGGCAGGAGGCGTTGGCTCTCGGTTTTGGCCGCTTAGCACTGCCCATTTGCCCAAACAATTTCACGATATCCTGGGAGCAGGACAGACGTTGATTCAAAAAACGTTCAGTAGGCTTTCAAAAGCAGTTCCAGAAGGAAATATATTGATTTTGACCAATGAGCGCTATAAAAGACTCGTTAATGAGCAGTTGCCGCAGGTTGAAGATTTAAATATTGTGCTTGAGCCCGCCATGCGAAATACAGCGCCCTGTATCTTAATGGCTGCCTTAAAAATCTTTAAGAACAATCCCAATGCCACAATGGTAGTGGCTCCCAGCGACCACTGGATCGAAGATGAAGATGCCTTTACCAACGATTTGAATCTTGCTTTTGAGGCCAGTATAGCTGATAAAGCGGAAAATATTGCTGATGATATACTGGTCACGCTGGGCATAGCGCCCACCTTTCCCCATACGGGCTATGGCTATATATCTTATATAAAAAATGACCAAAAAGTCAAAAAAGTGTCTGCTTTTACTGAAAAACCGGACTATGTAACGGCTAAAAAATTTATTACTGAAGGCAATTATGTTTGGAATGCGGGTATTTTTATCTGGAAGGCCAAAACGATTATAGACGCTTTTCAAAAATATCTACCCGAAATGCATCGCATTCTTAGTGGAGGTATTCCTGTTTACAATACAAACCATGAACAGACTTTTGTCAATGAGGAATATGAAAAAGTAGAGAATATAAGTATAGATTACGGTATTCTGGAAAAAAGTCAAAATGTTGGGGTTGTGCCCGCTACTTTTGATTGGAGCGATATGGGTGCTTGGGGTTCACTATATGATAAACAACAGAAAGATGCTGAAGATAATGTGATTATTAATGCTAAAGTTATATCAAAAAATTCAAGTGGAAACCTGATACATTCTCGAGAAGGAAAAATAGTAGTGTTGCATGGACTCCATGATTTTGTGGTTGTAGATAAAGATGATATCCTTCTTATCATGGAAAAAAAGAAAGAACAGGAAGTTAAAATCCTGAGACAGGAGGTTAAAGAAATCTTTGGAGAAGATCTGGTTTAGTCCTAATTCAATTTAAAAATGACGTACGTATTATTTTAATCGTAGCATCTGACAATTGAATCTAAATTTAGACACATCAAATGACAGATATTTTTTTCTAAGAGGATTATGAGATAGATTGATTGAGCCGATAAACCAGAATATAAGTTCTGTTTTTTATCTGGAATCTTTTTTATTAAGTGCAGAGCGTACCTCCTTAAATAAATTAGAAGAATACACAAAGTCGGTCACATCCTCATGATCGGTCTTGAAGATTTCATCTTTTGTGCCTTCCCATGCAAGTTGGCCTTTTTGAAGAAATACAATTTTTTCACCAATTTCCATCACCGAATTCATATCGTGGGTATTGATTACCGTGGTAATTTCATATTCTCTCGTAATTTCCTGAATGAGATTATCTACTACAGTGGCCGTTTTGGGATCCAGGCCTGAGTTGGGCTCATCACAAAAAAGATATTTGGGTTTATTGACGATAGCGCGTGCAATGGCCACCCTTTTTTGCATTCCACCCGAAATTTCCGAAGGTAGTTTATTGTTGGCATCGGTAAGATTTACCCGTTTAATGGCCTCGTTTGCACGTTCCCTGCGCTCTGCACGTCGCATTTTTGTAAACATGCGCAAGGGGAACATGATATTTTCTTCTACGGTCATGGAGTCAAACAGTGCGCTGCCTTGAAAAACCATGCCCATTTGCTCACGGAGTTCACGCTGATCTTCTGAGCTCAAAGAAGAGTAGGCCTGGCCATCATATCGAATAGAACCTTCCGTAGGTCTAAAAAGTCCCAAAAGACATTTTAAAAATACCGTTTTACCAGAACCACTCTGACCTATAATGAGGTTTGTTTTTCCCTTTTCAAATGTTGTAGAAATCCCCTTCAGGATCATTTCACCATCAAATCCCTTTTTTAAATCCTGTACTTCTATCATGAGGTTAAGAGTAGTTGGGTGATTATATAATTAGCGATGATGATCGCAACGCTGGTCCATACAAACGATGTGGTACTGGCCTTACCCACTTCAAGCGCACCGCCACGCATATAATACCCTTGATACGCAGGAATTGTGGCAAGAAGCATGGCAAAAATAAAGGTCTTAATAAAAGCGTAAGCCAGCTGAAAGGGTATAAAGTCATCCTGAAGCCCGGCAATAAAATTTTGGCCAGAGGTAAACCCACCATACACACCAGCCACATATCCTCCCAGCACACCCAAAAACATAGCGATCACGATCACAAAAGGATAAAAAAGCATGGCAATGATTTTGGGAAAGACCAGATAGTTCAAAGAATTGATACCCATGACCTCAAGGGCGTCAATTTGTTCGGTTACCCGCATGGTGCCTATACTTGAAGTGATAAAAGAACCAACTTTACCAGCCATGATTATACTTATAAAAGTAGGGGCAAATTCAAGAATGATGGATTGCCGCGCGGCAAAACCGATCAGAGACTCCGGGATGAGCGGGTTATCCATATTGAGCGCGGTCTGTATGGCAACAACACCGCCCACAAAGAAAGAAATAAATGCTACAATGCCCAGGGAATCTATTATAAGATCATCTATTTCCTTGAGAATCAGTTGTCGCAATACAGATGCTTTGGTCGGCTTGATGAAAGTGCCTTTTAGCATCATAAAATATTGGCCCACGTTACCTACGTAATTCATGTTTTTTGTATTCAGGGCTAAAAATAGGAAAAAAAGCGGGCAAGAGTATTTAACTTTGGCTTAATCTTTTTACTAATTCATAGGCCTAGCTTTGTGGTCTAAAATAGTTTCTCAATGAAAAGCGTACAAAAACTCCTACTTTTTACACTTATTTTGATGTTTGCACCCTCGCTACGAGCGCAGACAAACACCCATAAAAGGCCAAAACTGGTTGTGGGCATTGTCGTAGACCAGATGCGTTACGATTACCTGACCCGTTTTGCCGATAAATTTAACAATAATGGCTTTAAACGGCTCATAAATGACGGTTTTAGCTGCAATAATAACCATTTTAATTATGTACCCACCTACACGGCGCCGGGACATGCATCTATTTATACGGGCACTACACCAAAAAATCACGGGATCATTTCAAACAGCTGGTATAACAAATTTGAAAAAAAATCGGTGTATTGTGTGAGCGATGAGTCGGTACGTCCTGTCGGGACCACCAGTAGCGCGGGCCAGATGTCGCCCCATCGCCTAAAAACTACCACGATAACCGATCAGAACAGGATCTTTACCCAGATGCGTGGTAAGACCATAGGTGTTTCTATAAAAGATCGCGCGTCGATACTTCCTGCAGGCCATGCCGCAAACGCCGCATATTGGTTTCAGGGGCTTGAAGAGGGTAACTTTATCACCAGTTCCTATTATATTGATGCACTGCCAAAATGGGTAAACGATTTTAATGCTTCCGCGAAAGCAAAAAGTTATCTGCGCACGTGGAAAACATTACTTGATATTGAAACGTACACGGAGAGCGGTGCAGACCTCAATGATTTTGAAGGAGGCTTTAAAGGAAAGGAAAATGCTGTTTTTCCTTATGATTTGGGAGGTTTAAACCCCCAAAATGGCGGTTATGACATCTTAAAATCCACGCCTTATGGCAATAGTCTGCTTGTAGATTTTACCCTCGCTGCTATAGACGGTGAGCACTTGGGGACAGATTCAGATACCGATTTTCTTACGGTAAGTTTCAGCAGTACAGATTATGTAGGCCATAACTTTGGTGTAAATTCTAAAGAGGTAGAAGATACGTATATCCGTTTGGATCGTGACCTGGGGCGTTTATTGAATGCGCTTGATGAAAAAGTGGGAGCCGGGGAATACACCGTTTTCTTAACGGCAGATCATGGAGCGGTAAATGTACCCAGTTATTTAGAAAGTATAAAAATTCCCGCCGGTTACTTTGATTCCGCGAGTTTTGAAAGTGATGTGCGGGCTTTTGTTTCGGCCGAATATGGGAGGGATGATCTCATTGAAGATATTTCGAACTATCAGGTGTTTTTCAGCTATAAAGTGCTTGAAGATAATGATATTGTTGCTGAAGAACTTCAGAAAAAAATAGCGCATTTTGCCCTACAGTATGAAAGTGTCAATAAAGTTTATACGCGTGCACAGCTGGAGCAAGAAGGCTATTACAACAGCATCGGTGAACTGGTGCAAAATGGTTTTGATCAGAAACGCAGTGGCGATGTTTTTATAATTCTGGATCCAGGCGTTATTTCATATTCAAAAACAGGCTCTACGCACGGTACCGCCTATAGTTATGATACACATGTACCCTTATTATTTTATGGAAAAGGTATTAAAAAAGGAAAAACATACGCGCGAACCGTTATTCCAGACATCGCAACAACAATTTCAGCACTACTGGGTATAGATTTCCCCAATGGTTTTACTGGGGATGTGATTACCGAAGCGATGGAATAAAACGGAAAAAAGCTAAAACAGCTTTTTTTTAATAGTTGCCCAGCGTAATTGCCTTATAAAACGCCCTTCCTTTTCATTGACGAGGAAGGGTTTTTTCAGTTTTTTAGCCAATAAATAACCGCACATACAGTTTATAAAATAAGTGAGGCTTTTTTTGCGTAGTGCGAGCTTACCCGAAGCGATGATAGTAAGTGCAAGTCCATAGTGCATCCCATAAAAAGCTTCACCCTGTTTAAATTTTGCCTTGGCCGAATAAGTCTTCCCGGTAGGCTTCAGATGCTTCACCATGAGAGATTGATCTGTTTGTATATTCCACCCATGATACTGTGCCAGCAATTCATCTAGTGTATCCCAGCCCATTGCCGGTTTTAAGCCATTCATTTGCTCAAAACAGCTTTTTCGATACGCTTTCAGGGCACCGCGTATGTGGTCTTTATTGGTCAGGTTTTCCAGAATCCATTTTTCATCTTTTAGAATATGACAAAAACCGCCGGCCATCCCTACTTGGGGGTCAGATTTAAAAATAGCTACAAGATGTTCCAGATAGTTGGGGGGGAAAATAAGATCAGCATCAAATTTACAGAGTATTTCGTAATCAACAGTTAAGGTGTTGAGGCCAAAATTAAATGCCTGCACCACCTTGCTGCCCGGTAGGTGTACTTGCTCACTTTTGTTCTTTACATAACGAATGTTCCCGTGTTGCTCTTGAAATTGCTGTATTATTTTTGCTGTACCGTCTGTACTGTTATCATCTACAACCAGAATTTGGGATGCCTGTACACTTTGCTCTACGAGCGATTGGAGCGTCTGGCCAATAAAATGTTCTTCATTATAAGCAGGTATGACGATTGCTATTTTCACGAGGAAGTACGTTCTGCATAAATCAAATAATAGCGTGGTGTAAAAAGGCGAAGTAAAGGCCGTACTCCTATTTTTTTTACGGGGTGTGTAAACTGTTCCCGTTTTTTGATCGTCCATCCTGCTTTTTCCAGTAACCAGTCAAACTGCCAGTCTTCAAACTCATGATAATGCCGGTCCCATTGGTCGGTCTTGCTCCGGTATGCTGGGGAGAACCAAAGTTTGAGAGGGACGCTGGCCACCAGTTTGTCTGCCTTAATGGAATTGATGACATGAAAAGGGGAGAGCAGATGTTCAAAAATCTCAAAAGCGGTAACCGCGTCAACAGGTGCGTTTTTGACACCGCTCACATCGAGATCCAGATCTTCTCCCGTTGTATTGTGAACGGCATAACCTTCTTTGTGCATCATTTCAGAAAAAGGGTTGGGAACACCCAGGTCAAGTACCTCACTTCCTGCTGGAAGTACACTTTTAAGAAAATGCATGGTGCGTTTAAAACGTTTATTGGGGTAGGTAGATTCGTACACTATTAGTTTGTTTTTTTGAAATGCAGCAAAACTTATGAATCACAAAGCTTCGGGCAAAAATACTGGAATCTTTTATATTATTGGAAGCCCACTGTATTTCATTCCTTTTAAATCAGGTAAACTTTATTACATTTACGGCTTATTGCAATCATGTTATGCCAAGCAAGCAGCTTGACCCTACTCAATGGGTTAAAAAATATTCAGACTACCTTTTTAATTATACCATCACCCGTGTGAACGATCGTGAGGTGGCGCAAGACCTTATTTCTGAAACTTTTCTTGCTGGTCTCAAATCAATGAAGAATTTTAAGGGCGAGGCCAGCGAGCGCACGTGGCTTATTTCCATTTTAAAGCGGAAGATTATAGACCACTACCGCAAGATCAATTCTAAGAAGGGAAAGGCAGAAGTACATATCAACTACCGGGATGAAGACGGTGAGGGTGAATGGATGGAAGAACGGATGGCAGATCCTTATGATAAAACCGCCGAAGATGTTATAGAAAACACAGAGCTGGGCGATGCCATATACAATTGCCTGGCCAAATTGCCAGAAAGACAGGCAGAAATATTTAAATTAAAGACCATAGATGGTCAAGAAACAGAAACGATTTGTAATGCTTACAACATTACTGCGTCTAATTTATGGGTCATCATTCACCGGGCGCGTACCGCGATGGTAGAATGTATGGAAAAAAATTGGTTACAATGAGTTTTAAATTATTTATAGATTGTGATAAAGCGGGTCACTTTTGTGATAAATCCCAGTATAAAGAATCGAGTGTTCTGGAAAAACTGAAACTCAATATACATATACTGTTTTGCCGAGACTGTAAAGAACATTCCAAAAGGAATCTAAAATTGACGCGGTTTTTTAAACAGGCCAATTTGCAAAATATGCCCGAAGATAAAAAGCAGTCCCTAGAACGTCTTATTGACGAAGAGTTGGCTAAATAAACAATTGCCCCAGCCAGCAGCAAATAGGAATACCCTCTACCCAAAAAGAAGCATAATAAGGGTTTTGCTTTTTTCCGGAAAAGTAGATGGCCAGTGCCGTTAATGAGATTAAAATCTCCGAAAAAAGCCAATTATCGCCTGAATTTGACATAAAATTGATTCCCAGAGCGAAAAAAAGTAGCAAATATCCCAGCATTTTTGTGCTTTTTATCCCCAATAATTGGGGTAAAGTGGCCAGTTTTTTATCATCAAAAGTCAAATCCCGGATCTCAAAAGGTATAATCAAAGCGAGAACGATTAAAAAACGTTGTATCAGTAGAATGATGATTTCAGTTTCCCACTGAAGTTCAAAAGCCACTTTGGGCAAATATACCGTAGTGCCCGCCCAGACCGCAGCGATCACAAAAACTTTGAGCGTAGGGGTGGTGCGCAAGTTATCGTTAGAAGGAAACAAAGGAACCGCATAAAAAAGTGTCAACAATCCTAAGGGAATGCAAGCCAGCAAAACATCCCAGCTTACCTGAAAAGCATAATAAAGGGAACAAACAAAACAGAACAGGGAAAAAATCTGAATCATCTTCAAACCGCTCGTTAAGCTGCGATGGTGCAACTGAGCAATACCCGCATACTTCACAAAGTTATAACCGGTTATAGTACCAAAAAAAATAAAGAACAATAAGTCGTCTGCATAGTGCAGATGCAGTTGATTTATGGTAATTGCGGTAAAGGCACAAACAGCTAATGCGACGTGAATACTGCTATTTATATAAAACCTAAAAAGCCGGCAGAAAATGCTCATGCTACAAATGTATCTTAAACTGTTGATAAGTGCATGATTTGTTTAAAAACTCCCGCTCAACCATGAAATTAATAATAGCCTATTGATTAATTTTGCGCAACAAAAATAAAGCTATGAAGACAGACGTTTTTGCCAAAAGACATATAGGACCCAGAGAAGTGCAGCAAGCAGAAATGCTTAAGGCCATAGGAGCAGATTCTATAGAGCAGTTAATTTTTGAGACCCTGCCCGACGGGATCAAGCTGGAAAAGCCTTTAGCACTGGAACCCGCCCTTAGCGAGTATGCATATGCCAAACATATTAATGCTTTGGCAGCAAAAAATAAAGTCTATCGTTCCTTCATAGGCTTAGGCTACCACGAGTCAAAAATCCCTGCCGTGATACAGCGCAACGTGCTTGAAAATCCAGGCTGGTACACGGCCTATACACCGTATCAGGCAGAAATTGCACAGGGCCGTCTTGAAGCATTGCTCAATTTTCAGACCATGGTGAGTGATCTTACAGGCATGGAGCTGGCGAATGCATCATTGCTTGACGAGTCAACAGCGGCGGCAGAAGCCATGTCCCTAATTTTTGCACTGCGCGACCGCGAACAGAAAAAGAACAATGTGGCTAAATTTTTTGTATCTGAAGAGGTCTTGCCACAGACCATAAATGTACTCAAAACCCGTGCTATTCCAGTAGGTATCGATTTGGTTGTGGGCAATCACGAAGATTTTGACTTTTCTACTGAATTCTGTGGGGCGCTGGTGCAATATCCTTCTTCTACGGGAGAAATTTTTGATTATTCAGGATTTATCGCAAAAGCGAAAGAAAATAATATAAAAGTGGCTGTAGCGGCAGATATTTTAAGCTTGGTCGCTATAGAATCCCCCGGAAGTTTGGGGGCAGATGTTGTAGTAGGTACCACGCAACGTTTTGGCATTCCATTGGGTTATGGCGGTCCGCACGCGGCATTTTTCGCTACGCGCGATGAATACAAACGCAATATACCCGGGCGCATCATTGGTGTGACCAAAGATAAGGACGGAAACAGAGCCTTGCGTATGGCGCTACAAACCCGTGAACAGCACATTAAGCGTGACCGGGCAACGTCAAATATTTGTACTGCGCAGGTTTTACTGGCCGTTATGGCCGGTATGTATGCCGTTTATCATGGGCCAAACGGGTTGAAGTACATTGCCAATAAAGTACACACCACCGCAGTAAGCCTTGCCGATGCCTTGGAAAAATTGGGTTATTACCAATTAAATACGGCATATTTTGATACTATTCGCATCAAAGCAGAGGCTGCTAAAATCGCCGCTATCGCGGAAAAAAATGAGATAAATTTCTACTATCCGGATGCCGAAACAGTGACAATCGCAATCAATGAGACCACCAGTCTGGAAGATATCAATGCGATTGTATCCATTTTTGCGGAAGCGAAATCAAAAGATTTTGAGGAAGTTAAGGAGCTATTAACTAAAACGGCGATCCCAGAAAACTTGACGCGTATCACCGATTTTATGACCAATCCGGTGTTTAATTCCTACCATTCAGAAACTGCGTTAATGCGCTACATCAAAAAATTGGAGCGCAAAGATTTATCTCTAAATCACAGTATGATCTCTTTGGGAAGCTGCACGATGAAGCTCAATGCAGCTTCAGAAATGTTACCGCTGAGCGATGCGCGCTGGGGGAATATTCATCCCTTTGCACCCGTAGAACAAGCGGCAGGTTATCAGGAAGTACTTAAAAAATTAGAAGATCAGCTCACTGAAATCACCGGTTTTTCTGGAACTTCGTTGCAGCCCAATTCGGGCGCGCAGGGTGAATATGCCGGTCTTATGGTGATCAGGGCGTATCACGAATCCCGAGGAGAGGCGCATAGAAATATATGTATTATTCCTTCTTCCGCGCACGGTACAAACCCGGCCAGTGCGGTTATGGCCGGTATGCATGTGGTGGTCACAAAATCTACAGATCAAGGCAATATCGACGTAAATGATGTGCGTGAAAAAGCCGAAAAATACAAGGATAACCTCGCTGCACTTATGGTAACCTATCCTTCTACCCACGGCGTTTATGAGTCGGCTATTAAGGAAATCACCTCGATTATCCATGAATTTGGCGGTCAGGTGTATATGGATGGTGCCAATATGAACGCACAGGTGGGACTTACCAATCCCGGTCGCATTGGGGCAGATGTTTGTCATTTAAACCTGCATAAAACCTTTGCTATTCCGCATGGTGGTGGTGGTCCCGGTGTGGGCCCAATTTGTGTGGCCAAGCAACTCGTTCCATTTTTACCATCTAACCCGGTAATTAAAACTGGAGGTGAACAGGCGATTACCGCGATTTCTTCAGCCGCTTGGGGTTCTGCGCTGGTTTGCCTGATCAGTTATGGTTACATTAAAATGCTGGGAGAAGCCGGACTGAAACAGTCTACGCAAGTCGCTATTTTAAATGCAAATTATATCAAAGAGCGTTTAAAAGGTGCTTTTGATGTGCTGTATACCGGTGAAAAAGGCCGCGCCGCGCATGAGATGATCATTGATTGCAGACCGTTTAAGGCCAATGGCATTGAAGTGGTGGATATCGCAAAACGTCTTATAGATTATGGTTTCCATTCGCCTACGGTTTCTTTTCCGGTGGCGGGAACGATGATGATCGAACCTACCGAAAGTGAGGATAAAGCCGAACTGGATCGTTTTTGTGACTCGATGCTTTCCATTAAAAAGGAAATTGACGTTACCACTTTAGAAAATGACAATAACCTATTGAAAAACGCCCCACACACACTAAAAATGCT
The DNA here is from genome assembly GCA_011050015.1 of Leeuwenhoekiella sp. Classification (GTDB taxonomy): domain Bacteria; phylum Bacteroidota; class Bacteroidia; order Flavobacteriales; family Flavobacteriaceae; genus Leeuwenhoekiella. Next base: position 5,854 of record DRGP01000139.1, on the reverse strand, counting down.
CACCGCTGAAACCTGGGATTTCCCATACAGCAGGGAGCAGGCTGCATTTCCATTAGAATATGTGACCGATAATAAATTCTGGCCCAGCGTGCGCAGAGTGGATGATGCCTATGGCGATCGGAATTTAATTTGCACCTGTGCGCCTATTGAAGAATATATGGAAGAGGCTTAAAATCTTTTAACTAGCTTGATGATTAGACATAGTTTTTTTATTATTCAATAATATTTCATATATTAATCTTATAAATCTGGGATTATGCAAACTGTAAATACTAAAGTAGATAAAAAATTCATTGATTTTCTCAAACGAGAAGCAGATAAGAAAAAACAAAGACATGAAGATTATGTTGAACAATTCAAAAAAAAAGAATTGGTTAAGAAGTGATTCATGTATAATTATATAAAAGATGAGGGTGCTAGTCACCCTCTTTTTATTTTTAGTACTGATAACTCGGATATTTATAAGGTAGAATTTTTTCCTTATGATTATAATTCTTCATTTACCAAAAAGCTTTATATACTCTCCTTTTTCCCCGTGGCAAGGTCCTTTTATAATTATGATTTTAAGATTTCCTCCACTATAATTCATATAATTATGGCTTTCCTTGAGACAGATTTGGAAATCGCGCTCTGGTATATGTGTTCTCCAGATGATTATGAGCCTAGGGTTATACATATAGTTTTTAATAAATGGTTCAATGTGTTTTCAGAAGATTTTAAAGACTACTCTCGTTCCAATCAGATATTTACAGGTTATGACGAAGAAAGTGAGGTATTTTATATTTCGCTCATTTATAACCACACCATTTTTGATAAAGAACGTATTGAACAAGAAATAGATTTGGCCAAAACTTCAATTGAAAATTTAAAGTCCTAAGCGCATTAACTCGTTTTAGCTAATCTTATCTGGAGTAAGCTACTGCAGAACTACAAACTTTTAGAAATCAGTTTGAATTAACTGAATAAAAGCTCTAATAGCAATCGGAAAAAGACAGCGAAAGCAGTCTCCATTTTTGAGCTGACCTGTTCTCTGAAGCTCTAAAAGCTCTTTTGAGATGAACTAAAGGAATTATTTGTTCCGCTATCGCGGAAAAACCGCCATTTTATAGTCAAAAAAGGCTGTTTTTAGCTATGAATCAGAGGTTTTTTCGTCATAGCTCCGCTCCTTCGGGGAGGTTGGGTGGGGAAGGGAGACTGGGAGGGGATTATTGCTTCCGTAGCACCTGCAACGGCGGACTTTTAATCACCCCGATGCTACTGCCCAGACCGATCGCCATAACAAGTAAGGTAATCACTGGGAATAGCACTAAAAATGGCCAAATAGAAGGAAAAAATGGCGTGTCAAAGACAATCCACGCTAGTAGCTGGCTGCTTATTAATGATAGAACAATTCCAGATATGGCCCCCAGAGCGCCCAGATAAAAATATTCCAGCGCGAGTATTTTGACGATCTGTTTACTGCGTGCGCCTAACGTTCTGAGCAGTACACTTTCTTTAATGCGCTGGTATTTACTCGTACGCACCGCACCTAGGAGTACGATGATTCCCGTAAGAATGCTGAAAAATGCCATAAAGTTGATGATAAGCGTTATTTTATTCAGAATATCTTCTACCACGGTTAAAAGCTGTCGTAAATCTAAAATGGAAACATTGGGGAACAGGCGTACCAGTTTTTGTTGAAGCTTGGCCGAGGCATTTTCGTCCGGTGCTTTTGTGGTGAGCACGCCAAATTGCGGTGCGTCTTCAAGTACGCCTTTGGGAAATACGATGGAGAAATTGAGCTGTAAACGACTCCAGTCCACCATGCGCACACTACCTATAACTGTGGGTAACAGTACGCCCTGCACATTAAAGGTCACCGTGTCACCCAGTTGAACATGGGCATCTTCAGCAAAATTAGTACTTACCGAAATAGTCACTGGCCTTTCCCCATTAGCAATTTGTGGTGTTAAACTGCCTCGTTCTAAGCTTTCTGAAGCGATGAGCGAATCTCGATAAGTGACCCGGAATTCATGCGAAAGTATCCAGCCATTTACGCGCGAACTCGTATCCTGTTTGATTTGATTGGCATTTTTGCCGTTTATTTCCTGAACCCGCATGCTCACGATAGGGATATTGCTGAGCACGGGTAAACCTTGGTCTTGTACTGTATGGGCAACGGAATCGACCTGTTCCCGCTGAATATCGAGCATAATAATATTCGGACTGTTTCGGTTAGATTCTAAGTTGGCTTGTGCGAGCAACAAATCTTTGGTAAAATACAACGTGCTGATCAAGAAAGAACCCACACCAATGGCTAGAATAAGCGTTAGGGTTTGGTTTTGCGGCCGGAATAAATTAAGCAGGCTTTGCCGCGCTTCAAAATTCCACGAAGTGGGGAAATATTTTTTGATCAGTTTAATAAAAAGGGCAGCAATACCTGCAAGTAGCGCAAAGGTCACTAAAACCCCTCCCACAAAAGAGAGTGCGTATTTCCAATTTTCCAATAACCAAAAGGAAAAAAGCAATACAAAAACAACAATGGCCAGTCCCACAAAAAATGCAGCTCTTTTAGAGCGGAAATTTGTTTTGGCCTGTACGCGAAGTGCCTGTAAGGGGGATACATACAATGTGCTCATTAAGGGGTACATGGCAAAAAGTACAGACATGATCAGACCGAGCAATACGCCCGCGATAATAATTTGAGGGGCCAGCGCAACCTGCACATCTACCGGTAAAAAATCCTGTAAAAGAATGGGGAACAATTGCTGAAGCAAGAGGCCTGCAGCTGTGCCTATAATACCACCAATGAGGCCCATGCCAGCGATCTGAACCAAATAAATCAAAAAAGTCTGCCTTCGGGAAGCGCCTATACATTTTAGTACGGCCACAGAGCGTAGTTTTTCCTTGATATAAATATGTATGGCGCTGGCGATGCCCACGCAGCCCAATAGCAGAGCCACAAAAGCAACGAGGTTTAAGAACCTGCCAAAATTCTCATACCGCCGTCCCAAGCGCCTACTAGTGGAGACATGCGTATCCAGATCAGCTTCGTTTTTATCGAGTACAGGATCTAGCGCATTATCCAGTTGCTCCATATCCTGATTCGGTGCGGCCACAAAATAATACTCATAATCGATGCGGCTACCGGTCTGTACGAGTCCGCTTTGTTCAATAAATAGATAGGGGATTACCACGGGTGGTGCCACCGAACTGAAAATGGCGTTACTGCCGGGAAGTGACTTTAAAGAGCCGGCGATGGGTAGGGTTACATTCCCTACTTTAATGCTGTCGCCGGGTTTAAGGTTCAGTTGTAGCATGACCGTAGCATCTACCAGCGCGCTATTGGTCTGCTGAAAACTTGTTGCAGCCGAAACCGGTTCGGTGTCCATCTCACCATAAAATGGAAACCCACCCGAAATACCACGCACTTGCATAAGCTTTGTTGCATCGGTTGCAGAAAAGGCGGCCATCGAGGCAAAACTAATTTCCTTAGCGCGTGGCCCGCCGAGGGAATCCATGATTTTCACCACTTCTTCATTCACGGGGCTATCGCTGTCTATTTTGTAATCTGCGCCCATGAGCGACTTCGATTGTAGGGCGATATTTTTTTTGAGCGTATCGCCAAAAGATTGAATGGAAACCACCGCGGCGATCCCCAAAACGATAGAAGCCATAAAGAGGAGTAATTTTTTAATGCTGGCACGGCCGTCGCGCCAAGCCATTTTAAAAATCCATCCCAAGTCTGGTTTTATTCTGTTTTGGTCTTTATTTTTCAAACTGGAGTATTTTCGGTGGCCACTATTTTTCCGCCTTTTAGTTTAAGAATGCGCTGCGTGAGCGCTGCGAGTTCGTTATCATGGGTCACAATGACCAGCGTGGTGCCGTGGTCTTTGTTAAGTTCAAAAAGTAGTTCAATGACCTTTTCGCCGGTTTCAGAATCCAGATTACCGGTAGGCTCATCGGCAAAAAGGATAGCAGGTCGGTTTGAAAAAGCCCGCGCCAGCGCCACCCGTTGCTGCTCACCACCCGAAAGCTGGGAAGGATAGTGGTGAAAACGGTCTCCCAGACCCACTTTTGCGAGCAGTTCCTTACTTATTTGCGACGCTTTTTTATCGCCCTGCAATTCTAGTGGGACTGCTACATTCTCAAGTGCGGTAAGTGTAGGCAGGAGTTGGAAATCCTGAAAAACAAAACCTACCTTGTCGTTGCGTAGGCGTGCCCGCCCATCTTCATCTAAACTACTCATGGAAGTCCCGCATAAACTGATCATACCATTGTCTGGATGATCTAGGCCTGCGCACAGACCAAGTAAAGTGGTTTTTCCACTTCCTGACGGACCCACAATCGAAAAGGTCTCCCGCTCTTCTATACTAAAGGAGATATCGTGCAAGACGGTAAGCTTTTTGGTTCCATTGGTGTAGCCTTTCTCCAAGTGCTCAACGTTTAATATCTTTGCCATGCTGCTGCTTTTGTATTTATAGTCGCAAAAACACAAAATACCGAAACCGTTTTAATTTAAACACCCATCGCCTTGAGAACCCTGTTAATGTTTTGTTGTTTTTTCGCCCTTGCTTTTTTAAGCTCCTGCAAGGATAAAGCTACTTCTACTACGGATGCGAAATCGGAACCATTACAAGAAGAAACGACTTCTGCCACGGAAAGCGATACAGCTTCAAAATCCATTCTTTTTTTTGGTGACAGTCTTACCGCCGGTTATGGACTGGATGATACAGAAGATGCTTATCCAGCCCTTATTCAGCAGAAATTAGATTCTATGAACTTAAAATACACGGCCATAAATGCAGGGGTGAGCGGGGAAACCACGGCTGGCGGTAAAAACAGGATCAGCTGGGTGCTGAAACAAAATGTGGATATTTTTGTACTTGAGCTGGGTGCCAATGACGGGTTGCGCGGTATTCCAATTAGCGAAACAAGACAGAATTTACAGGCGATTATAGATACTGTACATACTAAAAATCCAGATGCGCAGATTGTACTTGCCGGTATGCAGCTGCCCCCAAATCTTGGAGAGAAATACACAACCGGTTTTAAACAAATCTTTCCAGAACTGGCCGAAAAGAATGATGCCCAACTGATTCCTTTTTTGTTGACCAATGTGGCTGGAATACCTGAATTAAATCAACAGGATGGCATTCACCCCACCATAAAAGGGCAGAAGATAGTGGCCGAGAACGTTTGGGATATATTGGCTCCTATGGTCAAAAAATAGCTTTTTAGGTCGAAAAATGACTTATTTCAGCTAAAAATAATACGTACAACCAACCAATAAAATCATGACAACCATGAAAAAAAGTACTTATTACTCCCTATTATTACTGCTATTTCCACTTTTTTTGGGTTCCTGTCAAGAAAAATCCCAAAAAAATAAAGCAGCAATGACCGATCAAGAACTGACCGAAAAGGCTCAGAACATTCAGGATAATATCATTACACTAGATACGCATGATGATATTGATGTAGCCAATTTTACTGATTCGATTAATTATACGCAAGATCTGGACACTCAGGTTAATTTGCCCAAAATGAAGGCCGGTGGCCTTGATGTGGCCTGGTTTGTCGTGTACACCGGTCAAGACTCCCTGAATGCCGCCGATTATAAAAAAGCGTATGAAAATGCGATATCAAAATTTAAAGCGATTCACCATTTGGTAGAAGATATCGCTCCAGATCAGATTGCGCTGGCGACTACTTCAGATGAGGTTAGGCGCATTCACGCTTCGGGCAAAAAAGTAGCCATGATAGGTGTGGAAAACGGATATCCCATTGGTGAAGATATCAATAACGTGCAAAAATTTTACAATCTGGGAGGGAGATACATGTCCCTCGCGCATAACGGTCACAGCCAGTTGAG
>DRGP01000138.1 GCA_011050015.1 Leeuwenhoekiella sp. | reverse complement strand
GTTTGTGGGTGTACCGTTATGCACTTTCCGCCATAAGGCAACAAGCGGGGCAGTTGATCAAACAAGGGGCGAAAGCGGTTATTCTGGTTGCCGATAGCACCGCGCAATCTAAAATAGGGTTTTTTGGTCACGGTATGGAAGAAGGCTATTATGGTATTGAAGGTATGGAGGGACGTGCTGTTGACGCACCTCCGGTAATCTTGGTTACCCAGAAATGGGCTGCGGCGCTTCAAAAAAGCGGAGCAACAGCTTCGCTTGATTTAAAGGTAAATCAATTTGACTATCCATCGGCCAATGTGGTGGCCAAGGCCGAAGGGACAGACGCGCAGTTAAAAAAAGAATATGTGCTCTTTAGTGGGCATCATGATCACGATGGGGTGGGAGAGCCGGTAGAAGGCGACTCTATCTGGAACGGAGCCGATGATAACGCGACTGTAAGTGTGGCGTTACTCGCCATTGGCCGTGCGTGGGTAGAACAACCGGGGGGACGTAGCGCACTCTTTGTATGGCATGGAGCCGAAGAACGCGGACTTTTGGGTTCTCGTTATTTTGTAGAGCATCCTATGGTGCCCAAAGCATCTATAGTTGCGGTGCTCAATGGTGATATGATAGGCCGCAATGCCGAGGGTGAAGCCGCGCTGCTGGGAGCGATTCCCCCGCACCGCAATTCACAGGAACTGGTCGATATGGCGTTGAATGCCAATGACGCCCTTACGAAATTTAAAGTGGACACTTCCTGGGATGCCGAGTCTCACCCGGAGCATTGGTATTTTCGCAGCGATCATTTGCCCTATGCGCGTACTAATATTCCGTCTATTTTCTTCACGACCTTGTTGCATCCCGATTACCACACGCCGCGTGATGAACCCGAAACCATCGATATTAATAAACTGACTAAAATGACTAAATGGATGTATGCCACAGGCTGGGAAGTTTCACAAACGGCTAAAAAACCGGCTTTAGAGACGAAATAATGGCATTTTTAAAATAAAAATCCACTTCAAAACTGTCAATTTGGGTCAAATAGCGCTTGAAAAGTTTAAATACCCAATCGGAGAATTTGAGATTCCTAAATCCGTCTCGGAGAGTGATATTTCGCTTTGGGTCGAAAAAATAAAAAGTTTTCCTAAGCGCTTGGCTAATGTTGTGGAACCATTGAACGACGACCAACTCAACACGCCGTACCGCCCTGGAGGTTGGACGGTTCGGCAAGTGGTGCATCATCTGGCAGACAGTCATCACCATGCCTATACGCGTTTTAAATGGGCGCTCACCGAAGATCGTCCTACCATCAAAGCCTATGATGAAAACCAGTGGGTACAGGGATCAGATTATGCAGGACCGGTTTTTCTTTCGTTAAATTATCTTGCTGCGTTGCACGAAAAATTAACCTATTTGCTTGAAAATCTGGAAAAAACGGACCTAAATCGGGCGTTTATTCACCCCGCAACAGGAAACGAAGTGATACTCAAAAATATGGTCGGTATGTACGCATGGCATGGGGATCATCATCTGGCACATATTACCAGTCTTGCAAAACGGGAGGCTTGGAGTTAAGTTTATTTCCATTTTATATTACAGCCTATACTGGGTTTTTGCAGCTGCACTGGTTGTCTGTTGTTGAGTAGGTTGTCCAAGGCTTCGCGTAAGTCACGGCCGTTTGTAGGTATTCCGTTACCTGGGCGTGAATCATCCAGTTGCCCGCGGTACACCAGTTTTAAATCGGCATCAAAAAGATAAAAATCGGGCGTGCAGGCAGCCTGATAGGCTTTTGCCGTTTCCTGGCTTTCATCATATAGATACGGGAAATTGTAATTTTCCTTGCGCGCGTTTTCCCACATTTTCTTAGGGCCGTCCTGCGGATAATTTTCCACATCATTGCTGCTTATCGCGGCAAAACCAAAACCTAAAACCCGATAATCATTGGCCACGCGAACGATCTCAGGATTTACATGTTTTACAAAAGGGCAGTGGTTGCAGATAAACAGGATCACCGTACCGCGGCTTCCGCGAATGTCGGTTAAGGATTTCCAAGTATTGGTTACTGTATCGAGCAGATTGAAATAAGGGGCCTTTGTGCCCAGCGGGAGCATATTTGACGGAGTGTTTGACATGTTTCTCTGTTCGTTTTGAATTGTTTAGCGTACTAAAATAGCCTATTTTTTACAATAGTAAATGACTTAAAATTGTAGTCGCGTTAGCCAAAGTTACAAATACTAAAGTTGTTTTAAACTTTTGGACTAGGTACTTTGCATTTGTATTTTTAGTCGAAATATACAATTATGAGAAATACATACGATTCTTTATCAAAGGCAATAGAAGATCTTAAGAAAAAAGGTTACGATACCGATTTTAACCTGGTTGATGAAGGCATAGAATCAAAACATCTGAAAAAAAACTGGACGGCTGAGCAAATCGAAGTTGAAGAGGCTTTCCGCTTTGAGGGAATGAGTAATCCAGATGACAACTCGGTACTTTATGTGATCAATACGCACGATAATAAAAAAGGATTATTGGTAGATGCTTACGGAGCGTATAGCGGTCAAATTTCTAAAGAAATGATCCAGAAGTTGAAGATTGAGCATTGATGAACGATTTATCGTGGACAGATTTTCAGAAAGTCGATATGCGTGTGGGAACAATATTGACCGTGAGTGATTTTCCGGAAGCGCGTAAACCCGCATTCCAACTGCAAATTGATTTTGGTGAAGAAGTTGGCGTGTTAAAAACCTCTGCGCAGATTACGGTCAACTACGACCGCACCGAATTGGTCGGTATGCAGGTTATTGCGGTGGTTAATTTTCCTAAAAAGCAAATCGCCAATTTTATGAGTGAATGCCTGGTTTTGGGAACGGTAGATGGTGATTCCATTACGTTGCTAAATCCCAGTAATTCCGTGAAAAATGGGTTGAAAGTGGGGTAAAACGGTTGTTTTGTTGCATTATTTAATCGTTAACCTATCATCGAACTAACAGCCTATTTTCTTGACATTCAGCGAGTAAGCTTTCTGTAGTTTTCTTCAGTTTTTCCAAAGATTTCAACTTGACCTTCAGATATTGCTCTGTATTTTGGACAAGTTTTGCTGGGTCAAACTCATTT
>DRGP01000137.1 GCA_011050015.1 Leeuwenhoekiella sp. | reverse complement strand
AGATGTGTATAAGAGACAGTGCATGGGGAGTGAAAATGGTGTTTTTTCTTTGGTATCATAATTTTGAATCGTGCCCTCTCCACCCTTTAGAGACATGCTGATTTCAAAATGGGCAGGATCAACAAACTCAATAGCAATGCTTTGGTCTAAAAGCTGAGGCTCTGCGGTGTTTATATCTAATTTGAAAGGTATCTTATCATACACATCTATAAGATTGTATTCCCCCTGTTTGAGATAGCTCACATAAAATTGTAATTCTTCAACTACTTTTTCATTGTGACTGCGTGACTTTAAGAAAATAAGACCCGTTTGCACCTTATCGGTCGTGCCCCCCCAGTTAAAGGTAAGGCTGGTGTTACTGGTAAAAAATGGATTTTGGTCGTCTTTTACCGAGATCATGTTACTGAGGCGGTATACAGTTTCTTTGCGTACATTAATATAATGCGCGATGTAAAAAGCGACGCCCAGCGAAATTATAAAAAGGGGCCAATAGTGCAGTATTTTGATCAGAAAACCCCTGAAATCAAAAAAATGCTGTTGGTCTTTTATTTCAAAATCATCTTCCATCTATAGCCTTGTAAATAATAATACGGTAGTGGTGAGGGCCGTAAAAATTGTCAATAGGGTTGTAAACGAAGAAAGCCCGGTGGTGCCAGTACCCAGTGATTTTTGCGGCAAGGGATTTACAAGAATAAGGTCATTGGGCTGAATGTTGTAATAGGGGGATTGCATGGCTTCAATATTTGTGAGATCTAAATGATGCACACGCTGCCCACCGGGATATTGCCTAATGATCACCACATCTTTTCGGTCACCGGTAATCGAAATGTCGCCGCTGTTTGCAATTGCATCCATAAGGCTTAGTTTTTCTACCAGTTCTACTTTTACCCCAGGACTTTCAACTTCTCCTGTAATGGTATATTTGATCCCGGCCAGTTTTACGGTCACAAAGATATTGGCCTCTTTGGTAAAATAATCTGCCAGTAATTTTTGCTCGATAATCTTTCTAATTTCTTCTGTGGTATAGCCTAGCACATTGACTTCCCCCAGTGTGGGAACGCGTATCTTCCCGTGGCTATCTACGGCAAAACCGTCATAATAATACCCTTCATCAAGTGAATTGCTACCCGTGTCACCTCCCTCGCTCGCAGAAGATGCAGGGTTGAACAGCGCCACCAGGTTTTGATCCAGCGCTTTGATACGTATGCTCAGCACATCATTGATTTGAACGTGGTACGGCCGTTGTTGCAGATTAACAGAAATCAAGCTGTCTTGAACGTTATTGTTTTCTTGTAGATAAGTAAGGTCTTTTGTGGGAATACATGATACTAATGTAGTAAGCAGTACCACAATAATAATATAAGTAGGGCTTCGCATAGCTTGGGATTGCTCAAACGTAAAGATACTTTTTATCGACGAACTACAAAATATATAGTTTTCTTTAACATTTTGAATGGTGCTATTAGCATGCCCATAGCTGGTTTTCGATGAATGGGTTCAGCATGCATTATTTTCCACGGAAGGGGGCAGTCTGTTCAAAAACATGGGTCAATAGGCGCTGTTCCTGTTCATCAAAATCAATATTTCGCCGCTGCATGACCACTTTTATGGTCTCAAAAGCCTTGTCGATCCTGTAGGTGGTGATACCGGCGCTGCCACCCCAACTGTACGAAGGGATGAAATTCCGTGGGAAATCACCTCCATAAATATTGCAGGCCACACCTACTACCGTGCCGGTATTGAACATGGTATTGATGCCACATTTACTGTGATCGCCCATCATAAGGCCACAAAACTGTAGACCGGTACCCGTAAAAGCTTCAGTGGAATAATCCCATAAACGTACTTCTGCATAATTGTTTTTAAGGTTGCTCGTATTGGTATCTGCGCCAATGTTGCACCATTCTCCCACGACCGAATTTCCCAAGAAACCATCATGCCCTTTATTGGAATAGCCCATCAAAATGGAATTATTGACCTCGCCCCCTAATTTGCAGTAGGGCCCGACAGTGGTAGGGCCATAAATTTTTGCGCCCATCTTGACCACTGCCTGTTCTCCCAGCGCAAAAGGGCCACGTATGAGGCAACCTTCCATTACCTCGCTGTCTTTGGCCAGATAAATTGGGCCATTGGAAGCATTGAGCACGCCGGTTTCAATCACCGCACCTTCTTCCAGAAAGATACGGTCTTTGTCAATGCAATGCACACTATCAGGTATGGGTTGTGAAGTACGGCCGTGCGTAAGTAGTTTAAAATCTTCTGCTATCGCCCTGCCATTTTCTATGAATAAATCCCAGGTATGGGCAATCTTAAAAATGGACTCTTTCGGGCAATTTTTAGCCTTAAAACCGTCAAAATTGGACAAAATTTCAGTCTTTTCACTGCGGTAGGCGATGATTTCGTCTTCATCATAAATTGCTTCGCCGGTTTGTAGGGTCTTCAGCAACGCTACCAAGCCAACGGTGGGTAAATAGGAAGCATTGATCAACAGATTGTCATCACTTTTTTTAAGTGGAAATTTTTGCGATAGGTAGGCTTCGGTACGTGTAGAAGTAGCGGCGTTCAGATTTTTTTCCCACTTTTCCCTGATGGTCAAAATCCCTATGCGCAGATCTGCCACGGGACGCGTGAACGTAAAAGGTAATAACTGTTTGCGTGTACTGCCGTCAAAGAGTATATAATTCATCTATAAGAGAATATGAATGCGTTTTTAGGTATTTTTTGGCTGCGCCAAAGGTATTAAATTGCAATAAATAGGCAGGCTTTGCAAGTCGAAAAACAAAATAAGAAAAAAATGAGTTAGCTTTTTTCCATATTTGCAACGAGCGCTTTGTTGTGCACAATAAGCTTTCGGCTTAAATGATTAAACCGAATATATAACAACACCGCTGAGGTGCTCAGCCCGGCGAGTAGCCCAAACCAAATTCCCTGACTGCCCATATTTTCGGCTTTGCCAAAATACCACGCCACCGGAAAACCAACGAGCCAATACGCCACGAAACAAATATAGGTAGGGATCTTTACATCCTGCAGCCCCCGCAACGCACCTAAAATGACCACTTGCAGGCCATCACTGAGCTGAAAAAGAGCGGCCACCACGAGCAACTGTCCCGCTAGAACTACAACGGCTGTATTTTCTATATAAAAGGTGGGTAAAATATCTTTTAAAGCGATAAAACCAATGGCAAAAACGGCTTCGATCAAAAATACCTGCAAAAACAGCGATGCGGCAATGCGGCGCAAATTAGGATAATCCAGCCGGCCTTTCTGGTTGCCCACTCGTATGGTGGCGGTCACGCCCAGGCCTACGGCAATCATAAAGGTCATCGCCGCCAGGTTAAGCGCGATCTGATTGGCCGCTTGCGCATTCGTTCCTAAAATTCCGCTTAAAAAGATACAAGAAGTAAACAAGGTGACCTCAAAAAGCATCTGCATGGCAGTAGGAAAGCCTAAGTTGAGAATGCGTCTAAAGATACTCCACTTAAAAGCCTTACGTCGCGTCCAGATAAAATAGGGTTTGAACTTATCTTTTCGGCTTAAAATAAAATACAGCAACCAGAGCATAAAAAACCGCGAAATGAGCGTACCATATGCGGCACCTTCCAGTTCTAACCGCGGAAAACCCAATTTGCCATAAATAAGCAAATAGTTAAAATAGACGTTGACCACGTTAGCCAGGATCGTGGCATACATCGCATAACGAGTATTCGAGAGTCCGTCTGCAAACTGTTTAAATGCCTGAAAAATCATAAGCGGGATGAGGGAGAACGCCACAATTTCCATGTAAGGCACCGCGAGCACCACCACTTCTACAGGTTGATCAAGATAATACAAAATAGGTTTGGCCAGCAGCAAAAGTAGAAAGAGCAGCAAACCATTTATAGCACATAATACGATACCGTGGTGAAAATAGTTGCGTCCCATTTTTGTGTCTGCCGCACCGTCTGCCTCTGCGACGAGCGGGGTGATCGCAAATGAAAAACCGATTCCCAGTGAAAGTGCTATAAAAACAAGACTGTTGCCCAGCGACACTGCTGCAAGCGGGGCCGCACCCAGCTGACCTACCATGATATTGTCGGCCAGTGCCACCAGTATATGTCCCAGCTGCCCCAGCATTATGGGGTAGGCCAGCGTGAGGTTGGTTTTAAATTCTTTGGTATAGGCACGTAATTGCACAGCGATTTTTTGGGAGGGCAAAAATAGTCAAACAAAATGCAAGTACTATCAATACGTCACGAAGTTTGGTCAATATATAACGATAAAGAAATACCATTATGCACCATAAAAACAAGCTTTACGATCTATGTTGCGGCTCGATTATCAGATAAATACGCGCTACAATGCGTATATTCGCCTTTTTACCCCACACCATGAACGAAAAGATCAACTTTACCCACAAAAAGATTCCCAAATCTATCGTTGCAGAAACACATAAAGCGCTTTCTTATTATCCTGCCTTAAAGGATACGCCCATAACCTTTCAGTTTAAGGAAAACATCAAGAAATCTACCATGCAGGCGCAGCCTGTTTTTTCGAGTTTTTTCCGTTCCAGAAAAAATCGAAAATATGTGATTCTCATCAGTAAACGGGTGAAAATCGACAAAGAATCCTTTAAAATCACAGATGTGCCCTCGGATGTCCTGATAGGATGGATAGGCCACGAACTGGGCCATGTTATGGATTATAGGGAGCGCGGAACGTTGAACATGCTGTTTTTCGGCATTAAATACCTGTATTCTACCGGCCATATTCAAGAAGTGGAGCGCGCAGCAGATACTTTTGCGGTAGCGCACGGGATGGGTGATTATATCCTAAAAACAAAGGATTTTATTCTCAATCACGCAGATATTTCAGAGACGTATAAAGCACGCATCCGCCAACTCTATCTATCGCCCGAAGAAATTATGCAACTCATTGAAGAACATAAAGATGAAGAGGTGATTTGAAAACAATGGCTTAAGATTTGTAGATCGTATTTAGTAAAAACCTATCATCGAACTAACAGCCTATTTTCTTGACATTCAGCGAGTAAGCTTTCTGTAGTTTTCTTCAGTTTTTCCAAAGATTTCAACTTGACCTTCAGATATTGCTCTGTATTTTGGACAAGTTTTGCTGGGTCAAACTCATTT
>DRGP01000136.1 GCA_011050015.1 Leeuwenhoekiella sp. | reverse complement strand
TAACGGTGCCATTGGGAATTACGCCCACAAAATCCTGAAATTCGGGGTATTTATCGGTGACCAGTTCTTCTCCACGTGACCAGACAAAGAGCTCTTCATTACGCAGGATAACCTGTGCGCGTATGCCATCCCATTTATGCTCTACAAACCAGTCTGAAACAGGGCCCAAATCCTCCGGGGCACCTTCAATGGCGTAGGCAAGGTAAAAGGGGTAGGGTTTTGACAGGTAATCTTCTTCATTTTCTTCAAGGATTAATTTTTCATAGGTCGTATTTTGAGGTGTCCAGCTGCCCATCAGTTTGTAGGCCAGGATGTCCTCATCAATTTCGGTTGCTTTTGAAAGTGCACGGGTCATGAGTTTCTGACTTACCCCTATGCGGAAACTGCCAGTAATCAATTTTGAAAAAACAAAACGCTCATAATAGTTGAGGTTTGTCCAATTTTCAAATAAATATTCCCTTTTTTCTTCTTCGGGTTTCTTTTTTAGCGCCAGAATTTCTTCAAGAAAATGGGTTAAACTCTTCTCTGAATTTCCGCTGGAAGCGGGAATGATCAGTGCAATGGTTTCGGCAAGATCCCCCACAATATGATAACTTTCCTCAAAAAGCCACAACGGAATCCCCGCCAGTTCTGTTGCCCAGGTGCGTAAAAGTGTTGTGTTTACAGGGCGTGGCGGGCGGCGATGGGAAAGAATGGCGATCGTCCATAATTTATCATCGTCTCCGGCCTCCCGAAAGTATTGTGCCAGGGCATCTACTTTTACGTTGGTTTTATTGGTGCTATCTAATGTTTTTATTAATTGGGCAAATTTTTTCATTCTCTTTTTGACTAGTTTTTGAAAGTGCAACCACCCCTCTTTCAGCAAAGCTGAAATTTTCCCTTCCTTGAAAAGGTGGGGAGCTTTTACAGTATGAGATTATTCCCCCTTTGGGGTTTAGGGGGCTCCTTCCCCTTCTTCTTTTTTACTATCCAGTTCTGCGAGTTCGCCTTCATATTGTGTGGCTTCGGTTCTCGCGTCATAACCTTGCTCGCGTAGGTAACGGGAAAAAATATCGCTGTATCCGTGGGTGCTGATGATTTTTTCCGCTCCCGTTTCTTTGATGCTTTCCAGCAGGCCGGGCCAATCGCAATGGTCTGAAAGCACAAAACCTTTGTCAATGGCACGTCTTCTGCGCGCTCCGCGAAAGGTCATCCAGCCGCTCGCCGAACCGGTCACATAGGGCACCATTTTTCTAATCCAGATACTGCCGTGGGCACTGGGCGGGGCCAAGACAATATTTCCGGCAATGGCTTTTTTATCGGTTTCTCGTGTAATGCGTTCTGTGGGCGGCATATCTATAAAGGGGCGCACGACTTCGGTCATGTTCTCAATGGCGCCGTGGGTGTATATTTTTCCGATTTCTGGATTGAGGTGTTTCAAAAGGCGCTGCGCTTTTCCCAGCGAATAGCCAAAGAGCACTGAGGTTTTTCCTTCGGCTTTATTGACCGCCCACCAGGTGTTTATATCGTTAAACACTTCCGCTTGCGAAACCCATTTAAACGCGGGCAGGCCAAAGGTGCATTCGGTGATAAACGTGTCGCATTTTACAGGTTCGTAGGGTACGGCGACACCGTCATTTTCGGTTTTATAATCGCCGGTAAATACCCAGACTTCTCCTTTGTGCTCCACACGAATCTGCGAACTCCCTATTATATGCCCGGCTGGATGAAAACTGAATTTCACATTATTGATCACAAAGGTTTCGTTATACGCTTTCCCGGTAACCTCAATATCGCCCAGGCGGTGCTTGATAATGGGCACATTGGTATGGTGGGTAATGTATTGCTTGTGGCCCCAGCGGCTGTGGTCTGCATGGCCATGCGAGATAATGGCTTTATCGACCGGTTTCCAAGGATCCAGATACACTTTTGCTGGTGGGCAGTAGATTCCTTTTTTGTTGAATTCTAATAAGGGCATGTAAGATTTTAAATGTTGAATAAATCTTTTCCCGCTATACAGCGAAAGGTATTGAAATTAGGAATTGGGGGGAGAATGTTTAGGCAGATTAAGAAAAAATTAAGCATAAAAGATCAAAAAAGGAAGGCAAATCAATGATTTTAACCTGTTTTAACCGATTTATCCAATTCTTAAAATAATGAAATTTTAATTTCCCAACCCCTGCCAAATCCCTATATTTGACCTCTTAAAAATTAGTTATGCCTTTTACAGATTTGTTTGATAGTGGGGAGCACCGCCGTAATTTGGGTCATTTTGCAGCGATAGCCAATATGGCTACCGTAGATGGTGAGATAGGTCCAGAAGAGGAAAAACTCCTTAAACGATTTGCCGTCAAACTGGATATTGATGAATCTGAGTATGATGAGGTGCTCATAAATCCCACTAAATTCCCCATAAATCCACCAAATAATACTGAAAAACGACTGGAGCGACTACATGATCTTTTTAGGATGATCTTTGCAGACCACGGTATAGATGACCACGAGCGTTTTCTTATTGAAAAATACGCCATTGGACTGGGATTTAGTGCAGACACGGCGCAAAAACTCATCAAGCGTTCTATTGAGATCTTTAGCGGAGGTGTGGATTTTGACGATTACCGATATCTATTGGATAAATAGGGTGTAGCCCTATTATTTAGATGGAGATTTCATAAAAGATTCTGCCTTTTCCATCATTTTTTTGCTTCCGCAGAAAAAAGCGACGCGTTCATGCAGTTCGGTGGGCTGTATATCAAGAATACGGTTGTGACCATCACTGGCGATACCACCGGCCTGTTCCACAATAAATGCCATAGGATTGCACTCATAGAGCAGGCGTAATTTCCCCTGTGCTTTTATAGAACTTGTGGGGTAGATGTAAATGCCGCCTTTGAGAATGTTGCGGTGAATATCTGAAACCAGCGAACCAATATACCGGCTGGTGTAGGGGCGATCTTCTTCCTCTTTCTGGCAATATTTTATATAATCTTTTACGCCCTGCGGAAAATGCACATAGTTGCCCTCATTTACCGAGTAGATATGGCCATTTTCTGGAATGCGCATATCGGGGTGTGACATGTAAAACGTGCCTATGGCCGGGTTTAGGGTAAAACCATTAACACCGTAACCCGTTGTATATACGAGCATGGTAGAGGTGCCATAAATGATATAACCCGCCGCAACCTGCTGATTGCCGGACTGCAAAAAATCTTCAGATTTGACGGGAGTTCCCGCTGGGGTCACCCTTCTGTAAATTGAAAATATGGTGCCCACGGAAACATTCACGTCAATGTTTGAAGACCCGTCCAATGGATCGATGAGCACAACGTATTTATTCTTACCGTTGCGGTCTTCTATGGGTATATATTCGTCGTTTTCCTCACTGGCAATACCACAAACGATCTCGCGGTTAGTAAGCGTTTTAATGAACATATCATTAGCTAGGATATCCAGTTTTTGCTGAGTTTCGCCCTGTATATTTGTTTCGCCGGTGGCGCCAATGATATCCACAAGTCCTGCTTTTCGCACTTCGTGACTCACTACTTTTGCGGCTAGTCTGATGGAATTGATAAGCCTTGAAAGTTCACCCGTGGTGTATTGAAATTCTTTTTGGTTCTCAATGATAAATTCGCCGAGGGTTTGATTTTTACGCGCCATTTTTATAATTTTTGGTAAAAGTATCTAAAATCTACTAATTACTATATCGTTTTCGTTAAAATTGAAGCCGTATCTTTAACCCATAAAAAAACAAGCTTATGAGTTTTACGATTAGAAAAGCAGAAGCAAGCGATATGGCATCGGTTTTACGACTGGTCAATGAACTGGCCATTCACGAAAATGAAGCAGACGCGGTAGAAGTAACCGTAGATGACCTTATCGCCCACGGAACCGGGGAAGATGCAGATTTTACCTGTTTTGTGGCAGACACCCCAGATGAAGGTATTGTGGGTATAGCCCTCACGTATTTTAGGTTCTCGACCTGGAAGGGCAGAACGGTACACCTTGAAGATCTTGTAGTCAAAGAAAATAGACGCGGGGAAGGTATCGGGATGGCTCTTTATAGTGAGGTAATTAATTTTGCACACGAGCACGATGTACGCCGTGTAGAGTGGGTGGTGCTGGATGATAACCACGGCGCCATAGGTTTTTATGAAGCTTCTGGGGCTCATGTGATGAAAAACTGGCACACGGTACAGATGCATAAGGAAGGCATGAAAAAATTCTTAAAAGCCCGAGGAAAAATATAAGCTGAACAACTCAAAAACAACCGTTTTATTCGCTTTTAATCCAATAAAATGAGGGTATTTAAATTTGGGGGTGCTTCGGTAAAAGATGTTACGGGTCTTGAAAATGTGGTAAGCGTACTGCGCCACACCGGTGCAAAAGATCTGGTTATTGTCGTATCGGCTATGGGAAAGACCACCAATGCGCTGGAGCAGGTCGTAGATACTTATTTTGAGAACAGTAACAGTACGTTGCTGACTACGGCACTGGAAGTCGTACGTAATTACCATTTTCAAATTATAGATCAGGTATCTCTGGACAAAAAACAGGCTTTATTTGGTAAAATTGAGGCTTTTTTTGCCGAAATTGAAGCCTTTTTGACCAATAATCAATCCAGCGATTATGATCAGGTTTATGACCAGTTGGTGCCTTACGGCGAACTTCTTTCAAGTACAATCCTGCAAGCGGTTTTAGAACAACAGGATTTTGCTGCGCAATGGTTGGATATTCGTACGATCCTAAAAACCGATTCTAATTTCCGCGAAGCGAAAGTAAACTGGAAACTCACGGAAAAAAACTTTAAAGAGCACATCAACAGTGGGGGCTTGTACCTTACACAAGGGTTCATTGGTAGCTATAAACCTTCACTTACCACAACGTTGGGCCGTGAGGGTAGTGATTATACCGCCGCGATCATTGGGTATTGCCTCAGTGCTGAAAGTGTGACCATATGGAAGGATGTTCCCGGTGTTCTCAACGCAGACCCACGGTATTTTGAAAATGCCACATTGTTGAGTGCGATCTCCTATAACGAAGCTATTGAACTCGCTTTTTATGGCGCTTCCGTAATTCATCCCAAAACCCTGCAACCCTTGCAGCAAAAGGGCATTCCGTTATATGTAAAGCCTTTTCTTAATCCCGCTGCGGCGGGGACCTGCATTAGTGAACGAGATACTATCGAGCCGTACAGTCCTTGTTTTATCCTAAAACGTAATGAGGTCTTGATCAAGCTTTCATCTTTGGATTTTTCCTTTATGCTTGAAGAGCATCTGGGTGAGGTTTTTAGCCTTATGGCAGAGTACCGGGTTAAAGTAGATCTCATTCAGCATTCTGCTATTAGTTTTTCGCTTTGTGTTGATGACAAGTTTAATACCGTGACCAAGATGCTTTGTGCGTTGCAAAACCGCTTTAAAATACAGGTCATATATGGCGTAAATCTCTACACCATAAGGCATTTTACTCCAGAGGCACTGGTGAAAATCGAAGTAGACAAGGAGGTTCTAGTTAAGCAAGTAGCGGGAAATATGGCACAACTGGTGGTTAAATAGTCCCACTCGCCCTCGTTTTTTGCTATCTTTGTTTTTCTAGCCAAAAATAGACAACCAGATATATCATGGGATTAGTAACAGCAAAAGAAGTCGCGCAGGCCATGAATGTGGATAAACTGGGCTTTGTGGGGACTTTTATGGGCTGGACGATGATGCGGGTCTTAAAAATATCAAAGGTAAATAAAATCTACGACCGGAATAAACATCTCAAAGATGTTGAATTTCTCGATGCTATTTTAGATGAATATCAAGTGCGTTTTGAAATCCCTGAAGAAGATCTAAAACGCCTTCCAAAGGAAGGTGCCTATATCACAATAAGTAATCATCCACTGGGTGGGGTAGATGGTATTTTACTTCTAAAACTTATGCTGGAGCAGCGCCCCGACTTCAAGATTATGGGCAATTTTTTACTGCATCGTATTAAGCCGTTAAAGCCCTACGTTATGGCGGTCAATCCATTTGAAGAGAAGGAAAAGAAAGATATAAAATCGAGCATAAGTGGTTTTAAACAGGCTCTTTCTCATTTGAAATCGGGATCGCCCCTGGGTATTTTCCCGGCGGGAGAGGTTTCTACCTATAAGGAGGAAGAAATGATTATGGACCGGCCTTGGGAAGAAGCCGCGATGAAATTGATCAAAAAAGCTGAATTACCCGTGGTGCCCATATATTTTCATGGTAAGAACAGCCGTTTTTTTTATAGGCTTTCGCGCATTAGCGAAACGCTGCGTACGGCAAAACTTCCCTCTGAAATGTTGTCACAAAAAAACCGTGTGATCAAGGTGCGTATCGGCAATCCCATAAGCGTGAACGCACAAAAAGATCATGCAAATCTAAACGAATTCACCGAGTTTTTGCGGCGTAAAACCTATATGCTGGCCCGTACTTTTGAAAAGAAAAGCCTATTGAGCACTTTGCCACGCTCGCTAAAAGGGCCGCGCGAACCCCAAAAAATAGCAAAATCGGTCAAGGCCGAGTGGATTGAAAAAGAAGTATCAAACCTACGCGACAACGACCGCAGGCTTACCCAATCTAAAAATTATGAGGTCTTCCTAGCGCCAGCTGGAGAAATGCCCAGTATTTTGCAAGAGCTGGGACGTTTGCGCGAAATTACGTTTAGAGAAGTAGGCGAGGGAACCAATGAGCCCAGCGATCTGGATCGTTATGATGCGCACTACCATCATTTATTTCTTTGGGATAATGAGGCCAGAAAGATTGTGGGCTCTTATCGCATGGGGCTGGGTTCACAGATCCTGCCTACTTTTGGTATTGATGGTTTTTACACCCAGAGTCTTTTTAGGTTTGAGCCCGAGTTGCATAAAATGATGGGCGAAAGTATTGAAATGGGTCGCGCTTTTGTGATTAAGGAATATCAACAAAAGCCCATGCCGCTATTTTTATTGTGGAAAGGAATCATTCACACCACCCTGCGCTATCCCGAACATAATTACCTGATAGGAGGGGTAACCATAAGCAATCAGTTTTCAAGTTTTTCAAAATCACTGATGATTGAGTTTATGCGTTCACATTATTATGATCCCTACATCGCACAGTATATCCGACCGAAAAAGGAATTTAAGGTTAAACTGAAGGACGCTGATAAGGAGTTCGTTTTTGATGAAACAGAAGCCGATCTTAATAAATTGGACAAACTTATTGAGGAGATGGAAACCGGCAATCTGCGCGTACCCGTGCTCATCAAAAAATACATCAAGCAGAATGCAAAAGTGGTCGCTTTTAATGTGGATCCCCTGTTTAACGACGCTATTGACGGTCTCATGTACATACGTATCGCAGACCTTCCAGAAAGCACCGTAAAACCGGTTTTAGAGGAATTTCAAAAGGAACTGGAAAAGAAAGTGGAAGACAAATAAAGCCAGGTTGATTAAGAAAAACAGGTAAAAAAGTCATTTTATCCCCTAAAACCAAGGTTTTTTGCCCACTTGATACATGTGATAAAATTCTTCATCTGTTTTAGTGAGATAGACGATACCTTCTATTAAACCGATCAAACCTGTGATCGCAACCACAAAAACACCAACGGCCACACACATTAAAATATACCCCACAATGGTGGTGATTAATAGAATTAGCCCCTCTTTCTGATAACCGAGCACAAATTTATGAATACCCAACTGCCCAAAAAATATAGCCAGAATACCTGCCAGCACTTTTTTGTTCTGGCTATTGTGGGTCATATCGTTCCAGCCTTCTTTAAATTCTTTTGCGGTAGATTTTGCTCCTTCTGAGAATCCTTCTCCGGTGTTTTTGTTAGTGCTAAAATCTTTATTTTCTTCCATAATGCGCGCGGTTATTAATTGATAGCTTATTATTAAACCCTTATAGGAATTAGTCATTAGCATTAAAACTGGCATCAATCTTATCTACAATGGTCTGGGCCAGTTTTATTTTACTTTCTACTGTCCAGCCTGCGATATGCGGGGTGAGCAATACGTTTTTGGCACCGATTAAGTATTGTAATGGCTTCGGTAGCGTTTCTGTGAATAGGTTTTCAAAAGAAAGTTTTTCGTATTCCAGTACGTCCAGTCCCGCGCCTAAAATCTTTTCACTTCTTAAAGCTTCCACAAGATCTTCGGTAACCACACTCTTGCCCCTTGCTGTATTGATAAGCCAGAAGGGTTTAGTAAACTGGTGGATGAACTCCGCATTGATCATTTTATCGGTAAGGGGAGTCCATGGCGTATGGATGCTCAACACATCGGCCATTTCCTGTAGTTCTTTTAAGGGTACTTGTGTGGCGTTCTCATCGCCAAGATTTTCTTTGATATCGTGACAGATAACGGTACAATCAAAACCTTTCAGTTTTTTGGCGAAAGCCTTGCCCATATTACCGTAACCGATGAGGCCCACGGTTTTGCCTTCTAGCTCCAGACCGCGGTTGGACTCCCGGTTCCACTGGCCTGCACGCACTTCGGCGTCAGCCTGATTAAGTTTGTTGAATAAAGACAACAGCATGCCCAGTGCATGCTCGCCTACGGCATTGCGGTTTCCTTCGGGGGCGGCTATGAGCTGCACGTTTTTTTCGGCGGCATACGCTTCATCAATGCTCTCCAGACCGGCACCCACGCGGGCAATAAATTTGAGGCGGGTCGCTTTGTCCAGAAAAGCCTTGTCAATTTTAAACCGACTACGGATAACTACACCTTGATAATGGGCTATTTTGCCTTCGATTTCTTCCTTTGAAGAGGTGTAATCTTCGTCATTTTCAAAACCCGCTTTGTTGAGCTGGTCCAGCATTAAGGGGTGATTGTTGTCTATGTGGAGTATCTTGAACATTATAATTTTGGATATTGGGTTTTAGTGAGTTCGGCCTGCACGTCCCCAGTATGTTTGGTAGTCAGTTTTTCAAAAAGCAGGATGTGCACCTCTTTACCATCTTTTGTTGTTGGGCAGTGTTCCACACCTTTGGGAACTACGATGATTTCGCCCTCTTTTACGATTTGTTCGCTTTCGCGGAAGCGCATAATAAGCGTACCTTTCAGTACCTGGAAAAGCTCGTCTTCGTCATCATGTTTATGCCAGACAAATTCATCTTTGATTTTGGCGAGAAGCACCTGCATATCATCTACAATCGCGATCTGATGTGGGGACCAATGTGCTTTAAACTGACTTAATTTTTCCGCTAGATTGAGTGTCTGCATGGGTTTATTGATTAGCGCGTTCATAGATTTCCGTAAATTCTTCGGGAACTCGCATGGGACGTCCTTTGGGCATGCTGAGCAAGCACCATTGTGTAACAGCGGTTGCGAGTACTTTATCATCCTTTGGCCTAAAAATCTTGGTGCGCCGTATTGACCTTACTCCTTCAAATTTTTCCACCCAGGTTTCTACTATAATATTCTCATCCTTAAAGGCCGGGGCGTGGTATTTTATGGTATGTTCTAATGCAACCCAAGCGTATTTTTCCAACATTTCTGGGGTAGAATTGTCTTGCCAGTGGGCCTCGGCGACATCTTGCGCCCATTGTAAATATTGTACGTTATTTACGTGATCCATGCCATCTATGGCACTTGCGGGCACTTTGATTTTTAGCTGAAATGCTTTTGCGTTCATATTCAAAATTACTGAATTTTTTTGCTATGCGAAAGTGTTACTACATAGGGTCTATTTTCTGATGAAAAAGGATTGTTTTTAGCCCTAAAACCGAGTTTTTGATCACTAGAAGCCTAAAATCAGTTTTGCTAGTGAAAAATAGATCAAAATACCAAAAATATCATTACTGGTGGTAATAAATGGCCCTGTGGCAATTGCTGGATCAACCCCGCGCATATGTAAAATAATGGGTACAAAAGTACCTACCAGTGCAGCTACGATTATCACTGAAAGCATGGCTACGGCCACGGTACAGCTCAGCAACCAGCCAAAACCCACGATAACTCCAAAACCTATGACGAGAATACCGAGCGCCATCCCGTTGATAAGGCCGATGCTTATCTCTTTAAGCAGTCGCAACCAGGGGCTTCCGGTCACGTTATCATTGGCCAGACCCTGCACGATGATCGCGCTTGATTGCACCCCTACGTTTCCGGCAACGGCGGCTACGAGTGGGGTAAAAAAGAAAAGTTCGGGATGCACGGTGAGCGCCCCTTGAAAGCTCTGCATAATATTTACCGCAGCCAGACTCCCCACCAGGCCAAGAACTAACCAGGGTAAGCGGGCACGGGTAAGCTCCCACACCGTATCATCGGCCTCTACATCTTCAGAGATACCAGCCGCCATTTGATAATCTTTATCGGCCTCCTCCCGTATAAAATCAACAATATCATCTATGGTAATGCGCCCCAAAAGCACGCCCACATCGTTAACTACAGGTACGGCCTCGAGGTCATATTTTTGCATGAGCCGCGCTACTTCCTCACCAGAGTCATGTACATTTACCGCATCTACATTCGGGATATAGATATCTGAAATTTTTGATTTGGTATCTGCGGTAAGTAAATCTTTTAATGAAAGTCGGCCAATGAGATGTTCTCTTTTATCGACCACATAAACCGAGTGCACGCGGGTCACATTCTGCGCTTGCGCGCGCATCTTGCGTACACAGCCAGCCACCGTCCAGGTTTCGCGCACCCGTACCAGTTCACGGGCCATAAGTCCACCGGCAGAATTCTCGTCATAGCGCAGCATCTCGATGATATGACGCGCGTGGTCCTCATCTTCAATAGCGCCTATGACCTGCTGCTGGATCTCGTCGCTTAGTTCAGAAAGAAAGTCAACCGCGTCGTCAGAGTCAAGTTCGTTGAGCTCTTCGGCAATTTCTTCAGGCGTCAGGTTGCTAAGCAGTTCTTCCCGTACATCCTCATCCAGTTCCATGAGGGCTTCTGAAGTCGTGCTGCTGTCCAGTAATTTGACCAAATGAGTTGCCTCGTCGGTATTCAGTTCGTCCAGGATTTCGGCAATATCGGCGTGGTGTACCTCATGCAGAAGCGTGAGGATGCGCGGATCATCCCCAGTCTCAATAAGGAGTTCTAACTGCTCGATAAGCTCTTCGGTAATCTCAAAAGCCATAGGTGAAAATTAGGGTCAATGTAAAATTCTGGGTGTGGCAAATATAGCTAAAGTAGGGACTTGCCCGCAATTTATTCTATAAATGCTCCTTCCATTTACGGGCAGGCAACGTTAAAGATTTATTTTTATACATTGGGGTTTAGTTTCCCCGATCCTTTGGATCGTAATTCAAATATTATTTCTGAATCATGCCCGTGGTCTTGCCCCGGGTTATTGATTCACAACAACTGTAATTATTAATTATGAACTGGATTCTAGGCATTGCACTTTTCTTAATATGTATTTTTTTGATCAGTCATTTGCTAAAAAAAAGAAAGCAAAGGCGACAGGATAAAGCGATGAACGAAGGATGGGGACAGCCTAAAACAGATGCTTACTTTAACATGTATCACATAAGTCGCTATTTTGAAAACAAGCGTGAAAAAGCAAGTTGTTATCAGGTTATTGAAACAGAAACCTGTAATGATCTGGATCTTGATGCGGTTTTTAAAAAAATAGACCGCACTTCCTCAAAAATTGGCCAGCAGTATCTGTATTATAAACTTCGGGTTATACAGCCGCTGGAGCGTGTAAAACGTTTTGCTGCCTTGAGCGGTATTTTTGAAGAAGATACGTTAACAAGAACTCTTTTTCAGCAGGAGCTTCTCAAGTTGAACGATGTCAAGGCGTATAGTCTGGAAGAGTTGACCCATTTTGATACCGTTGAAAAACCAAAGATACTAAACTGGACTTGCAACAAAAAAGTGGACAATTAGATAAGGGTCATGCTGCTACATTTTGATTATACATTTCTATTTCAAATTCCTCTATAGTTTTATACCCCAAGGTGGAGTGCATTCTTCGTCTGTTGTACCAAGTTTCAATCCATTGAAAGACGGATAGCTCGGCTTCCGATCTATGGCTATATCTATGTTTGTAGACCCATTCTACCTTTAAGCTTTTAAAGAATGATTCTGCCACCGCATTATCCCAACAATTACCTTTTCT
>DRGP01000135.1 GCA_011050015.1 Leeuwenhoekiella sp. | reverse complement strand
GTTGTGAGTTTTGACGGAATTTCTGGATGTCCTGCTCAATACCCACTATTACATCCTGTTTTGCTTTGCGGTCTGCGTCGCTTATCGTATCCGTAAGGCTTTGAAATTCGTTTACTTTCCCCTGGTAATTGGTTACCATTTCCTTAAACTGGCTGTCCAGCTCGCCGCCATAGGTTTCTATGTTGGTCTGCACTTCGGTAAGTTCGGGCATGCTGGCCAGAATATAATCGCTATCTACCGTACCTACTTTGGTTTGGGCAAAAGTTGCGATGCTTACAAATAAAAATAAAAGAGAAGTCGTTATCGTTTTCATAGTTTAATTTTGGCCTTTTTATGCCGGTTATTGGCATGTTTTGAGCCGTTTTTAAGGGTTATATTTTATAAAATTTTGACAAAGATAAAAAAGCCAATTACCTGAACAAGGGTTTTGTGATGAATCATTGCTGTCCCTCAGGCTTTACGAACTCTCCGCGTTGCGGTTTTAGCGCATCCCGAACGGCGATCATATTTGGTTCATCAACCACGATAAATGCGATGCTGTGCATGGGGGTCAGTGCTTCGGCACCTATAGGTTTTGCTGCCAGCTTGTTTGTTGCTGCATATTCCTTAAGGTGAATCGCATGATGTTTTGCGATCGCTTCGGCTTCTTTGCCCCTAAAGTCCCAAATGAGTTTAATTTCTTTTGTCATATGTAATGTTGTTTTCAATAGCTGTGCCAAAAATGGCTTCTCTACTTTTTTTAAAAATCGAAAGGAGATGTTTATTGATCTTGTATTAATACTTTTTTCAGTTAAGGAGTAGAATGATTATCCTTCTTGGAGATTGATTTTTTAACTACACAAGTATTGTTTGTTTAAAAATGAATATGGTTGGTTATGTTTCCGCAAGGCGGAATAATCGATTTTGGGAGTCATGGTATTAAAAATCAAAAAATTATAATTTATTGAATATAAAAAGCAAAGCTATATGAAAACAATATATTTTAAGCATTTTCGTTAATGGCAACGCGTTATTTAATGGCTTTTAATTTGTAATTTTGCTCACTTTTACAGAGGTATCGAAAATGAAGTATTTTCTAATTGTATCGGTTCTTTTTTGTGCGTTGCCAATGGGTGTTTGCGCTCAGGAAAAACAGGTTCTTATGACCGTTGATGGTCAGTCGGTTTACGCGTCTGAATTTAAACGGGTTTATAATAAAAACCTGGACCTTGTTGCTGATAATGGGCAAGAGGGTATAGACAGCTATATGCAGCTATTTAAAAATTATAAGCTAAAGCTCGCTGCTGCCCATGAGCTGGGACTGGAAGAACGCGCTGATCTAAAAAAAGAACTGGAGGGTTACAAAAACCAGCTTGCCGAAAACCTGATGATGGATTCTCCCGTGACCGATGAACTGGTACAGGAAGCTTACAGCCATATGATCAATGAGGTAAAGGCCAGTCATATCATGGTAGCGGTTAGCGCTAACAGCCGCCCGGCAGATACGCTAAATGCATATAAAAAAATAAAAGAAATTCGTCAAAAACTGGTCAACGGGGCCGATTTTGAAAAACTGGCTCGTGCCGAAAGTGAAGATCCTTCTGTGGCAACTAATGGAGGTGATCTGGGCTGGTTCAGCGCTTTTAAAATGGTCTATCCTTTTGAGAAAGCCGCTTATAGTACACCGGTGGGTGAGATCTCGGCCATAGTGCGTTCCGATTTTGGCTATCACGTGCTCAAAACGACTGCAAAGCGCAAATCACGTGGAGAGGTGGAAGCCGCCCATATTATGCTTGCCCTAAATAAAAAAGAAGGCGTTAACGATCAGGAGCGCCGTATCTGGGAAATTTATCAAAAACTGCAACAGGGGGAATCCTTTGATATTCTTGCAAGAAAATACAGTGAGGATACCAAGACCGCCAAGCGCGGTGGTGTGTTAGACCCTTTTGCTGCTGGTGGTTTGAGCAGTCCGGTTTTTGAAGAGGAAGCCTTCGCGCTTGAAAATCCTGGGGATATCAGTAAACCTTTTAAGTCTGCAGTAGGCTGGCACATTGTAAAACTTATTGCGAAGCACCCCATAGATTCGCTGGAGAATTTGAGGCCTTTAATAGAAGATAAGATTAAAAGCGATAGTAGATCGCGCCTGCTGGAAAAAGCACTTGACCAGAAATTACAAAAGGAACTCCATCCTTGGGAAAATGATACGATACTTGCTCAGATAGGTAAAGAATTTGCTTTGGCACAGCGCAAAAAAGATCAATCGCCGCTACTCATCGTGCAGGGAGATACGGTTACTGTGGCAAAATTTGCCAATTTTTTGGCAAATGATCGTTGGTTTGCGCCCATACAGAAAACTGATACAGTGGCATTAAAATCGGGCTATAACCGATTTAAAGCCACTGTGCTGCGCAATTATTATAAGGAGCATCTGGCTGAAACGAATGAGGAATATGCCCAGATAACCAAAGAATATCGGGAAGGTATCCTGCTTTTTGCCCTAATGGAAGAAAAAATATGGAATCCTGCTAAGGAAGATTCCGTGGGCTTGTCTCAATTTTTTGAGAAACACCGCGAAGACTATATACGTCCAGAAAAATATGAGGTACTTGTTGTGAACAGCAATGATTTGGCTTCCGCCAAAGAAGCGAGAAAACTTTTGAAAAAAGGAAGCTCTAATCAAGCCATTAAAGATGGCCTTAACCAGAACGGGGAAGTGCATGTTTTTTTTACAAAAGCGATGGTGACGCAGGATGATACATTATTACCCAAAGATTATAGGGTAAAAAAAGGAGTGTCGAAAATTTATAAAAGTGCAAAAGAATATGCGGTTATAGACTTAAAAAATGTGGTCGCTGCCCAAAATATGAACCTTGATGATGTAAGGGGTCAGGTTATAGGCGACTATCAACGTGATCTGGAAGATAAGTGGCTGAAGGAGCTGCAAAAAGAGCATAGTCTGGAAGTAAATAAAACAGTGTTTGAAAGCCTTAAAAAAGAATTGTCACGTTAAATGAAAAAAACGGTCTTTATATTAGTGATCTGTTCTGTGGTATTTAAATCGTGCGAGCTATTTACCAAAAAAACGATGGGCACTCCCGTTGCACGGGTAGATGAAACCTATTTGTATAAAGATGATGTTGCGGCACTTGTGACCCCAGAAATGACGGTAGAAGACAGTGCGGTGATTGTAAACCGCTTTATAAACAGATGGGCTACCCAACAATTACTTATGGAAGGAGCGCGCCGCAATATATCGCTCTCTGAACAGGAACGTTTAGATGATCTGGTAAACCAGTATAAACAAGATCTGTATTCCCAGACGTTTAAGGATGCACTGGTGGCAAAAACACTGTTTTATTTACTTCCAGACTATGCTCTTTTTGCAGCTCCTTCAG
>DRGP01000134.1 GCA_011050015.1 Leeuwenhoekiella sp. | reverse complement strand
GTTATAAGTGTCTAGATCGTGTATAAAGTATTTTTTCACATCCTTAAATTCTATAGTATCCTCTTTGGACGGGGTAAGGCTAAAATCGTTCTTAATGATACTATTTAACGATGTATATTTCCAGTTTTCCTCTTTTTTTGTGGGAAAACCCTGCACTTCAAAGTTACGTATGGCCTTGTCACGCAATTCACTCATGGGATTGCTAATATCCAGATTTTCCTGAAAGGCCAGATATGATGATAGTAATTTATCTTGTAAATTCATGCTGTTTGTTTTTATTTAGGAATTTGGAGCAAAAACGCTGTGTGCATCTGCTTTGTACAATCCTAAAACATTATGCGGGAAGTTCTGCTTTTACCCAATCATACCCTTTTTCTTCGAGTTCGTAGGCCAGTTCTTTACCACCAGATTTTACGATCTTTCCCTCTATCATTACATGCACAAAATCTGGCACGATATATTCTAATAAACGCTGGTAATGGGTAATCACCAAAATAGACTTATCTGCTGCCCGCAATTTATTCACCCCATTGGCCACAATACGTAGCGCATCAATATCAAGACCGGAATCGGTCTCGTCAAGAATGGCAAGCTTAGGCTCTAACATGGCCATTTGGAAAATCTCATTACGCTTTTTCTCCCCACCAGAGAACCCTTCGTTCAATGATCTGGAAAGGAATTTACGGTCCATGTCGAGCAATGCAGATTTCTCACGGATGAGTTTCAACATTTCACTGGCTGGCATATCTTCTAGCCCATGTGCTTTCCTGGTCTGGTTTATCGCCGTTTTTATAAAATTTGTCACCGAAACGCCTGGTATTTCAATAGGATATTGAAAAGACAAAAACAGGCCTTTGTGCGCACGTTCCTCAGCATCAAGTTCTAGAATTGACTCCCCTTCAAAAAGCACATCACCGCCAGTGACTTCGTATTCTTCCTTACCTGCAATTACTGCAGAGAGGGTACTTTTA
This sequence comes from Leeuwenhoekiella sp., assembly GCA_011050015.1. GTDB lineage: Bacteria > Bacteroidota > Bacteroidia > Flavobacteriales > Flavobacteriaceae > Leeuwenhoekiella. The sequence continues at coordinate 13,615 of DRGP01000134.1, read as the reverse complement.
CCAGAGCCGTTAGGACCCATGATCGCATGCACCTCACCGGGGTTGATCTCTAAATCAATTCCGTTTAATATCTGTTTGCCTTCAATTCCGGCATTTAAATTCTTTACTTGTAGCATAGCTATATTTACGTTACGAGCAGTCTTTGCTGCTTATTCTCTTAATTTATTTTAATCCCTCATTGAGGGTCTAATTCCCCGAGGCTTGCCTCGTAATTTTTAAAATCTTTTTCTATTCATACCTCATATGCTTGCATTGAGGTTTTTGATTTCTGGTTTATTGTGCTGTATTTTCTTCAGCATTTGCAGGACCTACGGCAATAATTTTATTGATTTTCACAATAGTATCCCAACCTTCGGCATTTGCTTCTTTTTCATGTAAACTACCAGTAATGACCACTGAAACCATATCAAAATCCCCCTTTTTAAAAGGTTCAGCTTCTTTGGCCAGTTGCATCCCCATACTGTCTATCTCGACACCGTAGATAAAATCCTCACCTTTTATCACAGCGGCATCAGCGATGTAGATAAAATCTCCTTTAATTTCATCTTCAGCACTTCCGGCGCAGCCGAATAAAAGGAAAAACAAACCGAAAAAAACGAATATTTTTGGCATTATTCAATGATTTGTGGTGCTTTTGGCATCATATTAAAATCTTCCATATCATGTTGAATCAACACCTTAGCATTCTTCTGCTTTACAAAATCCTCAAAGGTGCTGATGCTTTCTTCAGATTCTGGAATGCTGTAATTAATCTGTGGCACAACCTGATTTTCCCGATTTTGCCTAAAATGGTAAGTGTCACCAGTGAGGATTACGGGCCCGGTCTGTGCTAGGCTTACAAACAATCCCTGATGTCCCGCCGTATGACCGGGAAGGTATTTAATGACCACCTTGCCATCATCAAAAACATCAAAATCACCGTTTAAAACCTGCTTATTGGTCAGTTTTTCAAATGATTTTGGGTCATAAAAGGAATTTCCTTTGATCGCGTCGCTATTTATAAAATCAACCGCGGTTTGTTGTACCAGCCAAGTCGCTTCTGGAAAATTATTGGCTCCCCCGGTATGGTCAAAGTGAATGTGAGAAAACGCGATATATTTCACATCTTCTGGATTCACCCCTATGCTTGCCAATTGCTTGACAATACTGTCCTGCCTGGAGATGGTAAAAGCACCATCTGGTGAGGTATAAGCCTCTTCACCTACCAGATTTTCAGGGAGACCTGTATCCCAGAGCAAAATGCCATTGGGATGTTCTATAACATAAAACGCATCTGCCAGTGTGATGGTTTCCCCTTTATAAGTATCGCCCTGTGCAAATAGGTTTTTATCATTGGCCTCTATCAAACCCCCATTAAAAGCGTACAATTTTGGCGAATTTTCAATTTTTTCTTCTGTAGCTTCCTGAGCCTCATTTTGAGCACTCTCATACCCTTCCTCAAATCCTTTTTTTGAATCTTTACAGGAAGACAATACCAAAAGACCTAGAATTGCAATGTAAATACCTCTACGCATTAAATTGTGATTGATTAGCTAAGCTATTAACCTACGGAACCTTCCAATGAAATTTCCAGTAATTTTTGAGCTTCTACGGCAAATTCCATAGGCAGTTTATTAAGTACCTCTTTACTGAAACCATTCACAATAAGGGCAATTGCCTTCTCTGTATCTATACCACGCTGGTTGCAATAGAAAATCTGATCCTCGCCTATTTTACTGGTCGTTGCCTCGTGCTCTACCTTGGCCGATTTGTTTTTGGCTTCAATGTAGGGAAATGTATGCGCACCACATGCATTGCCCATCAACAGGGAATCGCACTGGGAAAAATTGCGCGCATTATCTGCCCGGCTGCTTATCTGCACCAGCCCCCTGTAGCTATTTTGTGAATTACCGGCTGAAATACCTTTGGAAATAATGGTACTACGGGTGTTTTTACCCAGATGTATCATTTTTGTTCCCGTATCTGCCTGCTGAAAATTATTGGTCACTGCAATAGAGTAGAATTCACCGATGGAATTATCCCCTTTAAGTATGCAACTGGGGTATTTCCAGGTTACGGCACTACCGGTTTCTACTTGCGTCCATGAAATTTTTGCATTTTTCTCGCAAAGTCCACGTTTGGTCACAAAATTAAAAACACCGCCTTTACCCTCTGCATTCCCCGGGTACCAGTTCTGTACGGTAGAATATTTTATTTCGGCATCATCCAGGGCCACAAGCTCTACAACCGCGGCATGTAGCTGGTTCTCATCACGCGATGGCGCTGTACAACCTTCTAGATAGCTCACATAACTATCGGCATCTGCAATTACAAGGGTACGTTCAAACTGACCTGTACCGGCCTGATTGATCCTAAAGTAGGTGGAAAGTTCCATCGGACAACGCACTCCTTTTGGGATATAGCAGAATGAACCGTCACTAAAAACAGCGGCATTTAAAGCTGCGTAATAATTGTCTTTTTGAGGCACAACGCTACCCAGATATTTTTTAACCAGATCACCATGTTCCCTGATCGCTTCGGAAATGGAGCAGAAAATAATGCCTTTTTCAGCAAGGGTTTTCTTAAAAGTAGTGGTCACAGAAACGGAATCCATCACCACGTCTACGGCCACTCCAGCCAGTTTTTTCTGCTCATCAAGGGAGATACCCAGCCTTTTAAAGGTATCTAGCAATTCTGGATCTACCTCATCAATACTGTCGTATTTCGGCTTTTTTGAAGGCGCCGAGTAATAAGAAATATTTTGCAGATCGGGTTTCTTATAATGCACATTCGCCCATTCGGGCTCCTTCATTTTTTCAAAACCGCGAAATGCCTCCACCCTCCATTCGGTCATCCATTCAGGCTCTTCTTTCTTTTTGGATATCGCACGTACCACATCCTCATTGAGCCCCACGGGAAAGGTATCAGATTCTATATCAGTATAAAATCCGTACTTATATTCCTTAGTCGCCAGTTCTTTCTCTAAATCATTTTCTGTATATGCCATAATATATCTTCAATAGGCCGCGCTCCATTGTATAGGCACGGTATTTATCATTAGTTTACAGGGAAAAACTCTCTCCACACCCGCAGGTACGCTGAGCGTTTGGATTGTTGAAAACAAACCCTTTCCCGTTGAGACCACCGCTATATTCCAGCGTGGTACCTATGAGGTATAAAAAACTCTTCTTATCAACAATGAGTTTGATCGCATTATCTTCAAAAAGTTTATCTTCCTCGTTTGTGGCGTTGTCAAACTTTAATTCATAAGACAAACCAGAGCATCCACCACTCTTAACACCCACCCGAACATAATCACGGACAGCGTCATAACCTTCCTCATTCATGAGGTGGGCTATTCTCTTTTTTGCATCTTCACTTACTTTGATCATAATGGTATCTTATTATCTGCAAATATACCACTATTGTAGGGTTTTACAATAGAACCTTACACCAAACTCCCAGTGGCTTTGTTGATTAGGGGATAAGCTTTTTCAATGATGACTATCATCTATTTACGATACTCAACACGAAAAAATGAACACACAAAACGTAATTCAGCAGCTTAAGGGGGAAATCTCATTTTTTCTCGGTAATTCCCGTTAAATTTGCCTTCTAAATTAAATTATATGTTTCAGGATAAAGAACCTTCACGCACCGCACTAAGTGATCTGGGTGAATTTGGGCTTATAGAACATTTGACCCAGCAATTTTCCATTGAACAGGAAAGTACCGTAAAAGGAATAGGCGATGATGCAGCAATACTCGATTTTAAGGACAATCAGGTTGTTTTAACAACAGATTTGCTCGTTGAAGGCGTTCATTTTGACCTCAGTTTTATGCCATTGAAGCATTTGGGCTATAAAGCCGTTATGGTCAATCTTTCTGATGTTTATGCCATGAATGCCGAAGCGACGCAGATTACGGTTTCGATCGCAGTCTCAAATAGGTTTCCGCTGGAAGCACTGGAAGAATTGTATGCTGGTATTTCGCTCGCCGCGAAAGCGTATAACGTTGATCTTGTAGGAGGAGACACCACCTCGAGCACCAAAGGACTTTTAATAAGTGTGACCGCACTGGGGGTTGCCAAAAAAGAAAACATCGTGAAGCGTGAAGGCGCTAAGCCTATGGATTTACTCGTAGTCACCGGCGATCTAGGCGCCGCATATATGGGATTGCAAGTGCTGGAACGGGAAAAAGAGGTTTTTAAGGTAAATCCAAATGCCCAACCTGATCTTGAGCCCTACACCTATCTAGTAGAACGTCAATTGAAACCTGAAGCCCGGAGAGATGTCATTAAATTATTCACGAAATTGGAACTCCGTCCTACATCTATGATTGACATTAGCGATGGGCTTTCTTCGGAAATTATACATCTATGCAAAAGCTCTAAAGTAGGCTGCAAATTGTATGAAGACAAAATCCCGTTAGACCCACAGGTAATTAATGTGTGCGAGGAGTTTGATATAGATAGTACCACCATCGCATTAAATGGCGGCGAAGACTACGAACTTTTATTTACGATATCTCAGGAAGATTACGAAAAATTAAAGGCCAATCCCCATTTTACAATTATAGGCCACATGACGGAAGAAAACGAAGGAATGAATCTTGTGACTCGTGCCAATACGCAAATCCCCATTATTGCAAGAGGATGGAATGCGCTGAACGAAGAAGAAGATTAAGCCGTTTTTGCCTGGCGCCTGATGTAAAATTGCTCCATGACTTCATTTACGCGCTTCAATTTTGGCGTAAGCGGGGTAAGATAACCGTTTTTATCTTCGGTATATTGACATTTGCAAGCATCACAAACATACTCCCGCTGATGGGTTTTATATTCTTTGCTTAACTTCATGTTATGGCCCACAATCCGGCAGCGTAACCGGGAGAGCCGCGCAGCAACTTCGCGACTTAGATTTTGCATAGTATAGGTTTGAAAATTAGGTGGTTGAATATAATAAAATCAAGTCTAAAAACCCAATAAAACCCAACAATATTTTACCAAAAGTTTAACCTCGCTTCAGTTGCTTTAAAACTTCCTATTTTGGAACTGAAGTATTTAAAAATAAACTTATTTTTTCATAGGTTTTTTTAGGATTTTCTAAAAACAAGACATGCCCTCCTGATAAAATCGTAATTGCAGGAATCTCATCAATAAATGCCTTTTTTACCTCAAAAGCATCAATTAACGTGTCATTTTCACCCAAAATCATCGCTTTTTTAAAAAATGCCTCTCTCCAGAATCGCGATAAATCTTCACGATGCATCATGGCCAGTTGTGCGTCAATGTATCCTTTAAGAGGTGTTTTTAGCGCCTCTTTTTTGAGGTTTTCAATATCCTTTTCAAGCTTTTTTCTGTTCTTTAATGCAAACAGATTAGCCACAGACATTTTGACGATTGCCTCATAATTTTTTCTGGCAACCGCGATGCCATGTTTGCGGTTGGCAATGCGCTCTTCATTATCTGCCCTTGGGGTAGAATTCAGCAATAAAAGCCCGTTGACTTTATTGGGGTATGCTTTCGCAAAAGCAAGACCCACATACCCTCCCATAGAATGTCCTACAAGCTCAATTTTATCCAGATCCTCTAATTGCACCACATGAAAAATGGCTTCCGCCATGGCTGCTATACTTGCTTCCGCACGGAGCACTTCGCTCTGCCCATGACCGGGCAGGTCAATACAAATTACCTTGTGACTTTTTTTCAATTGCCTGGTTAACGTATCCCAGATCGTATGATTTTCAAGAAAACCATGCAAAAGAATACAGGCTGGTCCGGTTCCCGTTGCGGTATAAAATAGTTTACTGCCCTTATAGTCCACTGTCATATTTACCTTATCTTTCCCTACGAAAGTACGCTTTACCATGAAATCTACAAACCAGACGCTTGTAACCGCATTTGCCCTTTTTTCCCTGTTTTTTGGGGCTGGAAACCTAATTTTACCCCCTTTTTTGGGGTTTAGCGCAGGAGAGGACTGGCTACTCGTCACTTTGGGTTTTGCTATTTCTGCAGTAATCATTCCTATTTTAGGCATTATCGGCCATGCCCGTTTGCAAGGGACCATGCTGGATTTTGGGAATAAAGTGCACCCGGTATTCAGTGTTATTTTCTGCGTTGTGATCTATGCGGTTGCAGTTGCCTTACCTGCACCACGTACCGCCGCGGTAACCTATGAAATGAGCATCCTTCCTTATTTTGACTGGGATCCACTGCCTTTTAGTTCACTTTATTTTGGGCTTGTTTTTTTATTTGCGTTAAACCGCACCCGATTACTTGACTTCATCGGGAAATACCTAACCCCATTATTGATTATGATCCTCGTTATGATTATAGGCATCGGGATCTTTAGTGGGGAAGAGCCAAATGTGACCAACAGTCTAAAAACGCCTTTCTCGGAAGGTTTTCTAGAGGGTTATCAAACCTTTGACGCCATTGCAGCCATGGTAGTGGGCGCGGTTGTAATTATCTCATTAAACCTTAATCAAAAAGGGGACTACGCACATAAAAAAAAGGTCATAATCAGAGGGGGCTTATTGGCCGGGCTTGCACTTATACTCATTTATGCAGGGCTCATTTATGTAGGTGCTCTATATACAGCCGCACAGCCCACTGATTCACGTACAGAACTGCTCTCTTTTATAAGCTACGATACATTGGGTTCGGGCGGTCGCATTTTATTGGCTGCCTCAGTGGGAATCGCATGTTTTACCACTGCAGTCGGGGTGGTTACCGGAACGGCAGATTTTATACAAGGATTATTTAAAAGATCTAAAAAGGTCTATTATATCACCTTGTTTGCAGGATGTTTGCTGGGTGTACTCATTGGGCAGTTTAATACAGATTTTATCATCGCTATCGCGGTGCCGGCCTTGTTTTTTATATATCCACTCACCATAATCCTTATCGTGCTGAATGTGATGCCCCGCCGTTTGCTCTCCCACTGGGTGTTCAAAACGGTGGTTGTTGTCACCTTACTTTTCAGCATTCCTGATTTCTTGCACAGCATCAATAGAGATTCCCTTGATCTCGTACGCAATACGATCCCACTTGGTAAATGGGGACTGGGCTGGGCGATCCCCGCAGCAATAACATTTATCCTTGTAAATATGCTGCTTTATTTCTTCGGAAATAGCAATACAGAACAAGCAGCAAATTCAACCGAAAAAACATCACAATCAACCGAACATAAAGAGTAGTCCACTCCTTGCTATATTTTAAAACAACAGCATCACCCATGAAAACCTCTCCTACTTTAATATGTATACCAGATATAAGTGGCTTTACGCAATTTATGCGCGAAGCAAACTTTAAATTGACCTCCCAGGTAATACCCGCGCTGCTCAATGAAATCATATATTCCAATGAACTGCAACTTAAGGTTTCTGAAATAGAAGGCGATGCGGTACTTTTCTATAAAAATGGTGAGCTGCCAGATTTTAAATCACTTATTGATCAATGCCACAATTTTTATATGGAATTCTATGAGCGCCTGCAAAGTCTTCGGGAAAAGTACGCTGAAAATCAAGACGCAGAAAGCATCCCAGAAATACTGGGGCTTAAGATCATTCTACATTTTGGTAAGGAAATAGGCATGGTACCCATAGGCACGCACATTAAACTCATGGGAGAAGATGTAATCACTGCTCACCGTTTACTAAAAAACAACCTGGACATCAGTGAATATATCCTCATTACCGATGCTTTACTAAGCCAGTATAGTGAAGAAGAAATTAAAATCAACTGCGATTGGTGTACGCTTCGCAAAAGCCAAATGGACGTAGAACATCTTGGAATCGTAAAATACCACTACATCGACCTAAAACCCCTTGCTGAACGCTAAATCGGCATAAATGACCCGATAATTAGAAGTTGGGAAATCTCTAATTTAGTGTCAAAAACGCACTAAATTCAACTAAAAATAGCTGTTTTTAGGCCAAATCGATACGTTCAAGTCCGCAATACGGGATCAGTACTTCGGGTATTTTGATGTGGTCTTCCGCTTGGTAATTTTCAAGAATCCCTGCCAAAACACGAGGTAAGGCCAGCGAACTCCCATTTAAGGTATGTGCCAATCTCTTATTGCCCTGTTTATCTTTAATACGCAGTTTCAGCCTATTGGCCTGAAAGGTTTTAAAGTTTGAAACGGAGCTGATTTCCAGCCAGCGGTCCTGGGCGGTAGAAAACACTTCAAAATCATAGGTCAAACTTGCGGTAAAACCCAGATCCCCACCACATAGCCTTAAAATACGATAGGGCAGTTTTAATTCGTTCAGGATTTCCTTTATATGATCTACCATACCCTCCAGTGCAGTATTGCTATTTTCAGGTTGTTCTATCCGTACAATCTCTACTTTTTCAAACTGGTGCAAGCGGTTAAGACCGCGTACGTGCGCACCATAAGAGCCCGCTTCCCTACGGAAACATGGTGTATAAGCGGTACAGGCAATTGGCAGGTCTTTTTCCTCAAGCAGGACATCACGGAACATATTGGTCACCGGCACTTCAGACGTGGGAATGAGGTACAAATCATCATTGGTCACATGGTACATCTGCCCTTCTTTATCCGGAAGTTGCCCAGTACCAAAACCAGACATTTCATTGACCATAAGCGGCACCTGATATTCAGTATAACCCGCTTCTATATTTTTATCCAGAAAATAAGTGATAAGCGCGCGCTGTAGGCGAGCCCCTTTTCCTTTATAAACGGGAAAACCAGCACCGGTAATTTTATTGCCCAGTTCAAAATCTATGATATCGTATTTTTTTGCCAGCTCCCAGTGGGGCAATGCACCTTCAGCAAGAACGGGAACCTCCCCCAAACGGAAAACCTCTTCATTATCATCTGCACTGGTTCCTGCCGGTACACTTTCCTGCGGAATATTGGGTATGGTGTATAGCAGCGTATCTAGTTCTACCACTGCAATATTTAAGGTTTCCTGCAGGTTTTTTGAATCTTCCTTTAAGTTACCGGTACGCTCTTTAAGGATGCTTGCCTTTTTGGCCTCCCCGCTTTTATACAGGTTTCCTATTTCTTTAGAGAGCTTGTTACTTTCGGCAAGGGTATTATCAAGTTGAGCCTGGGTGGTACGGCGCTTCTCATCTAGTTCGAGCACTTTATCAAACAATTCTACGGCCTCAAAATTTCTTTTTTTGAGCGCTTTAATATAAGCTTCCTTATGTTCCTGAATATCGGCAACGTGTAGCATGGTATTTTGATCCTGATTTGAAGGGGCAAAAGTACGGAATTTTCAATAACTGCATTCGATTGAAGACACACGAAAAAGTTTTATTAAATTAAAAAGTTAAAACAAAAAAGAGACTGCCTTTTTAGACAGTCTCTTTTATAAAGATTTAATCTTTGAGATTTAATTCTGATCTGCAGGACCCAAATTTGGGTTAGCATCAATTTCTCTTTGTGGTATTTTGAATATCCAAGCATCATTAATCGAAGGGCGATCTTGCTGAAAGCCATCTTGATAAAGCGTTTGGGATGCTCCAGAACCTCCATTGGCGGCATGGTCAATACCTTCGTCCCAACGTATTTTATCTGTATATAAAAAGCCTTCCCCGTACAATTCTACACCCCGTTGAAACTTGATGTGTTCCATTAAAGCTTCTTGTGTATTAAAAGCTGTTGCAACATAGCTAGTGTCACGCGCTACGCCCAGCGGACTTAAAGCGGCTTGTGCTCCGGGAATATCATTCTGCATTGCTTTTGCTTCTGCTTCTATTAAATACATTTCAGAAGAACGCATGTAAATGATGTCATCGGGATCTGTAGATCCAGGATTTTGTTGTAAGAATTTAACTTGCATATAGGGATGTGCGTTGTGGCCATTAGTCCACCCGTACACACCTTGAAGACTGTCTGCTGCAGCATTAAAATCTTCTTCTGTGGGATATAACGGGTTGGTATTTTTCGCAAAGCCTCCATTTCCGTTTGACGCAGAAGTATTGGTATTTGGAGCATCGGCTAAGAATACATCTTGCCTGTAATCTGTATCCGGAATTTGATTATACAGCCTTCTATCCACCAATTTAGGGTTGTTTCTATTCTGGCTTCCGTTGAACGTATTACAGATCAAGTAAAAGTAAGACCGGAAAAATGTAGTTTCCGTGGTAATTACATTGCTTCCCCATATAACTTCCGGAAGCAGGGTAGTATTGAATCCAGATTTCCAATCGGTTTCATCCATTAATGGATAATCCTGACGGGCTTGTACCGCGGCATCTGCCGCTGTGGCCCAGTCTCCTTGAGCTAAAGCTATGCGTGCCTTTAAACCATAAGCAACATCTATGTTCAATTGCGATTTGGCAGCTGCACTGCCGGTTGACCTAGGAGTAGCATCTTCAAAAAAGCCTATGGCAGTATCTATATCTAATTCTATCTGGTCGTAAACTTCTTGAACCGTTGATCTAGGAGCACTTTCAAAAGGCGGATCTGAATCAAATACCAAGGGTACACCAGGATCGCTTGATGGGGTCCCAATCAAATACCCTCTGGCATAATGTTGAACCAGGGAAAGATACGCATATGCCCTATAGGTGTAAGCCTGACCAGTAACTGCATTCAGATTTCCATCCATGGGTAAATCTCCTTCAGCAACCCTGTTAATAATGGCATTGGCACTACCGATAATATTATAGCGGTGATACCACAGTAATTCTGGTGTTAGTTCTGTTTCTTGTGTATGTGATGTCCATCGGGTCTCATCTTGCCAGCCCAGGTTATTTGCTGGAGCAGAGTGAATCACACCCCCAGCAATATTATCGCCAAGCGGTAGCCAATAATGGTTGCCCGCCCTTTGAGAATCACCACCAGGGAAGATTGTTTGCGATTGTGCATATAAACCACGATGCAATCCATCTATTATAAGTGACATGTTTTCCGCGCTTGCCAAGGCATCTGCAGCAGAAATTGCATCGGTAGGCGTTGTCTCAAGAAAGTCATCCTCGCACGATGTTATTGTAATAGCTACTACTACAAATAACATAAATTTTATTGTTCTTAACATAATGAGTATGTTTTATTATTTTTATTAAAATCCTACATTCAACCCTACAGAAATAATTCTTGAGGGATTAAAGCTGTTCCCGTTAGGTGTTCCTCCCAATTCAAATTGAGGATTTAACCCAGTTCTCTTACTTTTCAAAAATAGATTTTCTCCAGTTAAGGAAACCCTTAAATTACTAAGTCCTAATTTTTCAACAGCATTGCCGTCAAAACTATAGCCTAAATTCACGTTTTTAAGTGTCCAAAAAGAAGCATCGGTCAAGAATCTAGAAGATTGTGTTTGAACCAGATCGGCGTTTCCATTTTCCAGCCTTGGCACATCTGTGATGTCCCCAGGCTGGCGCCATGCATTGAGGATGTCAGGATGGTACGAACTTCCGTAATTTCCACTATGCATCATTGCTGAATAGCCATTGTCTAAGAATGAGCCCCCTATACCATAGTTTATTAAAATACTTAAGGAAACCCCTTTATAACTGAAGCTGTTTGCTATTGAGCCTAAAAGATCAGGTATGGAAGTGTCCCCGGTGTAAGCCCTTTCCGTTGCTTGCCAGTCATTTGTGGTCTCTTGAACACCGTTTCCATCCAGCACCGGGACACTTTCACCATCTTCATCTACTTCATAGCTTAGAAATAGTTGGTCTCCGGTAGCAGGATCTACACCAGCAGTTTGCAGCAGATAAAAATCATATATAGAACGACCTTCTGCCAGACGTTTTGAACCATTGATAAAAGGATCTGGTAACTTAGTGATTTCATTTTTAAATGTAGATGCCTGTAAGGTTAAGTCCCATCTGAAATCATTTATATTTATCAGATGCGATGTCAAAGCAACTTCAAAACCTGAATTGTACAAATCCCCAATATTTGTGGGTACCGTATTCAGACCATTGCTCAAGGCTATGGGCAGATCGTAAAGTAAATCGGTAGAACTTTTTTTGTAGTATTCAACACTACCATCCAAGAAATTGTTGAACAAGGTAAATTCTAAAGCTACATCAAAACTCTCTACGGTCTCCCACTGTAAGTTTACGTTACCTATAGATGAATTGACTATTGCGGGACTACCGGCATTCGAGGTTATGGAGTACCTGGCTTGGGATAAGAAATAGTCAACGGGATTCCCTAAGGCATCATTTCCAACTTCTCCATACGAGCCTCTTAATTTTAACTGGTCGATGAAGGGGATATCCTTTATAAAATTCTCTTGGTCCAATCTCCAAGAAGCTCCCACGGAATAAAAAGTACCCCATCTGGAATCTGTGCTAAAAACCGATGACCCATCCCTTCTCACAGAAGCACTGATGTAATACTTATTGTCAAAGTTATAGTTTGTCCTTAAAAAGTAGCCTTCAATGGTCTTGTTTGTAGTAGAACCACCCAGAGAAACAGGAGTTGCAAAATTGTCAAATTCAAAGATTCCCTCCGCGGCTTGCTCAATTGCCAAGGTATTGTTTCCAGAATATGTTCTTTCATAACTTTCATGACCCGCAGTAATATCCAAATTATGGATATCATTAAAACTCTTGTTATAGGTCAACAGTTGATTGAAATTCTGTACCTGCCTTCTATTTCTATCCTCACTATATCTTCCAGTGGGCTGGGCATCGCCAATGATGTTGTTTTCATACTCCTTTTCCAGCCCTTCATTGATGTCCCTACCATAATTTAATCGAACCTTAAGGCCATCAAGCAGTTCAATTTCCGTAAAGAATCTAAAGCCATACGTATTATCCCTATCCCGCTCATCATTTAAGAGAAGCTCTTGTAACGCATGACGTCCCTGGCTTATAGGCCTTGAGCCAATATTGAATTCGGAGAAACCCTCCCCATTATCAAAAACTGGATTTCCAGATATATCACGTACAATGTTTCCATCTAGATCATTTACATAAACAGGGTAAATAGAGCCTATGTTTTTGGCAAAACCAAAGGGGTTAGAGATATTACCTGTTCCCGCAGAACTGGGACCCACCGCTTCAGAGATTGAAATATTGGCACTACCCCCCATGGTAATTCGATCGTTTACGTCAAATTCCGCGTTGAGACGCGTTGTTAAACGATCAAAGGAGGACTTGACTACATACCCTTCTTCATCCAGATAGGAAGCAGAGAAAAACACAGTATGATCTTCACCCCCGCCAGATACATTCACATTATAATTTTGCCGAACCCCTGTTCTTTGCAATACATCATACCAATCCAATGATTGGTAGATTACATTAGCATTTGGATTTAGTTGTCCATCTGTTCCCACAATTTGGTCATTGGGTACATCAAATGGATTGTACCCTAGGTTGTTGTAAATATTTGCAGAGGCAAAAGCGGGATCTCCATCACCAGCGCCTGAGTTTTTTAAAGCTTCCCACATCACTTCATAGTATTCGCCAGGAGAAACCTCGTCATAATTAGGAATAGCCTGGGATACCAAACCAGTTTGTGTTGAAGCAGTCACTTTTATACCTCCCCTTCTGCTACCACTTTTGGTGGTAATAAGAACAACACCATTAGCGGCCCTAGAACCATATAATGATGTAGAAGCTGCATCTTTAAGAATTGTAAATGATTTAATATCCTCTTGAGCAATAGTGTTCAAAGCACCCTCGTATTGTATTCCATCT
>DRGP01000133.1 GCA_011050015.1 Leeuwenhoekiella sp. | reverse complement strand
TGCACTGTATGGTTTGTGAAACGTGCTCAGATCCTGACCAATAATGCTCACCACCGAAACCGCATCGATCACCTCAATACGAGTAACGTCGCGGTTGTAAAAATCAGTTTCAAATTCCTGCTCAAGAGCGATCACGGCGCGATTCGCATCTTCGGCCTCAACCACGAGCCCGATGCCCCGCTCTGACGAGCCCTGCGAAATAATGCTCACACTTATTTGCTGGCCGCCTAACGCCTTAAAGATTCGGGCATCAATACCGGCTTTTCCTAAAAGCCCGCGGCCTTCCAGATTGATCAACGCCATATTTTCAAGCACCGAAAGCGATTTTATACCCTCTTTTTCAGTTTGTGCGGTGATGAGCGTACCAATATCATCTGGATTAAACGTATTGAGAATGCGCAGTGGAATGTTTTTTTCCAGCAGTGGAATAATGGTTTTGGCGTGCAAAATGGTCGTGCCAAAGTTGGCCAACTCATTGGCTTCACCAAAACTGAGCTGCGTGATTTTTTGCGCATCGGGGACTAAATCTGGATTTGCGGTATAAATACCATCTACATGCGTGTAATTCTGCAATTCTGATGCGTCCAGATAATTGGCCAGCAGCGCTGCCGTATAATTACTGCCGTTACGACCCAGTGTTGTAGTATGATTTTCGGCAGTGGAACCTATAAAACCGGTAACAATATTTACGGTCTCCCCGTTATGTTTTGTAAAATGGCGCAACACATTTTCTTTGGAAATTTTGTCTAAAGGGTGCGCGTTGCCATACACATCATTGGTTTTTATAAGTTCGCGAGAATCTACAAAATGAGCCTTTATACCACGGTTTTTAAGCAATTGCGTAATGAGTTTTACCGAAATAAGCTCGCCGTAAGAAAGTACTTCATCTTTCACCCGTGGACTGTAATCATGCAACAAGCTTACGCCTTCAAAAAGCTTGTCTAACTTCTCAAATTCTTCGCTCAGGTCTACCTCATAATCACCAAGCTGGTATTCTTTGAATGCCTTTAACTGGTGCTGATATTCCTCGCCTTCACGGGCTTGATTAAGAATAGATTCCAACTCATCTGTAGCACCGCCGCGGGCGGAAAGAACCACCGCCATACGCTCCTTATTTTTGACTTTTTGTTCCAGGATTTTCACCACTGTAGAAATGCCTTTTCCATTGGCGAGTGATTTTCCCCCAAATTTGATCACTTTCAGCTTTTTATTGGCCCCATGCTCTTGAAAAATGGGTGCCAGCAACTGTTCCAGTTGTTCAAATTCAATCAAAAAAGCATCATGGCCGTGCACCGAATTGATTTCGCCGTAGGTCACATTGTTTTTTACCTGTGCCAGCTGTTTATAGGTGTCGCGGTTTTCTTCCGGCGTAAAAAACAAGTCTGAATCTACCCCAACAATATGGATGTTTGCCGCAACTTTTTCCAGTATTTCAAAAGAATTGTCCAGCTCGCGGGTCACATCTATCGTTTTGAGCAACTGGTTCATCAATTTATAGGCCGACACCTGAAAACGGTCCTTAAGCTTTGTGCCGTGATGATCCAGCCAACTTTCAACGTTGAAAATCTTCAGATCTGCATTGGTGCTGCGTTGAAATTTATTTTTGAACGACTCTGGCGTTCGGTAACACAGCATCGCGTGCATGCGCGCATCATGAACCGGCTGGCTGCTATTGAGCAAAATTTGCTCCTGAATCTGGCAGTTGGCAATAAGCCAGTCCGTCGATTTCCAGTCAGATGCCACGGGGATCAGGTGCTGGGTCAATTTTGGACTCAGCGCGGCCATTTCCCAAGCGATACCACCGCCCAGCGAACCGCCTATAATGGCAAAAAGCTTCTGAACATCAATAATTTCCAGTCCTTTTAGAAAAATTTCGGCAATATCACGGGCCCTGAAATCTTTATAATTCTCGATGAGAAAACCATCATAACCATTGCCGGGAATATTAAAGGAAATCACGGTATAACTGCGGGTATCAATACATTTCCCATCACCTATAATACTGTTCCACCAGCCGTCATCCCCGGCAACATGAGAGTTCCCGGTAAGCGCGTGATTAACCAAAATGACCGGTGCGGTATGCAAGGGCTGCCCAAAAAGTTCGTAACTCAGTGGAAGGTCAAGCGTATAGCCCGATTGGGTTTTAAAATTCTCTATTGAAATTGTCTTCAATTTTTGCTATTTATGTGCTGGTTTACAGCATTTTTGGTAGATTTTGACGTCTTTTAGTTGATTATTTAGCCAAAATACTTTTATCTATTTGTGCAAAAGCGGCCTTTAAATCGGCTTTAAGATCCTCAATATCTTCGAGTCCTACAGAAAGCCTGATCAAATCTTTGGTCGTACCGGTAGATTCCTGTGCGGCGTCGTCCAGCTGCTGGTGGGTGGTGCTTGCCGGGTGAATGATCAAAGATTTAGTATCACCTATATTAGCCAATAATGAGAAGATTTTAGTCTCATCAGCAACAGTTTTGGCACTTTCAAAACCGCCTTTTACACCAAAGGTGACAATGCCACTCTGCCCCTTGGGCAAGTATTTTTTAACCAGATCGCTATAATCACTGCTTTCCAGACCGGGATAATTTACCCAGACCACTTCTTCCTGATTTTTAAGCCATTTTGCCAAGTTTAGGGCATTTTCGCTGTGTTTTTTGATCCTGATTTCCAGTGTTTCCAAACCCTGAATAATCTGAAAAGCATTAAAAGGACTCAAGGCGGCGCCATGATCACGTAAACCTTCTACGCGCACTTTGGCAATAAAAGCTGCTTCGCCCAGCGCTTCGTGATAAATAAGGCCATGATAGCCTTTAGAAGGTTCAGTGAACTCGGGGAATTTACCGCTGGACCAGTCAAAGGTTCCCGCGTCAATGATGGCACCTCCCAGCGAAGTTCCATTACCGTTAATGTATTTAGTGAGTGAATGTATCACGATATTGGCACCATATTTTATGGGGTTCAGCAAAGCGGGCGTAGCTACGGTATTATCTACGATAAGTGGAATTTTATGTTCTCTGGCTACAGCGGAAATCGCTTCAATATCCGGCACATCTAACTTCGGATTGCCCAGTGATTCTATAAAAATAGCACGTGTGTTTTCCTGTATAGCTTCTTTAAAATTTCCCGCATCAGAGGGATCTACAAAAGTCGTATCAATACCAAATCTGGGCAAGGTGACACTCAATAAATTGTAAGTCCCGCCATATAAACTACTGGAAGAAACGATGTGGTCACCAGATTTTAACAAAGTCAATAATGCCGTATTTATCGCTGCGGCGCCAGAAGCCGTAACCACCGCGCCAATGCCGCCTTCAATGGCAGCAAGCCGTTGCTCAAGGATATCATTTGTGGGATTGTTGAGCCGGGTGTAAATATTGCCCGGTTGGGAAAGATTGAACAGCGCTGCCGCGTGGTCTGCATTGTCAAATACATAGGCGGTGGTCTGGTAAATGGGTACTGCTCGCGTACCTCCATTTTTTGTGGTGTCGTGACCGGCGTGCAAAGCTTGGGTAGCAAATTGTTGTGTGCTCATTTTCTTTGTTTTTTGAGTTAATAAATCAAATCAAAAAGCCGAAAATGTTATAAAGAAAATCAGGAGTCGAACATTACCAGAAACGGAAATGATCTTTCGTTATCTATCCATAACATGCATTTTATGGCATGTACTGGGTAGAATTTAGCACCTTCTTTCATAGGGGAAAGGGTTGCTAAGGCGTCATAGGGTCTAATCCCTCGGCCTTTCTTGATAACATCGTCAAAATGCTTTTGAACTTAAGACAAAGATTGCAAAACGTTTATGACAAATGCAAGGGATTTAGAGATTATTATGAATTACAGGGTAGCCTTTTTCGAATATCAGAACTTTGCTATAAAGTTTTGCTCTCCTTTTGACATTCATAAAATATTCAAAAATAAGTGCCTTAAATTTTATATTCTTTATTATTAATATACATTTGTTCTGATTTTGAGGAAAGATTTGACTGATTGCAACCTCTTATCCTGTTTTGATAATCAGAACAGGATCTGCCAAAATTAAAGGCGGATACTGAAATGAGTTCGGTATAAAAAATGCTAAAGGCAGTATGCACTCCACGGCAGGTTTTAGTCAAATCCCACTTTTCACTGTATTTCAAACATTTAATAAAGACTTACACATGCCTTATTTATTTACCTCGGAGAGTGTTTCTGAAGGACACCCAGATAAAATTGCAGACCAGATCAGCGACACCCTTCTTGACAATTTTCTCGCTTTTGACCCAGAATCTAAAGTAGCCTGCGAAACCCTTGTGACCACTGGTCAGGTCGTGCTTGCCGGAGAAGTAAAGAGCGACACCTATATTGATGTGCAGACCATCGCGCGCGACGTGATTAATGACATAGGCTATACCAAGGGTGATTATAAATTCAGTGGAGACAGCTGTGGGGTGATTTCCCTAATTCATGAGCAATCACAAGACATTAATCAAGGTGTTGACCGCGCTTCAAAAGAAGAACAGGGAGCAGGTGATCAGGGTATGATGTTTGGCTACGCTACTAAAGAGACTGAAAATTACATGCCCCTTGCGCTCGATATTTCGCATCGCCTCATGATTGAGCTGGCCAAACTACGCCGCGAGGACAACGAGATCAAATATCTGCGTCCCGATGCAAAATCACAGGTGACCATAGAATATTCAGACGATAACATACCACAAAAAATTGTGGCCATTGTGGTTTCTACCCAGCACGATCCCTTTGATGCCGACGATGACAAGATGCTTGCCAAGATCAAGGAAGATATTATCAAAATCCTGATCCCACGGGTGCAAAAATCACTTCCGCAGGAATTGGCCAAACTCTTCAATGATGATATTACCTATCATATTAACCCCACGGGGAAGTTTGTGATCGGTGGGCCGCATGGTGATAGTGGCCTTACGGGTCGTAAAATCATTGTGGATACCTACGGCGGAAAAGGCGCGCACGGTGGTGGTGCCTTTTCGGGCAAAGACCCCAGTAAAGTAGACCGCTCTGCCGCTTACGCCTCACGCCATATTGCTAAAAACCTCGTTGCCGCCGGTGTAGCCGATGAAGTTCTCGTACAGGTCTCTTATGCGATCGGGGTGGTTGAACCTACTTCCATTTATGTGGATACTTACAATTCTAAGCACGTAGACTTTTCAGATGGCGAGATCGCCAAGAAGGTGCGCGAACTCTTTGACATGCGTCCTTCAGCAATTGAAAAACGCCTAAAGCTGCGCAATCCCATTTATCGTGAAACCGCATCTTACGGGCATCTGGGCAAAACGCCACAGATCATTGAAAAAGTTTTCGAAAGCCCCTATTCGGGCAAAGTGACCAGAACAGTTGAACTTTTTACCTGGGAAAAACTGGATTATGTAGATAAGGTTAAAGAAGTTTTCGGCATATAATTTAAAAACTGCCTAAAACAGGTCAAAAGTGGCCAGTTTTTAGTATAAATCAGCGTTCAGGGTTTACTTTAACGTTGATTTTTTTATTTTAAACAGTAAGGAAAAAGTCTTAAAAACCGATAAAATAATCAAAAAACGCTAAATTTAGGCTATAAATTGACTTATTATGGAAGCTTCCGTACTACGCAAAAAACTGCAACTTGAGATTGAAACTGCCGACGATGAGTTGCTAAAAAAGATCAATGACCTCATCGCAGCTTTTGAATATCAGAAAGAACAGGACTGCCTTATGGAAGAGGCCGAAGAGGATATTAAAGCAGGGCGGGTGCATACTCAAAACGAAATGGATACTTTGATAAAAAGCTGGAAGCATGAGTAATCCTATTATATGGACTACACGAGCATCTAAAGATTTAAAGAAGATATTTGATTTTTACAAAAATTTATACGGTGCTGAAAAAGCGGGACAGATTGCACTCGAAATAAGAAAACACACCGAAATTCTCGAAACCTCTGCTGAAAATTTCAAACAAATTGGACAAATAGATGAAAATTTTAAGCACTTGAAAAGAGATTATAGAAAATTGATTCATCACCATTGCAAAATCACCTACAGAATAGGAAATTCAGTAATCTACATCACCCGTGTTTTTGATACGCGACAAAATCCAAAAAAGAACTTATAAATGGCATTATTACTTATACGCAACGATAAAAATTACGATCCCTGGCTCAAGGCCATCAAGAAAATTGATCCAGATTTCCCAGTTTTTATCCCTGAAAACGTTAAAAATAAAGAGGATATACAAATGATTCTCACCTGGAAGGCACCGCACGGGAGTTTTGATCATTATCCCAACGTAGAGGTAATCGGTTCACTGGGTGCTGGTGTAGATCATCTTTTTGAAGATCCCAGCTTGCCAAAAACTATAAAAATGACACGCATTGTAGATGAAAACCTCATTGGTGATATGCGTGAATTTGTACTGGGACTAGCTCTAAATTCTATCAAAAACCTCAATACCTATGTTGCTTTTCAAAAAGAGAATACCTGGAAACCTATTCCCTATAGACGCGTGACAAATGTAACCGTGGGTATTATGGGACTTGGTGTACTTGGCGAAGCCGTAGCAGAAACGTTGCACAAAAATGGTTTTAAACTTACAGGCTGGGCCAATTCTAAAAAAGATATAGAAGGGCTAAAAAGTTTTGCTGGTAATGAGCAGTTGGATGATTTTTTGACTACCGCCGAAATTTTGGTCTGCCTATTGCCCCTTACCGAAGAGACTAAGGATATTTTGGATAAAAAACTATTCAATAAACTACCTGAAAACGCCTATGTCATCAATGTTGCCCGCGGCGGTCATCTGGTAGATGAAGATTTACTGGACGTCTTAAAACAAGAAAAATTAAGTGGTGCAGCACTTGATGTCTTCCACACCGAACCACTGCCCGAAAATCATCCGTTTTGGGAAAATGAAAAAATATTGATCACTCCACATACTGCCAGTAAAAGCGATCCCGCTTCTATCGCAAACCAGATTGTGGATAATTACAACCGACTTCAAAGCGGCGAAGATTTGAAAAACACTGTTTCTAGGGATAAAAATTATTAAAGCTTTTGGGTTAATGAAAATATAAATACGGCAAAATGCTACCATCCACCTTATTGGCTTACTAAAAAGACGGATAAAAAATAGGTGACCCACTCGTTGGATTGCTGCTGAGAGTGAAACTTTTACTCATTAATGGTTAAACTACAAATTATACGTTATCGAAGCCAATAAAATCCTGGGCTGTACAAAATATTCGGTGGTGTTACTAAAGGTCTCGTTAAAGTTGTCGTTGTTTAGCGAATCTACATTGAGCAAATTACTGCCGTCTAAGCGAAATTCCCAGTGGCTGTCTGGTTTTCTGTAAAACAGACTGGCTTCCAGAAACGAATACTCATTGCGTACCGTATCATTATCGTCGTAATAATTGTAATAACTAAAATCTGCCGAAAGCGTAAAACCATTCCAAAAGTTATACTCCAAGTTCGCAAACGGTCGGTCTGTATAAAAACGACTGGAAATATTACCGTTCTCGTAGTTATTAATACTTCGGTTGTAGCCCACTTCCAGATTTGGGGCGGTCTTAAAATTGGTCTCCAGGCTGCCACTGTAATTCTGGGTAAAATTTTCTGAAACCCGGTTTGCTGCATTCAAAATATTGTTCAGGGTGCTGTAGGAAAGATTGCCGCTTAAGTTGGCTTTTATTTTCCTAAACGTTTTTTGGAAACGGCCATTCGCGCTAAAGCTTTCATCTACAAAATTGCTGTTCATGGGCGAAGAAACTTGATTAATTTGCTGAATAAGCGTTGTATTTTTAATGGCATCTATCCTTTTGGTATAATTCAGACCCGCATTGATATTGGTAAAATTGAACATATTAAAATTGAGATAATTGAGGCTCACGTCATGAAAGATGGCGTTCTCAATATTACGGTTCCCACGAAACAAGCGGTTGTAGTTGTTGAAGACATAGCCTTCGGCGAAATTGTTCACATCGGTATAATCTGCCGTCATCTGGTAATTAAAACGGAAACTTTCACTTGATTTTAATTGGGCCACGGCATAAACATCGGGCAACAGCAACGTTTTATTGTCGCTTGAAGAAGTGCCCAGCTGCTCTGATTTTACATTGTAATTGTGTAGCGTCAGTCCGGGCGTAACCGTGAAAATCCCAGTTTTAAACTTATAATGTGCGCCAAAAAACACATCGGCAAAAGAGTAGGTCACGTCGTTTTTCAAGTCTGCATCGTCAAAAGCCATATCGTCATTCACCAATCCAGAATCCAGAATCTGAAAAATGGCCGAGTTAAAATCCTGCCGACTCAAGGTCGTCCCCAAACTCAGGTTCAGGTTGCTCTTATCATTAATGACGTAGTAATAATCAACCTTGGCATCCAGTTTATTGGTCTTGATCTGTTTGTCCTGGTTCACGTTAAACGCATCCTGATTTTCATCAAGTGGTAAAATATTTCCGAAAGGTTGTACCTGTAGGATCGCTTTGTAAAATGGATCTTCATCCTGGTATAAATGCTGCGCGTAAGCCGCAAAGATATTATTCTCATCCAGTGTATAATAAGCGTTCAGGTTTTGATTAAGGCTAAAGGGTTCATTGTCTTTATCCTCGGTAATGGGATTATTTACCGTACCATTGCCATCAGTAAAAATGGAAAGAGCATCTGTATTTTCGTTTTGATTTGATTTTTTGGCAAGCACATCATAATCCAGTTGCAGCCGCGTATTGGGTTTATATACACTACTGAACTTGACCATGCCCAACTGATTGCGTTGATCACTGGTTTCTGAATTCACTTCTGTAGCCGCAGTCTGGATATATTGCCGCAGGGAACGCTGTATAAAATCGGTCTGATTGTCACTAAAAATGGCAAAACCACTCAAGTCCCAAGCCTCTGAAGGCGCATAACTAAAATTGGCAGCGCCAAAATTGGTCTCAATATCGTTTGCCCTATTGTTTTGGGTCACCAGAAATCCCAGGCCACTATCCGAAATATTGAACGACGTCCCACCGCGCTGGTTAAAATTGCGGAAACCGCCCGTAAAGTTGAAATAATCCCTAAAGGTAAACGGCACATCGCCGGTATTGTTGGTATTTCCTATCAGGTTGACGCTCCCTTTCGGATTGTAATAAAACAATTTGGTACTGCCCAGATAACGGGTCTTTTCACCAGTTCCCAGACCGCCCTGCACTTCGCCGAACCAAAAATTCTTCTTGCCCTCCTTCAGCTTGATGTTAATCGCCACATTGTCCTGATCGTTACCCAGGCCGCGCATCTGATCTACTTCATTAAAATTGCGCAAAACCTCCACCTTTTTGAGTGCATCTGCCGGGATATTTTTAGTAGCCAACTTAGAATCCCCATCAAAAAAATCCTTGCCTTCCACCATTATTTTAGTGACGCGTTTGCCTTCCACCTCAATTTCGCCATCGTCATTTACCTCGATCCCTGGCAGTTTTTTGAGCACGTCGCCCAGTTTTTGCTCGGTCCCATTGGTAAAACTATCGGTATTGTAAGCAATGGTGTCGCCGCGTACCACCACAGGCATTTCATAGACCAATTCTACATCATCCAACTGGTTTTCGGCCGGCAAGAGCACAAAATCAAGTTTCATATCGTCGGCATCAGCGGGAATGACCAGTTCTTGAATGGATGGTGCCAGCCCCAAGAAACTACCGGCAAGCGTATAGGTTTCCCCGGCGGGAAGATTAAATTGGTAGCGCCCTTCGGTATTGGTAATCGCATAATTTTCCATCGCACCGGTACTTTTTACGGTGGCAATGATATTGGCAAGTTCGAGCGGCCTCCCGATGGAATCTTTGACCGTACCACTTAAATTTACACTTTGTGCGGAAAGGGAACCACTAATAAAAAGTAGAAGTATTGAAAGGTATTTCATGGTTAATTATGGTTGTAAAATGTTTAATAGTGGATTTGTTTAACTGTTTATTACCCACTGAACACTGTTATTCGGTTGCAGGTTGCAGAAAAAATTAATTTTTAAAAGCTCCCCACCTTTTTAAGGAGGGGAGAATTTCAGCTTAGCTGAAAGAGGGGTGGTTGCAGGGTCTAAATTCCATTTATAGTTATAAACAATGATTCCGTATAAAGACCTACACGGAGGTTTTTACTCGTACCTCATAAAAACAACACCTTGCAGGTCAGGTCAAACAGAACATCAAACCTGCAACCAGCTTAATTCCTCCTACCACCAAAACCTCCCCTTCCCCCCTGAAAACGTTCTGCCATTTCCTTGGTTTTTTCGGCAACGACCGCTTCATATTCCTTGCGGCTTACTTCCTTGCCTTTGCTGGGTTTTTTAATGTCAACACTTTCTTCCGGGTTCAACACAATTTTGTTACACAAAATCACGGTACGCCCGGCATTTACCTCCAGAATAAGCCCTGGGAGCCCATAATATTCACCCGGGCCCTGGCTTACGGGAATCTGGGGGGTGTACCACGCCACAATGGTTTCTTCTATAGGCCTATTTTCTGCGGCACTGCTGTCTTGCTCCCTTTGACGTATGTTGCGCATTCCTTCCCAGGGATTATCCTCTATTTTTCGTGTAGCGGTGGCTTTAAAAGCAGCGTACTGCCCTATCATCTTGCTTTCTTTTTCCAGCTTCCACTCCAGTTTTGGCAGACTGTCCTGCACCAAAAATAATTTTCCCATCAAATCGTTTTCCCGCACATATTGATCTGCCGAAATATCTTTATAAATGGCACCTTGCGAAAAATTACCCCAGCGGCCTCCACCTCCACCGTTTCCCGGAGTTTCTAATTTTTCAACTTCAGCATAGGTGGAAGCATCTTTGTTAAAGGAAAGTGTAAACGTCTTTTCAAGTCGGTTTTTCATACGCTCGGCGATTTGTTTTTTCTGCTGTTCGCTCATTTGTCCACCGCGGTTCCAATTGTCCATATCAAGCGTGGTCTTGGTTTGATAGGTGGCGATGCCGCTGTTGATCTGCTGGGCTTGAGTAGCAAACACGTATAGTAAGCTCAGACCAAGTGTGATAATTCTTGTGATTACTTGCATTATAGAAGTGTTTTAAAAGTTGATCATTAGACACTCATAAGTACTGCAATGTTTAATTATTGTGGCATAAATAAATTAGCCTCCAGTTTTAGTAATAAACAGCCCTTTACCGTTATCGCTCCGAGCACGCATTTCTGCCATGCGCTCTTCTTGTATGGTATTAAAAGTTTCCTGATCGACCTGTTTTCCCTTGGTGGGTGCTTCGATCTCAATTTTTTCCGAAGGATTCAGCGTGATGCTGCTGCATAGCATACTTGTTTTGCCATCTTGTACTTCCAGAATAAGCCCTGGGAGGCCCCAGTAATTACCAGGACCGCTATTTACCGGTATTTGAGGGGTGTACCAGGCAGTAACTGTTTTTTCGGAGGTTATTTTTGTAAGGCAATCCGTTTCAGAACTGTACTTTTTTTCAATTACGTTTTGGGTTAATGTGGCTTTATAACAAACATAATCCCCGATCGATTTTTTGTCTTTCACTAATTTCCATTTAGGGATTTTAAGCGAATCTTTAATGATAAAAGGCTTACTTAAAATTTCCTGTTGATGCACATAGGTTTTTGATCGCGTGTCTTTATAAAGTTCGCTCTTGCTCCTGGAAATCGTAATATTGATTCCATTGGATGGCCCTGCTTGAGGCCTGGCCAGTTTTTCATTTTCGCTGTAAAGGGATTCATTTCTACTGAAACGAAGGGTATATTCCCCTTGCATTTGTAATTGCAATTGTTCCTCCAGTGCTTTTCGTATTGCATCGTCTTTAACCTGCGAGCTGTCCATGGCTACCTGTGTGCGGCTTTTATAAATGGCGACACCCTGAAAATCCTGGGCTGTCAAGACTTCCGCGAAAGCGAAAAAAAGTAACATTAAACTAAATATTTTTGATCTCATAATAGGTCGATTTTTGATTGATTTGACTTGATTTCAGGGCAAAAATGGCCGTTTTCTACCGCTATTTCCGTTAACCAGTGTTAACGAGTGTTAAGCGAAAGGTTTCGGCTGAATAATTCCCCCTATTTTTGAAACATGCAAAACCGGAAATACAATGTGATCCTTTATTTCATCGCCAGCGTTATCGCAATCACACTCGCAATACAGGTGTATTGGAATTATAAAAATTATCAAGCGGGGAAACGGCAGCTTATCAATGAAGTGCAGATAAGTCTGGACAATGCGGTTGACGCGTACTACACACAGCTCGCGCAGCGCAATACAATGGCTCTAGTTGTAAATGATGACAAAAAAGATACTTTTGAGAATAAAGTTACCAAGCTGTTTAAAAAATTGAACTTTTCAAAAACTGGTATTACCGGACTTGACTCCATAAATCCCGAAGAAGGTTCTAAAATCAGTATTTTCCGGGGTTTAAAAGCAGATAGTCTTGCCGATGCTCAGAACAAAAAAGGCAATTTTATAAGTGGTTCAAGTTTTATTTCTAATAATGATAGCCTGAAAAAAATTCTTTCTGTAGTTGATAGTCTAAATAATGTACCACAGGAAAAGAGACGTTTCATAAGCGCTTCCGAAATGCTTTCTGACCCCAGTATTTTAAAAACCTTTACCTCAAAAGTTGTAGTTTCTATCACGGAAGATTCCATACAAACTCAACGATTAGATAGTCTATTGCAAAACGAACTACAACGCAAAGAACTGAACGTGGAGTATGGTTTTCGTTTTACGGGAAAAGATAGTATCGTACAGGAAATCAATCCCCCGGTTTTAAAGGCTAAAAACCTAAAAACAACCGCAAATTCCAGCTTGCTGCCTAAACAAAGCACACTCGCGCTCTATTTTACGAATGTCACGACAACCATACTTAAACGTAATCTCGTGGGTATTCTGCTTTCTACACTTTTGATCGCCGCAGTAATCGCCTGCCTGCTTTTTTTACTGAGCATCATCAACCGCCAAAAACAGCTCGCCGAACTTAAAAATGACCTTATTGGCAATATTACCCATGAGTTCAAAACACCCATTGCAACCATACACGTTGCCCTTGAGGGAATCACTAATTTTAATACCGAAAATGACCCCAAAAAGACCAAAAACTACGTACAAACCTCCAATTTTCAGTTGGAAAAACTGAACACGATGGTCGAAAAACTCTTGGAAACCGCCACGCTGGACGGGAATAGTTTACGCTTGAAAAGAGAAGAAATTGATGTGATCCAATTGCTTGAAAACTTGATCGCGAAACATCAATACCTCGCGCCCCAGAAGAATTTTATAATGGAAAAATCTTCAGAAAGTCTAGCGCTGTTTGCAGATGCTTTTCACTTGGAAAACGCACTCAACAACATCTTTGACAACGCCGTAAAATATGGTGGAAACCACATAAAAACGGCTTTAAAAGTCAAAAATCGGGCTATTTTGATCCAAATTGAAGATAATGGAACCGATCTTACCGCTACACAGTCAAGGCAGGTTTTTGAAAAATTTTATCGGGTACCCCAAGGGAATACGCACGATGTAAAAGGATTTGGCATCGGACTGTATTACACCAAAAAAATCATTGAAAAACACGGCGGAACGATCACCGTGGAAACCAATGGAAAAACAACCTTTATAATTACGCTTCCCCATGCCTGAAAAAATACCCATCCTGCTTGCCGAAGATGAACCCGCTCTCGCACAGATCGTCAAAGAAAGTCTGGAAACCCGTGATTTTATCGTTTTTTTAGCCGAAAATGGCTTGCAAGCGCTTGATATTTACAAAACCAAAAAACCACAGGTTTTAGTGCTCGATGTGATGATGCCTAAGAAAGACGGTTTTACTGTAGCCAAAGAAATTAGGCAGGAAGACGTGCAAATCCCCATTATTTTTCTCACCGCAAAATCACAGACCAGCGATGTGGTGGAAGGATTTACGCTGGGTGGCAATGATTATCTCAAAAAACCATTCAGTATGGAAGAGCTCATCGTACGTATACACAATCTGCTGGATCGCGCAACCCTTCAAAAATCGGCTGAAATCCTTAAAATCGGTGGGTTTACCTTCAATTTCCCCAAGCAAAGTTTGCAATACCAAGAAGAAGGGTCAAAATTGCTCACCCATCGCGAAGCTCACCTCCTTTTTCATTTATGTCAAAACCAAAACCAAGTCCTCGATCGGAGTTTTATCCTTAATAAACTCTGGGGCAACGACGACTTTTTCAGTGCCCGGAGCATGGATGTTTTTATCTCAAAATTGAGGAAGAAACTGGCAAAAGATGAAACGGTGCAGATTGTGAATGTACGGGGGTTTGGGTATAAGTTGATTTGTTAAAGGGAAAGTTTACAAGTTAGAAGTTGCAGGTTTCAGAAAAATTTAATTTTTAAAGGCTCCCCTCCTTCTCAAGGAGGGGAAAATTTCAGCTCTGCTGAAAGAGGGGTGGTTCAACGGCTTTAAAAATCTAAAAGTATTTTAATAGGTTATAACTATAGTTGAAGCTTTCCATAAAAGAAACAGCACTTGAGCAGTTTGTGCGATTTCTCCTATCGTCGAAATGACAGATCGTCTTCATCCCGACAGAGCGAGGCACGAACGACGAGGGATCACATCAGCACTTCCTTCCTAGTGAAAAAAAATTTAAAATATCCCATCCTCCGTCGGGATAAGCGACCGCTAAGCCTTCGTCGAAAAGGCGAAGGCAAGCGTCTGCTTACATATTTCTCCTATACTGACCACCCACTTCAAACAATGCTTCCGTAATCTGCCCAAGGGAGCATACTTTGGTAGCATTCATCAATTCCTCAAAGATATTCTCATTATGAATAGCCGCGTCCTGAACTTTTTTCAAGGCTTCATCCGCACTGTCTTCATAGGTTTTGTGAAGTTTCTCAAGCGTATTGATCTGGAATTGCTTTTCCTCTTCCGTCGCGCGGATGACCTCTCCCGGCGTTACGGTAGGTGAACCTTTACTACTCAAAAAGGTATTTACGCCTATGATTGGGAAATCACCGTTGTGTTTTAAGGTTTCGTAATACAAACTTTCTTCCTGAATCTTGCTGCGCTGATACATGGTTTCCATTGCGCCCAGCACGCCACCGCGTTCGGTGATGCGGTCAAATTCAGTGAGCACCGCTTCTTCGACCAAGTCGGTGAGTTCTTCAATAATAAAAGAACCTTGAATGGGATTTTCATTTTTTGCCAAGCCCAATTCTTTATTAATAATCAACTGTATCGCCATTGCCCGTCGCACAGATTCTTCGGTAGGCGTTGTTATTGCTTCGTCATATGCATTGGTGTGCAGCGAATTACAGTTATCATAAATGGCATAAAGTGCTTGTAAAGTAGTCCTTATATCATTAAAATCGATTTCTTGCGCGTGGAGGGATCGCCCAGAAGTCTGAATGTGATATTTCAGCATTTGCGCCCGTGCATTTGCACCGTATTTATGTTTTAAGGCTTTCGACCAAATTTTTCTGGATACCCTGCCAATTACGGCATATTCGGGATCAACTCCGTTGGAAAAGAAAAAGGATAAGTTAGGACCAAATTTATTAATATCCATTCCGCGGCTCAGGTAATATTCCACATACGTAAACCCATTGGCCAAAGTGAGTGCCAACTGCGTAATCGGGTTGGCACCGGCTTCTGCAATGTGATAGCCAGAAATAGAAACCGAATAAAAATTACGCACTTTATTTTCAATAAAATATTCCTGCACATCGCCCATTAAGCGCAAGGCAAATTCCGTAGAAAAAATACAGGTGTTCTGTGCCTGGTCTTCTTTTAAAATATCGGCCTGTACGGTACCACGCACAACCGCCATGGTCTCGTGTTTGATTTTTTCATACACCTCTTTTGGCAATACGCGATCTCCAGTTACCCCCAGCAGCATCAAACCAAGCCCGTCATTTCCTTCGGGAAGTTCACCTTGGTATTGCGGGCGTTCGAGTCCACTTTCTTTATAAATGCTTTTGATTTTGGCTTCGACCTCTTTTTCGAGTTCGTTTTCCTGAATGTATTTTTCACATTGCTGATCGACCGCGGCATTCATGAAAAAGCCGAGCAACATTGGAGCGGGACCGTTGATGGTCATACTTACCGAAGTCATTGCATTGGCCAAATCAAAGCCAGAATACAGTTTTTTGGCATCGTCCAAACAACAAATGGAAACCCCTGCATTCCCTATTTTTCCGTAGATATCGGGTCGAGGATCGGGATCGTTACCGTATAAAGTAACCGAATCAAAGGCGGTGGAGAGTCGTTTTGCCGGCAAGCCCAAACTCACGTAATGAAAACGGCGGTTGGTACGCTCGGGTCCACCTTCTCCGGCAAACATTCGGGTAGGATCTTCGCCCTGACGTTTAAATGGATAGAGACCAGCGGTATACGGAAATTCTCCCGGCACATTTTCCTGTAAAATCCATTTTAGCAAATCGCCCCAGGCTTTGTATTTGGGCAGTGCCACTTTGGGGATTTGTGTATGTGAAAGCGATTCGGTGTGTGTATTGATCTTGATTTCCTTATCCCGTACTTTAAACGTGTACACCGGATCTTTATATTTTTTGACCGTCTCTTCCCATTTCAGGATTTCTTCCCAATTGTAAGGATCAAAATCCATTTTTACTTTATTGAATTGGGCAATCAATAAATCGGCCAACTTTTTATCAGTTTCTTCCTGAACTTGATTAAGGATCTCATCCTCTTCCAGTCCATTTTTTGTCAAAAAAGACCTCTCGACTGCGCTCGAGGTGACATTTAATAAAGATTCGATTGTTTTATAAATTCCATAGAGTTTCTGAGCCACTTCTACTTGTGTCTCTACCGTCTGGTCATAACCGCGGTTGCTTTCGGCGATTTCAGAAAGATAACGCACGCGAGCGGGTGGAATCACATAGATTTTCTCTGACATTTCTTCGGAAATATGGTACTCACTCTTTAGTGGGGAATCCGTTTTTTCCGCCAGCGCACTCATTATTTTTTGATACAGCGTATTCATCCCCGGGTCGTTAAACTGGGAAGCGATCGTACCGTAAACCGGAAGTTTTTCGGCATCTTCATGCCACAAACCGTGATTGCGCTGGTATTGTTTTTTTACATCCCGGAGTGCATCCAGCGCGCCGCGTTTATCAAATTTATTGATTGCCACCAGATCGGCAAAATCAAGCATATCAATTTTTTCCAGTTGGGTCGCAGCACCAAATTCGGGCGTCATCACATAGAGCGAAACATCAGAATGGTCTAAAATTTCGGTATCGCTTTGTCCAATTCCGGAAGTTTCCAAAATGATCAAATCGTATTCCGCAGCTTTTAAAACCTCAACGGCTTCCTGCACATATTTAGACAAGGCCAGATTAGATTGCCGTGTGGCCAGCGAGCGCATATACACACGGGGTGAATTAATGGCATTCATGCGAATGCGGTCACCCAAGAGCGCACCGCCCGTTTTCCGCTTAGACGGATCTACAGAAATGATACCGATCGTTTTATCTTCAAAATCTACCAAAAAACGGCGCACCAATTCATCAACCAAAGATGATTTTCCGGAACCTCCGGTACCGGTAATTCCCAGCACAGGTGTTTTTGAATTTTTATTTTTTTTATGAATTTCTTCAAGCGCAGCTTTGGCAACTTCCGGAAAATTTTCAGCAGCGGAAATAACACGTGCAATCGACCGATCATTTTTAGCAGAAAGCTCTTTTACTTCACCGTTCAACTTTTCACCAATAGCATAATCCGAACGTTCTACCAGATCATTGATCATTCCCTGCAAGCCCAGTTCACGGCCATCATCCGGTGAATAAATACGAGTGACTCCATAATCCTCCAATTCTTTGATTTCATCTGGTAGAATCACCCCGCCGCCGCCGCCAAAAATCTTGATATGCTCAGCGCCTTTTTCCTTCAGCAGGTCATACATGTATTTAAAATACTCCGTATGACCACCCTGATAGGAAGTCATCGCGATCGCATTAGCATCTTCCTGTATCGCGGTGTTCACCACTTCTTCCACACTGCGATCATGACCCAGATGAATCACTTCAACACCGGTGGACTGTATGATGCGTCGCATAATATTAATGGCTGCATCGTGGCCGTCAAAAAGGGAGGCTGCAGTAACGATTCTTACTTTATGTTTCGGTTTATAAGGCTTAGCTTGTTCCATTCGTAATCTTTCTACTTATTAGGATCGCCAATTTACGGATTTAACAAGCAAACCACTATTTTTTTAATTATTTTCGATTGACGATATGATATACTAAAACAAATATCCGCAAAAAGACCATTAATTACCGTTACGGTCTAAAAACGCTAAAAAAGCATCCTTTATTTAGTATATTTGAAAGAAGCACAATTATGATGAAAAAAGCAATCGCATTAATTTTAATAGTAACCTTAAGTGGCTGCACCGAATTACAGAGTGTTGTAGGCAGTCTGCCTCAAGGGGGCGTAGATAATCAATTGATCGCAAATGGTCTGCGTCAAGCGCTTGACATGGGCATCAAAAAGCAAGTGGAAAAACTTACCCAGGAAAACGGATTTTATAATAACGAACTAGCCAAAATACTCCTACCCCCAGAACTCCAAAAAGTGGATAAAACACTGCGCAGCATAGGCCTGGGCAGTCTGGCCGATGAAGGGATAAAAGCCCTGAACAGCGCAGCGACAGATGCCGTAGGACAGGCCACTCCCATTTTTGTAGATGCTGTTAAGGGCATTACCTTTGCCGATGCACGCAATCTCCTGCTGGGCGGTGACCGCAGCGCTACCAATTATCTGGAGGAACGCACCAGGGAAGAGTTATATGCTAAATTTAACCCTACCATAACGGCCTCTTTTGAGAAAGTAGGAGCCGCAAAAATCTGGAATAACCTGATTACCCGTTACAACAACGTTCCATTGACCACCGATGTCAATCCAGATCTTACCGACTATGTCACCAAAGAAGCGCTAGACGGTGTTTTTAATATGATTGCGGTTGAAGAAAAGGACATTCGCACCTCTACAGCTGCCCGAACTACAACAGTATTAAAGCGTGTATTTGCATTACAGGATTAAACAATAATTATGGCAGACCAACTTAAAATTGTCGTGGCCGGGCCCATTCCGCGCGATACTATCTCCACCTATACAAATGACGTCATTACCCGCTACGGCTGCGTCACCCATCCTGTTATCGCCTTGGCGAAATTACTCAACAATTATGGAACCGTAATTCCTATATCTAATATTCGCCAGAAAGACGAAAAGGGCATTGCTCAGGAATTTGCCCCTTGGGAAAACATAGATCTTTCTGGCATCAATGCTACTGAAGATCGGGGGACCGTGATCCTACTTGATTTTAAAGATCAAAATAACCGTGAGGAACGGCAGCTGGCGTGCATGAACCCCATTATGCCCAAACATATTGCTGATCATCTGGATGCCAATGCTTTTGTATTTGTTCCTATCACCGATTTTGAGATTTCCTTAAGTACCTTACGCGCCATAAAACAAAACAGCAAGGGGATTATTGTTTTTGACGCCCACGGCGCTACCACGGCCATGGATGTTACCGGAAAGCGCCATCGTAAGTTTTGGGTAGATCGCGATGAGTGGCTGCCCTATATTGATGTTCTGAAAATGAACCTTGAGGAATCGCAGTGTATGTGGTTTTCTAAAGAATATGATCACGAAATCCCCTCTATTTATGATGAAAACAACACCCAACATCTGGATGAACTAGCCGAGCATGTGCTTGAGCAGGGCGTTTCCTATTTTTATATCACCATGGATTCCCGGGGCTGTAT
>DRGP01000132.1 GCA_011050015.1 Leeuwenhoekiella sp. | reverse complement strand
TCTTTATCCTGTGGTTGAATCGCAAAATCAGCTTGCCCCTTTGTGTTTTTCCCGAACAGGAGATATCTAAAGCTATCCGCCACGGTTGTCTTTCCTTTCCGGTTGTCTGCCTGGATTGTGGCATTTTTGCCGTCAGGCTTGAACTCGAAATTACCAATTCCCTTGAAATTCACAAGGGTTAGTTTTGTCAGCTTGATCTCCATTTTCCTCCTTGCCTCATTTTATCAAAGAAGGGCTGAGGCGGGCCGTCAAATGTTTCTATCCTCACGAATAAGATATTAATTCATGGAAATTAGTTTGTCAAGAAAAAAAGTGAGATAATTTTAAATAAAATATATTGACAAAAAAAGAGGGGGGGGGTATAAACAATCCATGAGATTAAATACAGATAAAATATTAAGGGAAATCGAACGATTAAGGTGGTCCAGGTATAGGCTGGCACAAGAAATGGACATAGCGAACCAAACGGTTTATAAAATATTAGTTAGTGATGTGAGAAAAGAAAATGTCTCATATACGTTTAAAACCGTTGAAAAGTTTGCTAAAGCACTCTCAATCGACCCCAAAGACCTGATTATTTAGGTGAATGATTGCCGAAATTGCTTGAGATATCCCCAGATATAAGAACTGTTCGGGCAAAAATCCAGGGCTTTTTGGACTATGTCGACGGCACGTTTCAAACCAGAGATGTTTATGAAGCCCTAGAGGCAGACACAAAGCAAAAAAAAAATAACGTCAGGACAGGGCTATTTAGGGAGGCTAAGGCAGGAACAATCGAGGGGTTGGGGAAATATGGATCATGGCGAAAGGTGGATGATTGCGTTTCGTGGGAGGATGTCACAAAGATAGATGGAGATTTACCAAAGGGGCTGGGGATCAAATTACCAATGGGGTTGGGGTCAGAAATTCCCATATATCCTGGTGATTTAATTGTAATAGCTGGCGTTAAAAGTTGTGGTAAATCAGCCTTTGCATTGGAAACCGTGGTGAAAAACCAGAATCAGGAAATATTATATTTCTCCAGTGAGTTAACCAAGCAGTCCATACAAAAAAGGGCCAATGATGAGGAGCCGAAAGTTGATTTAGGTTATCTATCACATATGAAATTTGCCAAGCGATTTCAGGGTAATTTCCACGATGTTGTCGAGCCAGGGAAAATTAATATTATCGATTATCTATCACCGCCAGTAAAAGGGGATGAATCCATGTATTTCAGCATACCCGCTAAATTAGAGCAGATCCACAATAAGCTGGATGGATCCGGTATCGCGATTGTATGCCTACAAAAGGATCCTGGCAAGACATCGGGGGATGGTGGCCCCAAAACAAGGCATAAGGCGAATATTTATATCACTCTGGATCAAAGCAAAGGAACGAACATGCATTGGCTTAATATTCAAGTTTGCAAGGTTAGGCCATTGATAGAGGGATTCAAAAAACAATATGGACCACAACCGTTTTCACTTAAATCCAGATCGGACTTATTACCACCTTAAAGTGAAACATGTTTCAAATGTTTCAAATGTTTCAGGTGTTTCATCCAGGTGAAACATGTTTCACCATTATGCTGAATGTTTCACCCCCAAGTGAAACATGTTTGGGCGAAAAATCGGCGTAAATAAATGATTTCCTTCACGAATCGGCTCAAAAGGGCAAAGTGAAACATTCTAAAGAAAGAATTAAGTATATTATCTTATAATGTTTCAAGAATTAATTACTTTTTTAGGAGGAGAAAATGGGTGAGCTAGAAAAATATCTGGAGAGTAAAGAGCTAAAGCCAAAGTTCGAGAAAGCAGGGTATGATTTACGGATGCGCTGTTATGATATCAAGAGGGAGATAGAGTCTATTTGGCAGCAGGATTATTTGCCTTCTTACAGGGTGACCGGTGAAGAGGTGGAAGTCACCGACATGGACAAGCTGATTTACTACCTGGTGAAGAAAGGGATTCCATGAAGCGCCTAATTTACCTAATTAAATTAAAGATTTGCACATGGGTCCTCGGGCATGTGTTAGGAGGAGGATGAAACTCCTTGATTTGTTCTGCGGTGCCGGCGGGGCGGCGATGGGCTATCATCGAGTCGGCTTTGAGGTCGTCGGAGTTGATATTAACCCTCAGCCTCATTACCCATTTAAGTTTTATCAGGCCGATGCTTTAACATTTCCGCTTAATGGCTTTGACGTGATTCATGCGAGCCCACCTTGTCAAATTCATTCCGCCATGACCAAGGGGCGGTGGCAATATCGGCTTAAAAATCATATTAATTTAATTCCGGAGACCAGAAAATTATTAATTTCGTCAGGCGCATATTATGTGATTGAAAATGTGATAGGAGCAAAAGTAGAACTAATAGCCCCAATTATGCTTTGCGGCACGATGTTTAATTTAGAAACAAAGCAAGGTAGCCAATTAAGGCGGCATAGGCTTTTCGAATGCTCATTCCCTGTGATATTAATTCCTGAATGCTCTCATAAAAAAGGGGCCTCAGTTATCGGTGTATATGGTGGTGGGCAACATCCGCAACGCCGTAAAATTCCCAACACAATAGGGGCTTATGGCCATTCTGGCGGAAGTTCCAAAAGGGATTATTTAGACTTTTCCTGTTTCTCTGTAATTGATCGTCGCGATGCAATGGGAATCGATTGGATGACTGGAAAAGAATTATCACAGGCCATCCCGCCAGCTTATTCATTTTTTATTGGCAAACAACTTATTAAATACTTGCAAAATACTAAATAGCTTGTCATAATAAGAGTTATGGAAGATAAATTTTGTAAAAAATGCCAAGTTACCAAATCTTTTAGTGAATTTGGACGAAAAAAAGGTGGTGTCTTTCGCACTGTTTGCAAAGAGTGTGAAAATAAATACCAACGGATTTATTATGCTTTAAATATTGAAAAATGCAGAACACGAAATGCGACATATCAACGAAAATTAAGGCGTATTCCAAAAGAAGCTAAAAAATTAAGAGTTGCGCAAAAAAGATGTTGGCAGAGTGGTGGCCGAGAAAGACAGCAGGCATACCTTGATAGACTAAAAAAGGCTGATTTTTTTAAATGGAAATCACGCAAAAGCTATATTTTTTTGTCAGCTAAACAACTAAAATCTTTATGGGACAAACAGCAAGGGCATTGCGCTCTCACCGGAAGACCACTGGGAAAAGATCCCCAACTTGATCATATTATACCAAAAACAAGGGGTGGAACTGATTGTTATGAAAATTCAAGATGGCTCTGCGAAGAGGCTAATCAAGCAAAACGCAATCTTTTAGATAGTGAATTTTTACAGTTATGCAGAGAGGTAATGTTGTGGGAAGGTGGGCCTACACAGAATTTATAGGGAAGCAGTTGATTTCACTAATGAAAAACAACTAAAGGAGGGCGAGGATGAGGGAGAATTGGCTTAAAGAAATATGCGGTAAATGTGGATTTCGGTACGGCTCACATCATGGAGGGACCTCCCCATGGCCGAGGGATTATTGTCCTGGACATGAAAACCAAATGGATTGGGAAAATGGTCCAGGTACGTCCTTTAAACCTACAGGTGAATATCAAAAAAACAAGGAGGGGGAAAATGCCGGCAAAAGGGTGGAGGAGAAAAACGGGGCCAAGGAAAATCAAGACGGATCATGAGGAAGAGATCGACAAGTACATCCCGCAGGCGGAGAGGTATGCGGATGCGATAATTCCTGGCTGGAGAGAGTACCAAGCTGGGCGAGGTGATTGGAGTTTAGTTTTTTTAGAGATAATGAACGAGCTAACAATCGCGGCGGGCCTGAGGGTGCCGTTCGGGAAAGATGTTAAAAGGGGCCCAGAGGCACCTAAGGAAGCCGAGGATCGAATTCCAAGGACAATAGCACACCAGAGTATGGGTAAAACCTAGAAATCGATTCTCGTGCCGCTGAGGAGTGCACAATGAACCCTAACCGTTCAAAAAATGAACAGCGAAATCACTATCTTACGTTTTTTTGGTCCTTGACATCCTTAAAATAATCAAATAAAATCCCAAGCCATCAGTACAATCCTCCATTTAGGCGGCCTAGGTACGCCTGGGTCGCCTTATTTTATGGTGGCCTTATGTCAGCAGCAGTCAAAATATCCCAAGAAACTAAAATCCTGATTGAGGCAATCGGTAAAGCGATCAAAGAATGTGGCTTGACCGATGC
>DRGP01000131.1 GCA_011050015.1 Leeuwenhoekiella sp. | reverse complement strand
GTTCAGGACATCTGGAGCAGGTTCAAGGCCTAATTGAAAGATGTCAAATTCTGCAGCACCTTGTGAATTGTCACCAAATCCTCCAAGAAGCGAATAACCCGTTCTATACCTATTTGCCAAATTTCCTGAGAGAAAATCATTAAGGTTGCTAAAACGATACTCCCCAAAATTTTGCCTGAAGAATACGTTTTTAGAACTTGAAAATTCATTGCTTGTACCTAAGGTAATTGTGTGCCTACCTGCATAGATTTCAAAATTATCCGTTATGGTAAGATTGCTTTGTTCCAGAAGGTTTGCAGTTGAAAATGCTTCAGATCCGAAATTTATAGATTGCGATGACCCATCAAAGATCTGAACAGCTGGAAAAGGATCGCCTGCATAATCACGGTCATCATTTACTGATGTATAACCAATGATTAAATTGTTTGAAAATTGATCGCCAAATCTAGAGTTTAATTCCAGTGCGGTCGAGTTTGTAGTAGATTCAAAATTCACCGCACGGTTTAAGAAGTTAATGGAACCTGTATTTGATGCTGAGGCATCAAAATTTATGGCCTTAACATAGCTATGTTTCAAAGATAATTTATGGTTCTCATTAATGTTCCAGTCAATTTTAGCAATTAATTTATCACTTTCCAGAGAAGAAGCATTATTTGAGAACCCTCCAGGATTGTACCCATAGTTATTAACCAGGAAATCGCTTAGACCTTGTATATCTGATGCAGAAGAATCTCCTGTATAATTATCTATATTAAATGGTTGTGGTGTTTCATTTTCCTGTCTTTCGTAGTTGACAAAGAAAAAGAGTTTGTCTTCAACAATAGGTCCTCCTATGCGAACACCGTAGGTCTTTGCTGAGAAATCATCTAATTTTTCACGATCACCATCTTCTCCAGCAAGATCTACCGGCGTTTTTCCTGCTAAGCTTTCATTTCTAAGATAACCATAAGCAGAACCTTCAAAAGTGTTAGTTCCTGATTTTGTAATGGCATTAATACTACCACCGGCAAAACCAGATTGTCTTACGTCAAAAGGCGCCACGTTAATCTGAAAGGATTCAATAGCATCCAGTGCAATAGGGCTTACACCCGTTTGACCACCGTTAGTTCCGTTTCCAGCAAGGCCAAATACATCATTGTTTACAGCGCCATCAATATACAAAGCGTTGTAGCGGTTATTTTGACCCGCAATAGAAATTACATCATCTCCACTTACTTGGGCTTGTGGAGTTAATCTTGCAAAATCGGCAATATTTCTACTCAATGTAGGCAGGTTTGAAACCTGAGTCTGGCTTACGCTAGTTTCTGCCCCAGTTTTTCCGGAATCAAAAATACTATTGCGTTGGCCTGTTACTACAATTTCATCAAGTGTATTTTGCGCTTCCCTCATACTAACACTTATCTTTTTTGCATCTCCCAGTTGTAAAAAGATATTGTCAGCGACAAATCCCTCAAAACCTACGTAAGTTATCGTAACAGTATAAGGACCGCCCACACGCATGTTTGAGATACGGTAAAAACCGTCAAAGTCTGTTGTTGCACCATAAGTAGTTCCTGAGGGCTGGTGTACTGCAACCACGTTTGCTCCAGGTAAAGGAGTTTCAGTATTATCAAGAACTCTACCGTTAATGGAGGACGTCGTTACTCCTTGCGCAAATGAAACCGTTGTCAAGAAAAAGAAGAACATCACTGCAATTAAACTAGTAATTTTTTTCATTGGTAATTATTTAAATTAGTTTAAGGCAAAATTGAGAATAACCGTCAATTATAATATTAAGAGAATGTTAAGAAAAAAGAAATTATCCCCTATTTGGACAAACTATAAACAGCCTGTAATCATTTGATTACAGGCTGTTTATAGTTAAGAAAACGTTTTATTTAAAATGCTTCATTTCTTAAAATAGTTAATAAGTGCCGTTGTCGAGCTGTCATGGTTGTTAATACGGTCGCCATTAATATCTTTTAAAACGTTCTTGGCCAGTTGTTTTCCCAATTCTACGCCCCACTGGTCAAAACTGAAAATATTCCATAAGATGCCTTCCACAAAAATCTTGCTCTCATACATGGCGATCAAAGCGCCAAAACTTTCAGGAGTAAGCTTATCAATTAAGATGGAATTTGTGGGCTTATTGCCCTGAAATACTTTAAAAGGAGCCAGTTGATCTATTTTTTCCTGATCCATTCCGTCCGCTTCAAGTTCTTTGCGGGCCTCTTCTTCAGTTTTACCGTTCATTAAGGCTTCAGTCTGGGCAAGGTAATTGGCCATCAATTTATTGTGATGATCCTCGTCACCGTGTAGGGATTCTTTGTAGCCTATAAAATCAGTTGGGATGATTTTGGTGCCTTGGTGTATTAATTGAAAGAACGCATGTTGCGAGTTAGTACCCGGCTCGCCCCAGATAATTGTTCCCGTTTGATAATCTACAGGTTTACCGTTCTGATCTACGCTCTTGCCATTACTTTCCATGGTGGCCTGTTGCAGATAAGCGGGTAAGCGCTGTAAATATTGGGTATATGGAATGATCGCTTCGCTTTCTGCCTTAAAGAAATTATTATACCAAACCGTCAATAAAGCCAGCGTGACGGGAATATTTTGATCAAAAGGGGTGTTTTTAAAATGTTCATCCATTTTATGGGCGCCGGCCAGAAAAGACTCAAAATTGTCATAACCTATAGCAATTGCAATGGTAAGTCCCACCGCGCTCCAAATGGAAAAACGGCCACCTACCCATTCCCACATGGTGAAAATATTTTCTTCGGCAATACCGAAATCTTTTACAGCTTCCAGATTTGTAGATACGGCCACAAAATGCTTGGCCACATCTTTTTTGCGGTCTTCACCCGGCTTTGCGGCTTTTTTTATAAACCAGTCGCGGGCGGTGTTGGCATTCGACAACGTTTCTTGGGTGGTAAAACTTTTTGAAACGACTACAAAAAGCGTGGTTTCGGGATCAAGTTGCTTTAAGGTCTCGTGCACGTGATCGCCATCTACATTGGAAATAAAATGCACCTTCAAGTGGTTTTGATAATAAGCGAGCGCTTTGGTCACCATGTCTGGCCCCAAATCAGAGCCGCCTATGCCTATATTTACCACATCGGTAATGGCTTTGCCGGTAAAACCTTTGTGACTTCCACCGATTATTTTTTCCGAAAATTGCTTGATCTTCTGCTTGGTTTCATTGATTTCGTCAACGATGTTCTGCCCATCTACTTTTAGTGTAGCATCTTTAGGTGCACGCAAAGCAGTGTGCATCACGGCACGACCTTCAGTTTCATTAATGGTTTGCCCGCCAAAATAATCGGCCATCGCCTCCTGCAGCTTCATTTCTTTGGCGAAGTCGCGCAGCGATTCCATGGTTTCCTTAGTGATACGGTTTTTACTATAATCTACATAAAAACCCTCCCATTTCAGGGTAAATTCCGCAGCGCGGTCACCTTCTTGAAATAGTTTTTTCATCTGGGTGCTTTTTATGGCGTCGTAATGACCTAAAAGCTTTTTCCAGGATTTGGTGGTAGTTGGATTTATCTTGTTCATAATTATAGGTTTTCGTCAAAATGTATTGCATCCAGCTCTTCTTTAAGAGGTGCAATATGATTGTAAAATGCTGTTTTTAGAGAATCTGCAAGTGGTTCTGCTGTGGGTAAATCTACTTTAAAAGGATCTACTTGCCTTCCATTTTTCCAGAAACGGTAACATACGTGCGGGCCTGAGGTATTGCCGGTCATGCCTATATAACCTATAACGTCGCCTTGTTTCACATAATCACCCACTTTTACTTTGCGTTTGCTCATGTGTAGGTACTGGGTGTCATACGTGGCATTATGCCGAATCTTAACGTAGTTGCCATTGCCGCCGCGGTATTCTGAATTGATGACCGTGCCGTCTGCGGTGGCCATAATAGGTGTGCCCACAGCACCGGCAAAATCGGTTCCCTTATGTGGGCGTATGCGATTGCCATAATAGGCGATGCGGCGTTTAAGGTTGTAACGGGAGGAAATACGGTTAAAGGAAAGCGGTCCTTTTAAGAACGCCCTTCTTAAATTATTTGCCTCTTCATCATAATAATCGGTAAGATCTTTAATGGAATCATTTTTAAACCGAAATGCATATATGGGCGTGCCGCTGT
Source organism: Leeuwenhoekiella sp. (assembly GCA_011050015.1). GTDB lineage: Bacteria > Bacteroidota > Bacteroidia > Flavobacteriales > Flavobacteriaceae > Leeuwenhoekiella. The sequence goes on along the minus strand of DRGP01000131.1, from coordinate 17,677 downwards.
ATTCAAACCAGGAAGCTTTGATTTCGCCATAGCCTGCGGGAATGGTGTCATTTATAAATTTTTCGGTGTAGATAAGCTTAAAGCGGTCACCAGCTTGCAAATGGAAGAAATCTATGGTCCACGCATAAATGTCAGACATTTTATACACAAGATTCACGCTTAATCCCAGATCATCAAAAGTGGTAGAAAGGTTATCTGTAATTTCTCCATAGACCGTTTTTTCGACTAATTTAACCGGTTTTTTGTCCTTTTTGGCAGATATTGAATCCTCAAAATCAATAACTACATAATCTATGGCATTTTCTTCATACACAAAGGCCTGGGCCTTGTTGAGTGAATCTTTGGCCTTAAAAAGGGTGTAGGGCGCCCCCAACCGTATTCTTCGGGTGTCAAAAACTTCTTTTGTGCTGTCTGTGATCTGCTGAATTTCTGCGTAATCAATGCCATTTTCAGAAAGAATCTTGCCGAAACTATCGCCAGAACGTACCGTATCATTGACAATCTGGTAATCATTTACAGGGAACCCGTATTGCTTTACTATTTTTGGCTCTTTAACAACAGTGGCCATTTCCTTTTTCGGTTGGGCTTTTACCTCCTCATCTTCGCAGGAATATAGGACGATAACGGAAAGTAAAAGAATGTAAAAAAAATGCTTCAATGGATGGTATTTTATTATGCTTTATTGATTAAACTTCCTGCCCCCAGTTTTTAAGTTCTTCCGTGCTCCATAAACTGGGAAAAAAGACACGTTTTTGATATTTGGGATGCATATATTTTGCCCATTCGCTACCGCCTGTAGCTTCTAGGGGTTGTTTGCCCTGGTTTAAATAATACCGCGCGGTATTATAATGTGCCATAACCCATTTAATATTAACCGTATGATCGTAGTGCCTCATGGCCTCCCGCAAATTGGGATCTTGTTTTGAACGTTCTGGCAAGGTCTGAAATTTTGAGTACAAATTTAAGCCTTTAAAGGTTTTTATAAAACGTAGCAGGGGCTCTTTATATTTTAGCTCAAACTGCTTTAGGGTATATGTTTTTTTGCCGGTGGTGAAATCTTTACCAGCAGCCTGCCAGTATAAGTGTTCAAAGGCTTTATCGTAAAAAGCTTCGGTAAATTGCTGCTTAGTGTCAATCTTTTTTAAAAATTCTTTTCTAAACCTTTCGTCTATAAGATTTATAAGATCTGTGCTGGCAAATTCGATCTGGCGGTATTGTACACTCTGAAAGCCACTTGCTGGGCTCAACGTGTGCCTGAATTTTAAGTACTGCTCTAGATCCATACCCTCGCTCATAATAGTGAAGGAGGCGGTAAGCATGTCAAAATAACGGCTTATTCGGCCTAATTTTGATGAAAAAAAGCTTGTGGTCAAGTTTTCAATGTCTGCGATTTGTTGCAATTCCCACAAAATCATTTTGAAAAGGAGTTCATTGACTTGGTGGTACATAATAAAAACCATCTCATCCGGAAACACTGTGCGTTGCACTTGTAGGTTTAGGAGGGCATCGGTCTGAATATAATCCCAGTAATTTATAGGTTTTGCGTGCACAAGACCTTCTAGTTGATGGTCAAGGGGTTGGCCTATATCCTTAAATTTTTCCGACAGCGCTGTCAGTTGCTGTTCAATCGGTGATTTATTGCTGGCCATTAATCCTGGATGATATAAAACGGGTACTTTAATCCTTTATAAGCCTCCAGATCTGCTTTAAGCGATCCTACGGCTAATTCTGCTTTGATGCGTAACGGTATTTTGTTTTTATCGGCACTCACCCATAATGTGAGGCTTTCCTTTTCCTTAAATACCCTACCGGCCTGTACAAGAGGTCTAAAGACCAATGTTTTTACTTTGCCAAATTTAGTATCTATCACCTCACGTCTTAAAAACCGTAATCTAAATTCGAAATTCTCTTCATCAAAAAACATATCAAGTCCAGTCTCCTTGCCTTCTTCTAATTTATTTATATCAATTTGATCTCTAAGGAAATAAAAGGATGAAATCATATCATGCACCGAAGCGGGGGTGTCATAAGTGGCATGTTCATTATGTTTTTTGTCAAAAACGTAAGCTTTTTGTTGTCGCTGATCAAAATCTATAACTTTATCTTTAGTATGCCCACCCTCATCGATTTTACGCACAAAACGATAAGGCAGAATCGTTTTTTGATCTACATAGGTTTCATAATTGTCTTCAACATTAAAGAATAACTTGGTCATCCCGGTAGTTACGCCTTCCCCTTTTATGTGATAAACAGGTTTATCTTTGTAACGCTCGTCAGTTACTGTAAGTGTTGCTTCCCCGGCCTTGAACCACCCGCTGTAACTCAGCCTGAATTTAAACCATTCACCCCCTTCAAAAGCCGGTTCCTGCGCGGGAGCGTACCAACTGGAGCAGAAGGCTATAAATAAAACGAAAAGATGATTCATTGACATAAAGCTTTTGGGGTTTACACTTGATGTATACAAGAGTTATTCCAAAATTAGACAAAAGACGATAAAATAGCATGTGCAAAGCACATAGTATTTTAAAGGCTCCAATTTAGCAGTGATTATAGTGGTAACCTCAAAGCATAGTTATTCATGAAAAGAACGTATTTGTTATATAGCTATTGTAAGATTAAAAAAATGACATTGTGCAACTGATTACAAAGTGCCTCTTTGTTCCTGCTCGCGCTCTATAGATTCAAACAGGGCTTTAAAATTACCGGCGCCAAAGCCTTTTGCACCCATACGCTGTATAATTTCAAAAAATAGAGTGGGCCTATCCTGTAGTGGCTTGGTGAAAATCTGAAGTAAATAGCCTTCTTCATCCGCATCTACAAGAATAGAGAGTTCCTGTAATTTGCTGAGATCTTCTTTCATGGTATCCATGTGCGTACCCAGACGTCGGGGTATATCATCATAATAGGCTTGTGGTGGTGGAGGTAAAAACTCGACCCCACGGGATTTAAGATCGGCAACGGTTTTTACAATATCATCTGTGGCTACCGCAAGGTGCTGCACGCCAGAGCCTTCGTAAAAATCAAGATATTCCTCAATCTGTGATTTTTTGATCCCTTCTGCCGGCTCATTAATGGGGAATTTTATGCGGCCGTTACCATTACTCATCACCTTGCTCATCAACGCCGAATACTCTGTGGTGATCTGCTTATCATCAAAGGTGAGAAAATTTACAAAACCCATAACTTCTTCATACCACTTTACCCATGTGTTCATCTCGCCCCAACCTACATTGCCCACCATGTGGTCTATGTATTTCAGGCCGGTAGATTCCGGTTGGTAATTGGATTCCCACTTACGGAAACCTGGCAAAAACTGACCGTCATAGTTTTTACGCTCTACAAACATATGCACCGTTTCACCATAGGTGTAAATCCCAGACCGCACGACTTCGCCATGGTCATCTTTTTCGACTTTGGGCTCCATGAAGGGTTTTGCGCCCCTTTTTGTGGTTTCTTCAAAAGCGCTGCGTGCGTCTTCTACCCATAGTGCCACTACTTTTACACCGTCGCCATGTTTTACTATATGATCGTTAATAGGCGATTTACTGGATAATGGAGAAGTAAGTACCAGTCGAATTTTATCCTGTTTAAGTACATAGCTCACACGGTCTTTTTGACCGGTTTCCAAACCACTATAAGCATAGGATTGAAATCCAAATGCTGTTTTATAAAAATGAGCAGCTTGCTTAGCATTGCCCACATAAAATTCTACATAATCTGTACCCAGAAGCGGTAGGAAATCCTGCGCACCTTCAAATATTTTTTCGAGTCCGTAGTCAACGGATTTTAAGTCTTTGCTCATAAGTAAATTATTCGATTATCAATTAATCAATTGTCAATGTTGTTTTTCTAGACGTTCCAATAATCTTATTTAAGATTTTAATTCCTCCAGTGGGATTTATTCTCAGACCTTTTGGGTTTAAATTCAAAAAAATATTTTCGAATCATAACGGGTATTCAATTTCGTCTGCTTTAGTCAAATATTGGATAATTCCCCGAATTCGCTAATTTTTTAATGTGGCAACCACGATTTATAGTACTCTTCATCCGCAATCGGCATGGCGTCCTCACAAACCTGTAGTGGTTTAAAAGTATCTACCATGACAGCCAGTTCTTCGGTTTCGGTCTTACCAATACTGCGCTCTACAGAACCAGGATGCGGCCCATGTGGGATACCTGCAGGATGTAGCGAGATATGGCCTGCCTCAATGTCATTTCGACTCATAAAATCGCCATCTACATAATACAGCACTTCATCACTATCTATATTGCTGTGGTTGTATGGGGCGGGGATGCTTTCTGGATGGTAATCGTATTTTCTGGGGCAAAAGGAACAAACCACAAACGCATCGGTTTCAAAAGTTTGGTGTACTGGTGGTGGCTGATGGATGCGGCCTGTAATGGGCTCAAAATCATGAATAGAAAATGCATAGGGATAATTGTAGCCATCGTAACCCACTACATCAAAGGGATGTGTAGCATAAGTAAGGTCAAAAATCTCATCCTGTTTTTTAATCTTCATTAAAAAATCGCCTTTCTCATCATTGGTTTCCAGTTCATAAGGCCTTCTGATGTCGCGCTCACAAAATGGAGATTGTTCTAAAAGCTGACCAAACCAATTTCTGTATTTTTTTGGTGTATAAATGGGGCGACGTGATTCTACGATAAACAAGCGATTATCTGCATCTTCAAAATCCATCTTGTAGATCGTTCCCCGCGGAATCAATAAATAATCACCGTATTTAAAATCTAAATTTCCCAGATGGCTGCGGAGTTTTCCTTTTCCACGATGAATGAAAATCAACTCATCTGCATCACTGTTTTTGTAAAAATAATTGGAGGTATTTTCCTGTGGAGCGGCCAAAATAATGGTACAGTCACTATTGGTCAAAATGGGTTTTCTGCTTTTTAAAAAGTCCTTTTCTGGCTTGATCTCAAAACCGCGAAAACGATATGATTGTATGTGGTTTTTTTTGGCAACCTCAGGTTTTACGCTATACCCCTCACCAATATTTTTTACCTGCGTAGGCCGGTGCTCGTGATAAAGGTTGGAATACATGCCTTCAAAACCGATGGTGCCAAAAAGCTGCTCGTAATACAGATCACCATTAGATTTTCTAAACTGTGTGTGTCTTTTGTGTGGGATTTTCCCAAGGGTATGGTAGAAGGGCATGATTTGTATTTTAATTTGATTAAAAAAGAACTTTGAATTTTATAATATTCTTCTAAAATCAATCTATTATCATCAAATATCGTAAAAATCAGCTAAAAATCAGTCAATATTTTCTTAAAACCAAAAACCAAGACTAAAATTCCAGAAGGCCTTTTTGGTTTCGGGTGAATAGGAAATTTTCGTCTGGATAGGCCCTAAAAATGTTTCTAGCCCATACCCTATAAAATATCCCGAAAAATTGGGTGAGCTGAACCAATTTCCACTGGAAAAAAGTTTATTGCCCAAGTTGGCTATATTTCCGCCTATATTGATGTGGTTTTTTCGGTAAAATTCATAATCAAAAGTGAGTGTGGATTTTACCAGCCCATCACCACTAAGGCTGAAAAAATCGTAACCATAAAACGGCGTAATGCCATTTATAAAGTCGTTGCCCCATCCACCCAGATAAAAATCAAGTGAATTAATACTTTCACCTGCAATTTTAAAACCACCTGATATACCTACGTTCATAGCTAGCTTTGAACCAAAATGAGTAGCATATTTAAAAGTGGCTTGCCCTATGGAAAAGGAATTGAAATTGTTATTGAAATTTGAAGAAAACACATACCAGTGGAAATCACCTCTAAAATAAAAACCACTGGTAGGAAAGTATTTATTATCAAAAGTATCCAGCCGTAATTTGCCAAAAGCGCTTATATAATTACTGTTTTCAAAGTAAAAACGGGGCTCTTCTTCTACTTCTTGCCTTATATTTTCGGTCTCTACTTTTAATAATTTCTGTTCAAGCCCCAGACTGAATGAAAACTGCTTCGCAAAAAGCGTTTGGACGTAGACCTGGTTCGTGAAGTCAGAAAATTTAATGGTTAAGCTGTTGAAACGCTCTAAGGGTACCTCGGCAATATCTTCCACAAAGCGTGCACTTACTCGACTGTCAAAACCATTGAAGGCAGACTTAAAACCAAAACCAATATAAAAACCGTTGTCACTGTAATAATTCAGTTCATACCGTAAATTATCACCCACAATCAGATCTAATGAAGCTACATCATTTTTAAACAGTAGGCGTTTTTTAGTTATATTTCCCAGCGCCGCACTTTTATAAAGATCATCATAATGTACGCTTGCCCTAATTAGGGTGGTAATTTCGCTTTCTTCCAGATTCATTACCAGGTTGTAATCCCCATTATCGTAGCTTTCAAACTTATGGTTGACCCGCTGAAAGTTACCGGTAGATGCCAGATTATCTATGCCTTTAAAAAATTGGTTATAGGTAAGGTCTGCCGGGGGCCTAATTCTTAATTTCCCTAGAATATAGGAACGTGTGTAATAATCATTACCTTTAATCTCTATGCTACGTATGGTGAGGCTATCGCTAAGGTTTTGATGTAGCGGCGGTTTTCTATACAACAGGTGCTGTTGGGCTGCGAGTTCATTAAATTCGTTTCCGAAGGTTGCTGCTTTTTTTTCTCCGGCAGCTATGATTTGTTGACCCTTGTTAAAATCAACCACCGTAAATTCATCAATATCAGGCTTGATATAAATATCAGTTTGTTTGACTTTACCTCGCATGGCGACGATAGTGCGGTAATTGTTGATCTGGATGAGCATCTCTGGCGCGCTTTGTAACTCATCGCGTGTGCGCAGATCGTCCTGTACATCTACCCCTATGATAAAGTTGGCCCCACGTCGCTTGAGTTCCTCTACCGGATAATTATTGACCACACCGCCGTCTATGAGCACTTTACCATCCAGTGGCACGGGACTAAACAGCGAGGGTAGTGCACCGCTAGCGGTGACCGCTTCGGGTAGATAGCCTTTATCTAAAATCACCTCGGTTCCTTTTTCGGCATCGGTTGCGATACAAAAAAAAGGTATGGGTAGTTTGCTAAAATCATCTACAGCCTGAACATGTGCCGTGAGTTGGGTAAAAAGGTTATAAATGTTCTGCCCCTTTGAAATTGCCGAAGGCAGTGAAATTTTAAAATTATTAAAGGGAAGGGTGATTGCATATTTCTCAATATCTTCCCGTTCATAGAAGGAGCGAGAACTCCTAGGGAGTACATCCTGTATAAGCTGGCTGAAATCTATAACTGTAAAAAGGGAATCCAGTTGCCTGGCATTATATCCCGAAGCATAAAGTGCTCCCACAATAGCGCCCATACTGGTGCCGCCTATGTAATCTATTTTTATGCCGGCAGCCTCTATTTCCTTCAGTACGCCTATGTGCGCTAATCCTTTGGCACCCCCACCGCTAAGCACAAGGCCCACTTTTAGATCTTTGCCCTTAGGAATGTCAAGATGGCCCTTCTGTCCCTGCATGCTCCAGGCTATCAGAATAATAAAAAGGACGATAAGCTGTTTCATAGCGTTAAGGTAAGGCATTGTGCTAAAAGAGATGCGGGCTCGCTTGTTTTTTAGATTAACTTCACAGGAGCAAAATCATTTTGTGTCGTGATAGTGCTTATAGATAATTTTTGCCTTGGCAGGGCCTATGACTTCGGCGATCGTGTTTTCGTTCTCTTTTTTTATGCGTGTTACAGACCTAAAATGCCTGAGCAGTTCAACCACTGTCTTTTCACCGATGCCACTTATGGTTTCCAATTCTGTGTTGAGAGCGGCGTTGCTTCTTTTATTTCTATGAAAGGTAATCCCAAAACGGTGCGCCTCATTGCGCAGTTGCTGAATCACTTTTAAAGTCTCGCTTTTCTTATCCAGGTAAAGTGGTATGGAGTCACCGGGATAAAACAGCTCTTCCAGTCTTTTTGCGATACCTATAATGGCAATTTTACCTCGTAAACCCAGGGTTTCCAGAGCTTTTACACCAGAGCTTAGTTGGCCTTTGCCACCATCTACAATAATGAGCTGCGGTAGGTCTTGCTCCTCGTTGAGCAAACGCTTGTAGCGGCGATAGACCACTTCTTCCATAGATGCAAAATCGTCTGGACCTTCTACAGTCTTGATATTGAATTTCCGGTAATCCCTTTTGCTGGGTTTTCCGTCTTTAAACACAACACAGGCTGCCACGGGGTTGGTACCCTGAATATTACTGTTGTCAAAACACTCTATGTGCCGCGGCTCTTTAGAGAGGCGTAAGTCGGCCTTCATTTGCGCCATAAGTCGGTTCACGTGCCGGTCTGGATCTATGATTTTACTCTGCTTGAAGCGCTCTATCCTAAAATATTTTGCGTTGCGTTCAGAGAGTTCAACAATTCGTTTTTTATCGCCCAGTTTGGGGACCGTTACCGTGATATCTTCGCCTACATCTACGGCAAAGGGTACATAGATTTCAGAAAACTGGGAGTTAAAGCGTTGCCGTATTTCCACAATGCCTATTTTGAGGAGCTCTTGATCAGATTCGTCCAGTTTTTTCTTGATTTCCAGAGTGTGCGACCTGATTATTGCGCCGTGCGAAAGCTGTAAAAAGTTGACGTAACCATAGCCTTCGTCTGAAACAATACTGAAAACATCTACATTGTTTATTTTGGGATTGACTACCGTGCTTTTGCTCTGATAGCCTTCCAGAACATCTATTTTTTCCTTGATGCGCTGTGCGTCTTCAAATTCCAAGGCTTCGGAATGGACTTTCATTTGATCTCGAAAACGGTTCAGGGAATCCTTAAAATTCCCTTTTACGATATCCCGTATTGCATCGATGTTCGCGTGGTAGGCTTCCGCCGAAAATTTGCCCTCGCAAGGGCCCAGGCAATTGCCTAGATGATATTCTAAGCAAACTTTATATTTACCAGCATCAATTTTATCTTGGGAAAGATCATAATTGCAGGTGCGTAAAGGGTATAGACCCTTTATAAGATCAAGCAGGGTGTGCACGGTCTTCATGCTGGTGAACGGGCCATAATATTCACTGCCGTCTTTTATGAGGCGCCGGGTCGGGAAAACCCGCGGAAAACGCTCATTTTTAATGCATATCCAAGGATAACTTTTATCGTCCTTGAGCATTACATTATAACGTGGCTGGTATTTTTTGATCAGGTTATTTTCGAGCAATAGTGCATCGGTCTCGCTATTAACTACAATGTGTTTGATTTGCACTATTTTTTTTACCAAAAGATGGGTGCGCGCATTGTCATGCTTTTTGGTAAAATAAGAGGTGACTCTTTTTTTTAGGTTTTTTGCCTTCCCAACATAGAGCAATTTGCCGTTTTTATCATAATATTGATAAACACCGGGACTATTTGGTAAGGTTTTTAACTGTATTTCTAGATCGGGAAGCTTCATTAGCCCAAATTTACGGCTAATTGTGCTTTTCAAAAACTATCTTTTAAAGCCTTTTTCGTTCCGCACTGTCTTTTTAAGGCAGAGATAGGGGCAATTAATTTGTTAATTTGCAGCGACTGCCAGCGGGTATTTCTTAAATTGCAACAAAAGACGTGGACAGAATATTAATAGGACGTACCGATAAAGTAGATTTTCCCAAGCTTGGGTTTTCAGAAGTTGATGTGAAAATTGATACAGGGGCCTATACTTCCTCTATACATTGCACTCATATTTATGAAGACGACGACCGGCTATTCTGTACCTTTCTAGATCCACAGCACCCTTCTTATGATGGCAATAAGATGATCTTCACCGCTTATGATGTTACTGCGGTAAAAAGCAGTAATGGGGAAATACAAACACGTTATGTGGTGCAGTCAAACATCAGAATATTTAACAAAGTTTTTAAAATAAGCTTGACCTTGAGCTCTAGGGAAGATATGCGGTTCCCAGTGCTTTTGGGCAGGAAATTCCTAACTAAAAAATTTATTGTAGATACCGCGCTTACCGATCTATCTTATAACAACAAAATTCATGAATTTAAAAATCCTATCGAGAAATAGTGCCCTGTATTCTACACACAGACTTATAGAAGCTGCAAAAAAAAGAAAACACACCGTTGAGGTAATAGATCCGCTAAAATGCGATCTTATAATTGAAAAGAAAAAACCTTCTGTTTATTACAGGGGAAAATATTTGACCGAAACAGATGCGGTAATACCCCGAATAGGCGCTTCAATAACCTATTACGGTACTGCTGTGGTACGCCAGTTTGAGATGATGGGCTGTTTTACCACCACCGAATCTCAAGCGCTTGTACGCAGCCGTGATAAATTAAGAAGTCTGCAGATACTCTCTAGGGCACGCTTGGGGCTTCCCAAAACAGTTTTCACCAATTATTCCCGCGATGTTAAAGAGATCATTGAGCACGTAGGTGGTGCCCCGCTTATCATAAAATTGCTTGAAGGAACACAGGGTCTTGGAGTGGTACTGGCAGAAACGAAAAATGCGGCCGAATCTGTAATTGAAGCATTCAACGGTTTACAGGCACGGGTTATCGTGCAGGAATTTATTAAAGAAGCAAAAGGAGCAGACATTCGGGCGTTTATCGTAGATGGTCAGGTAGTAGGCGCGATGAAAAGACAAGGTAAAGAAGGAGAGTTCAGGTCTAACCTGCACCGTGGCGGTACCGCTGAAGTTATAAGCCTTACAGACGAAGAGGAAAACGCTGCCATAAAGGCGGCAAAATGTATGGGATTGGGAGTTGCCGGCGTAGATATGCTACAAAGCGCCCGGGGCCCACTTATTCTTGAGGTAAATTCCTCTCCGGGTTTAGAGGGTATAGAGAAGGCTACCGGAAAAGATATTGCCAATATCATAATACGATACATAGAACGTGGAATATAATTTATGGTGCAAATAGATGAGCATAATGTGCTTACCATTTTAGGTGAGAAAATACCACCGGGAGCTAAACGAACCATTAACTTTAACATGGCAAAACTCTACACGACGACTTCTGTAGAGGTGCCTATCATTATTCACCGTGCAAAAAAACCGGGACCGTGCATTCTAATCACGGCTGGGATTCATGGTGATGAGGTCAATGGGGTTGAGATTGTACGCCAACTTATCGCCAAGCGTATTAACAGGCCGACCAGGGGTACAATAATCTGTATACCGGTGCTCAATGTGTTCGGTTTTATAAATATGAGCCGGGCATTTCCTGATGGTCGGGACCTTAACCGTGTTTTTCCAGGCACGCGCGGTGGGTCGCTAGCCAGCCGTTTTGCCTATCAATTTGTAAAAAAAATACTCCCGCTGGCCGATTTTTGTATAGATTTTCATACTGGGGGTGCAAGCCGTTTTAATGTGTCTCAAATTCGGGTAGAAGAAAGTAACGAGGAGCTGGTGAAGTATGCCCGTATTTTTAATGCTCCTTTTACCGTATTCTCTAAAAATATCAGTAAATCCTACCGCGCTACCTGTGCAAAAATGGATACGCCTATTTTACTCTTTGAAGGAGGAAAATCGCAGGTCAGCGATAAGACTGTAGCGCGTGAAGGCGTGTTTGGAGTCATGCGCATCTTAAACCATTTTGGTATGCTCAATGCAGATTTTAAAATGCCCGAACATAACAAAAACCCGGTTACCATAAGTAGAAGCACATGGGTACGGGCTAAATATAGTGGTTTACTACACCTTAAAGCATCTTATGGAGACCATGTGGAAAAAGGGGGTATCCTGGCCACTATTACAGATCCTTACGGAACCTTCAGCCATAAGGTGAAATCGCTAAATGCTGGCTATATTATAAACCTCAATGAGGCATCACTGGTTTATCAAGGCGATGCAATTTTTCATATTTCCACAGATGCCGTCAGAGAAGACTAAAAATGCGCTACGTAATTTCTACAAAGAAAAGAGAGCCGAACTTTCACCCGATGAGCGCGAAACCCGTAGTCTCAAGATAGCGAACAAATCCTTAGAGTCCGCACTGTGGAATCATTCCTTTTATCATATTTTTCTTCCCATTAATCGATTAATGGAGGTAAATACCGAATATTTGCTTAATATTCTTAATGGAAAGGATAAAAATATAGTTGTAGGGGCGACAGATACAGCCCAGAAAGCGATGAGCCATTTTTTGTTAACAGACAATACAGTCTTTAAAACAAATGAATGGGGTATTCCTGAACCGCAGGGAGGAATAGGTATCTCAGAAGATCAATTGGATGTGGTTTTTGTTCCGCTTTTAGCGTTTGACCGGCTGGGAAACCGTCTGGGTTATGGGAAAGGCTATTACGACCGCTTTCTTAAAAAATGTAGACCAGATTGTCTTAAAATAGGTCTTTCTTTTTTTGAACCTGCTCTTGAAGTTCCAGTAGATTCGCATGATGTTGCATTAAACGGCTGTATCACAGTAGATAATATTTATCTATTCTAGCTAGACTGGGATTTTTTTCTATATTTGCCGTCCCAAATCATTAATTATTACAGTTTTATGAATGCAAAAAAACGCAAAGGGTTACTATCCTTTCTTCGCGGGAGTTCCCCGCCCGAGCCAGATAATTATCCAGAACGATTTTATTATGAACAGATTGCCGCCAGTGTGGGGGCAGGGGGGTGGACTATAGACTTTGAAAAGAAAAAAAGCTATTTTGATAAGCAACTGCGTACTATTTTTAATACCCCGGCAAACTATCGGCCATCACTCAAATATGCGCTTCACTTTTATGATGAAGAGCATCATGAGCAGGTAATTGAGGTTTTTGAAAATCTCAAAAAAGGGATTCCCTTTGAGGCAGAGGTAAAAATGATTACCTATGAAGGTAAACAGTTCTGGGCCCGTTGTATAGGAAAGCCTATTTTTGGTTCAAAGAATAAAGTCACCGGAATACGAGGCATTATTCTCAATATAGATGGTCAGAAAGAACGGGAGCTTTCCCTTGAAAATTCGCTGGAATCTATTGAGGCAACCAATGATCGTATGTTCAAATTTGCCAATCATATATCGCATAATTTAAAAAATCATGTAAATAACCTAGAACTAACTTCACAACTAGTAGATGATGAGAGTTTGCCGGAAGATCAACAAGAGCTTTTTGGCAATTATAAAGAAATTGCCAGCAGCTTGTCAAAAACCGTAGTACAGCTTAATGAAATAGTTTTGATTCAGAAAAAAGCTAAAGAAAAGCTAGTAAATGTTGATCTTCAGGATATTTTTGAAGAATGTAAGTCAGAATTACAGCAATTGATAGAGGAAAAGGAAGGTTCTGTTTATTCTGATTTTTCTGAAGTTCCAGAAGTAAAATTCAACAAAAACTTTTTAAATAATATTTTTTGTTCGCTCATAAAAAATGGAATAAAAAATGAAAAACCAGGCCGCCAACCAGAAATTAAGGCCTATAGTATCGAAGAAAACGGAAAGGTTTCCGTTATTATTGAAGACAACGGTGCGGGCATAGAGATGGAAGACAGTGATGAGTTTATTTATTATACGTATGGGACGGGTGAATTTAAATCCCGCCATAAATCTATAGATTTATTTATCATCAAAAATCAGGTGGAAGCAATGGGTGCTAAGCTTGAGATAAACAGTAAACCAGGATACGGGACTAAGTTTATCATTCATATTTAGACACTGTGCAGAGATCAATCCATCAGATTGTCATTAGAAAGTACGTTTTAAAGACTAATTTATGTGCTATATTAGCCGTTTTTTCTCGAGAAATGGTCTTTTTATTCAAATTTTGAGAGGTATATCTTTTAGTAGAACTACAGCATCGGTTTGTATTCTCAAACCCTATGAATCCTACATTGAAAAAGCAGTTTCTGAATATTCCTTGGGAGCCTTTTTACTTTAGAAGAAAAACTTTGCATTAAGGCAATTAATCACTTTTAGGGCTTATTGACAGATTTACCGGTTTTGCATTAAGACTCAGTTTTTGCAAAAGCCCGCTTATTAAAAACAAGAAGTAAGCCTACACCCGTACTTATGGCCGTGTCGGCAATGTTAAAAACAGCATTGAAAAATGTAAAATAGTCCCCGCCCCAGATGGGCAGCCACTCGGGAAGATAGCCCTTCCAAAGGGGAAAATAAAGCATATCTACCACTTTACCGTGCAAAAAAGTACCATATCCACCACTTTCGGGCATAAAGGAAGCCACTTGGCCCATACTGCTGTCAAAAATAAGCCCGTAAAAAATAGAATCTATAATGTTGCCAAAAGCGCCCGCAAAAATCATGGCCACGGCTACAATAAGTATTTTTGAAGCATTGTTCCTCACTGCATCATAAAGCCAGTAGCCTATGAGCGGAAGAATACCTATACGGAACAGCGTAAGAATTATTTTGCCATAATTACCGGGGATTTTTGTGCCCCAGGCCATGCCCTCGTTTTCTACAAATAAAATCTTGAACCAGCTGGCAATTACGTATTCGTCGTTGAGCTGAAAGTGTGTTTTGATATAAAACTTGCTTATCTGGTCGATGAGCAAGATCAGGATAATGATCCCAATGGCTTTTTTTAATGACATGAATCTTTTTTGATCTGCAGGCAAAAATAGTATAATTATTCAGATTGGGTGACCGTTATGCTACCCGTAATACTCTTTAGTTCTAAATGATAGCTGCCAGAAGCCACATTTTTGACGTTTTCTTTGCCATGACGGGAGCTCGCATCTATGATACAATTTTGGGTATTCACCTTGATATTGCCGGTACGTGTGTTAATTGTTCCGTTGCCGCGGAAGTGATCAAGCTGGCAGTCCCCACGCCCCAAATTGAGTTCGATAGAACCATAATTACCCTGCATAACCACCGCTGCCAGTGATGAATCTACCCAGAACTCCAGCGCTTCCGGTATGGTAATATAAAGAACGATAGACATTACTTTATGCGCGGCGAGTTTATCATCTATATCCTTAAAAAAGGGGTTGCGCGATGCTGTTATTTCTAAAATCCCGTTTTTTACCGTGCTATTTATGCGCATGGTTTCAAAAGTTTCTCCGTCAATTCCCGATTTTATGATGATTTTACCGGTTTTGTGGGTAGAAACGTCAATTTTAAAAATCTGATCAGAATCTACCAGAATACCGGTAATTCCTTCCGCTTCAATTATTTCTTGGGATTTTTTCTGAGCAAAGCATAGCGCGCAGCACATTAATGCGGCGATAACCAATAAATAGCGAGACTGTCCCATCATTTGATAAGAAACAAAAAACGCTCCATTATTCTGGAGCGCTCTAATCTTATTGCATGTTTTTTGCTTCGATGCTCAACGTGGCATGAGGAACGAGCTTAAGGCGATCTTTAGCGATGAGCTTTCCGGTCACGCGGCAAATGCCATAGGTTTTGTTCTGTATGCGTACCAGCGCGTTTCTAAGGTCCCTGATGAATTTTTCCTGGCGTATGGCGAGAGCAGAATTGGCTTCTTTGCTCATGGTCTCACTGCCTTCTTCAAAAGCTTTGAAGGTAGGGCTGGTGTCATCTGTCCCATTATTCCCATTGTTCATATAGGCACTTTTAATAAGATCAAGGTCGTTTTGCGCCTTGTCTATTTTCTGCTGAATAAGAATGCGGAATTCTTCTAGTTCTGCATCTGTAAAGCGTTCTTTAGTTTCTGTAGCCATATTTAATTGTGTTTTGTAATAGATAGCCGTGTTGCCACGTCGTCAAACTCAATATCTATACCGTTAGTAACCTGCTTCACCAGATCGAGATTAGTGGCAAGTGTCTCATTTTTAATATATTCCTTATTTTGCGCGATGGCCTGCTCGACCTTGCCATCCCGCTGTAATTCTATGTCTATCCTATCGGTAACCTCAAAACCAGAGTCTTTGCGCAGGTTCTGTATGCGGTTTACAAGTTCCCGGGCCACGCCTTCATTTTGCAGGCTTTCGGTAAGGGTTACGTCAAGGGCGACGGTGAGTGAACCACTGCTTGCAACAAGCCATCCTTCAATGTCTTGGGAAGTGATTTCCACGTCTTCGGCGGCCAAAATAAGACTTTTTCCATTAATGTCAAGAATGATTTCGCCAAGTTTCTCAATTTTTGCGATGTCCTGCGCATTGAGGGTATTTATTTTGGCTGCGATCTGCTTCATATCTTTTCCAAAACGCGGCCCCAGCGTTTTAAAATTAGGTTTTATGGTCTTTACTAAAAGGCCCGATGCATCATCTATGAGTTCCACCGCTTTCACGTTTACCTCAGATTTTATGAGTTCCTGCACAGCAAGGATTTCTTCACCCTGTTCTTGATCCAGAATAGGGATCATGATGCGCTGTAAGGGCTGGCGCACTTTGATTTTTTCTTTTGCGCGCAACGAAAGAACCAATGAAGAAATGGTCTGTGCTTTTTGCATTTTTCGTTCCAGCAATGGATCTTTAAAAGCCGAATCAGTCACCGGGAAGTCGGCGAGATGTACACTTTCTGAAGCTTCCCTGCCTGTAACCGCGTTGAGGTCTTTATAAAGCCTGTCCATATAAAATGGGGCTACGGGCGCTCCCAGTTTAGCGATGGTTTTCAGGCATGTATACAGTGTTTGGTAAGCCGAAATTTTATCGGGGCCGTAATCGCCTTTCCAGAATCGTCTTCTGCTCAAACGCACAAACCAGTTACTCAGGTTTTCCTGCACATAATCTGAGATTGCACGGGTGGCTTTGGTGGGCTCATAATCTGTATAAAACGCGTCCACTTTCGCGATCAGCGTATGCAGTTCAGACAGGATCCAGCGGTCTATCTCAGGGCGATCTTCTAGAGCGACTTCCGCTTCAGCGTAAGTAAATTGATCCAGATTGGCGTAAAGCACAAAGAACGAATAGGTATTATAAAGGGTGCCAAAAAACTTGCGCTGGACTTCGGTAATACCGTCCAGGTCAAATTTTAGGTTGTCCCACGGGTTGGCATTACTTATCATGTACCAGCGCGTGGCATCGGCACCAAAGGTGTCTAGCGTTGTAAAAGGATCTGCCGCGTTGCCCAGGCGTTTTGACATTTTCTGACCGTCTTTGTCCAAAACGAGTCCGTTTGAGACTACGTTTTTGTAGGCGACATCGTCAAAGATCATCGTGGCGATGGCGTGCATGGTATAAAACCAACCGCGGGTCTGATCTACGCCTTCTGCGATAAAATCAGCCTTACGCCAGGTTTTCTCCACTTTTTCCTTGTTTTCAAATGGATAATGCCATTGTGCATACGGCATAGAACCCGAATCAAACCAAACATCTATAAGATCAGCCTCGCGTTTCATGGGTTTTCCGCTGGGTGAAACCAGAACAATGCCGTCAACAACGTTCTTGTGTAAGTCTATTTGGTCGTAATTGGCCTCGCTCATATCCCCGGGTTTAAAGCCCGAAAATATGTTCTCGTCCATCACGCCGGCTTCCACCGCTTTTTTCATTTCGGTCTGCAATTCTTCCACAGAACCAATGAAGAGTTCTTCGCGGCCATCTTCGGTACGCCAGATGGGCAGTGGGATTCCCCAATAGCGCGAGCGCGAAAGGTTCCAATCGTTTGCATTGGCCAGCCAGTTGCCAAAACGCCCTTCACCGGTTGATTTTGGCTTCCAGTTAATGGTAGTGTTGAGTTCGTGCATACGGTCGCGCACCTCGGTCACTTTTATAAACCACGAATCTAGCGGATAGTAAAGGATAGGCTTATCGGTACGCCAGCAATTGGGATAGCTGTGCGTCTGTCTCTTATACACATCTCCGAGCCCACGAGAC
>DRGP01000130.1 GCA_011050015.1 Leeuwenhoekiella sp. | reverse complement strand
CTTCCTTCTCACGAGTTTTCCGCATATGGTCACGACACGATTTTTCGTCAGGAAATTGTTCTACAAAACTTAGAATAGTCATATTTTAGATTTTTAAGAAGATAATAAATTATCTTTACTGGTGCAATTCCGACGAATCAATATTATTTTATATTAAAGTCAATTTACTCCTAAAAAAACTGATCTTCCTCTAATTCAAAACTAATTTTCAGTGTCTTTAATAGTTGAATACGTATAAATAATTATTATTATTGTAATAAAATCAATAAAGTACAATCGATTGCATTAAAATTATATATTAACTTTGTTTCATGAACGAAAACGAAAAAGTCACTATTTATGACATCTCTGAGCGACTGAATATTAGTGCAGCTACTGTATCCAGAGCTTTAAACAATAATCCTAAAATCAGTCTAAAAACAAAAGAATTGGTGATTAAGACTGCCAAGGAAATGAATTATATTCAAAACCGCTTAGCGCAATCTTTAAAAAGTGGAAAAACTTTTAATGTTGGGGTCATCGTGCCCTATATTAATCGCAACTTTTTTTCCTCTGTGATTCGCGGTATTGAAGAAGAGCTTTCCCCCCGGGGTTATCATGTCATCATTTGTCAAACACATGAGAAATTTGAAAATGAAGTCAGAAATATTGATGCTTTATTGAACACACAAATAGACGGTATTTTTATTTCTATTTCTAAAACCACTAAAGATAATGGGCATATTCAAAAAGTGCTGAACTCAAAAACACCGCTTATATTTTTTGATCGCAAACAGGATTCCCCGGTTTTCAGTTCTGTTACCATAGATGACTTTAATGGAGCTTACCTAGCAACTGAGCACCTTATCAATCAAGGTTGCAGAAAAATAGTTCACTTTAAGGGAGATTCCAACCTTGAAATCTACACTAAGCGCTATGAAGGATATGAAGCTGCTTTAAAAAAATACAATCTCCCGATTAAAAAGAAATTCATCATACCCGTAGATAGTACTGTAGAAGCAGGTCAACTGGCGGTTTCCCAACTTTGGAAACTAAAAGAAAAACCAGATGCTATTTTTTCCGCCGGAGACTATTCAGCTTTGGGTGCCATTCAAGAACTTAAAAAATTAGGTGTTAAAATCCCCAGCGAAGTCTGTGTTATTGGCTTTAGCAATGAACCTTTTACCCAACATATGGAACTAGGAATCTCATCGGTAGATCAAACTCCGCTAGAAATGGGTAAAATCGCAGCACAGGTCTTTTTAGAACAACTACTAGGAGACAAAAAATTGACTATACAGAAAAAGGTAGTATTAGCCCCAGAACTCTATATTCGGGATTCCTCTAATAAAAGCCAGGTTGAAACTAGTAAAAGGAAAGTTAGAATTTAAAAATGGGCATACGTCTATAAATCGATGGAAACTTCCTTTCCTTTAAACGATGCTGAAAGATAGGCTGAATAAATAGTCACAATCACATCTGCAGCAAGAAGACTATTACTTTCTGCTGATATCCTTGAAATATGGCACTTATAAAATGCATCCAGTTCGTGTTGATAACCATTAAACCAACTTTCATCTGGAGATATATTGGACCATCCCTCTTTAGTACCTAATTTTTCAGAAACATAAATATCCTTAAAATTAGTATCTACGGGATTATAAGTCTGCATAGCATTGTTAGGGGTAAGATTGCAAATGGTTCTATGATTATTGGCATGAACTTCCAGATAATTCTTCACTCCGCCATGCACCAGCTCACTTGCAACAATGTCTGCGATACTACCATCTTCAAAAACCAGGTGCAATGATGCATAATCTTCTACATCTGTATAAGAATCTTTTAGGTGTCCCTGATTCTTAAAATCAGGAAGTCGGGTAATTGAATGCGTTTGGCATGAGACTTTTTTAGGACGTATGGGCTTCCCATCTAAAACTTTACCCTCAACACCTTTTAAATAAATAGCAGCCGAAAGCGGGTGACATCCTTTTCCCATTAAAGAACCTCCACCAGAAAATTTCCACTTTCCGTAATCTAATGAATGAGAACCCGAATGCCCTTGCTGCGCCTGAATCCAAAGTATCTGAGCGTTTGTTTTTTCAATAACCTCCCTTTCCTTCTGTATAGCGGGGGCATAAATCCAGTTTTCAGCATACATAATCATGCCTTTGCTGCTGTTTTCTGCTTCCAACATTCGATTTACACTGGCAACGGCGTAATCAAGACCTGTTTTTCTCGGAAAAGTGTCTCCATTAAAATTTTCACCCGATCCAAAATATCCGGTTAAAGGCTTTTCTATAATGACATCTTTATCTTTTTTCAAAACCTGTATGGCAATTTCTTCATGTGAGACCGGAGAAGTACAAACATGGAGAACATCACAGCTATTAATGAGTTCTTCTAACGAGTAAAAAGGAGTTAAATCGTTTTTTGATGCAAAATTTTCGGAGTTTTGAGGGTTTCTGGAATAAACGCCTACTACACTTATTAAAGCGACGCTTACCCGTTGAAGGGCATCCAAATGAAACTGGGCAGCAAAACCCGATCCTATTATTCCAGCACGAACAGTCTTTTTAGTCACCTTTTTGTCTTTTTATAATGATACTCCTCTTTTCCAAGGTATAAAATCTTCTTGACCCAATTGATCTGCCTTTGCCGTAATTGTACCACTAGCTACCTCAATGATATACTCCAGAATTTCCTCACCCATTTCAGTAATACTTTTTTCCCCTTTCACAACGCCACCGCTGTCTATATCAATAATATCGGGCATACGCCGGGCAAGAACCGTATTTGAAGCTACTTTTATGACGGGTGTTATGGGGTTTCCTGTTGGCGTTCCCAAGCCAGTGGTAAAAACTACCACATTTGCGCCTGCCCCCACCATTGCAGTGGTACTTTCTACATCGTTCCCCGGTGTACAAAGCAGGTTGAGTCCTGGTTTTGTGACGTACTCTCCATAATCCAGCACGTCCTGAATGGTTGAAGTACCCCCTTTTTTAGCCGCTCCGGCAGATTTTATAGCATCTGTGATCAAGCCATCCTTTATATTTCCTGGGGAAGGGTTCATATCAAAGCCAGAACCAGAAGCTTCCGCAGCGTTTTCATAAACCGTCATGAGCTGCATAAACTTTTCAGCAGTTTTTTGATCTACGCAACGGTTTACCAGCTCCTGCTCCACTCCACATAATTCCGGAAATTCAGAAAGAATGGGGGAACCGCCCAAAGCAGCAAGCAGGTCAGAGGCATAACCCAGCGCAGGATTAGCAGAAATTCCTGAAAATCCATCAGAACCACCACATTCTAGACCCATTTTCAATTTTGATAATGGGGCTGGTTGCCGTGTGATTGTATCGGCTTTCTTAATTTCATCAAAAGATTCTTTGATGATTTTATTTAACATATCATCTATCGTCCCTTCCTCCTGCTGTTCATAAATGAGAATAGGCTTTTTAATATTTTTATTGAGATTATCCAGCGCATTTGTTAAGATATCAACTTGTAGGTTCTGGCAGCCCAGACTAAGTACTGTTGCTCCCGCAACATTAGGGTTATTCACATAACCGGCCAGTAACCGGGATAGCGCCACCGAATCTTGGCGTATCCCGCCGCAACCCCCTTGATGGGTCAAAAAACGAACCTTAACATTCTTAAAAACACGATCTTCCTGAGCAGTTTCTTCCCTTAGGGATTCTTCCGGTTCGTTGTTTATAAGATTACGCAGTAACTGGCGCTGCCTCCCCCCTTTTTGTGCGGAAAGTTCCTGCTCAAAAACATCTTTGAGCAACGCTATATTTCTGTTTTCGCAGAAAACAAGTGGAAAAAAGAGCCAGATATTTGCAGTACCTACTTGACCATCTTCGCGGTGATATCCAGAAAATGTTCGGTTTTTCCACTTTGAAATATCTGGAACGCTCCACCTAAAATCTTCGGTTTTTGCAGTGGCTTTAGCAGCTTGGTGCTTTACATTTTCTATAGTCAGTAACCCTCCTTTATCCACATCAGTGACAACTTTTCCCACGAGAACGCCGTACATAAAAATAGGGTCCCCATTCTTTAAATTATTTAAAGTGATTTTATGCTTTGCTTGCGTATCGTTAAGGATAACAATGTCATCACCTTCAAAAGTTACTGCATCGCCCTGCCATAAGTCTACCAGTGCAATAGCTACATTATCTTTAGGGTGTACTTTTATTAATTTAGTGCTCATATCTTTTTAAATTATGCTGAAGCAAAATCTGCCGCAAATTTTTTAAAGCCATTTTCTATGCCTTCGGCATCCATTAACTGAAGCGCCTGACCGGTTTTCTCCACTAAACCATCAATTTTTGAGAGATCTTCTCCCCAGAAATCCATGGTCTGCAACGTTGCTTCTGCTACTTTTTTATGCTCTTTCAATTTCCAGATTTCGTTCATTTTTTCTACGATGGTTTCATCGTCATTTACTGGAAGTTCCCTTCCCTTCCACTCTCCTTTATAAAACCGTATTAAACAGGCTAGACCAAAAGTTAAATGAATAGGTAATCGATTGCATTTTTCTTCATAAGCCAACAGGCTGGGTAACACCCGTACCTTAAATTTAGAGATGCTGTTGAGTGCAATACTGGCCAACTGGTGTTTGATAAAAGGATTTCTAAATCGGTCAAGGACCGTTTCTGCAAATGCATCCAATTCTTTTTTAGGTAAATCTATGGATTGATTAATTTCATCAAAAATGGCATTTTTCACAAATTTACCGGTAAAATTACCATCTATGGTCTCTTTTACGGTCTCATTTCCATAGAGTATGGAAAAGGGAACCATGGTCGTATGGGCGCCATTTAATATACGCACCTTACGGGTGCGGAACGGCTGTAGATCATTAACTATCTGTACGTTTTCCTGTATTTTATCAAAAGGGATTTTTTGCTTGAGTTGTTCATCTCCCTCTATGGCCCAAAGTAAAAATAATTCACCCGAGACAATTAACCGGTCTTCAAACTCCAATTTGCTCTGATATTCCTCAATAGTATCTTTGGGGTAACCCGGTACAATACGATCTACCAGCGTGTTATGAAAACTGTTGTTTTTTGTTACCCACTCCATAAAATCGGCTTCCAAAGACCATAAATCGGCATATTTAAGGATAATTTCCCTTAAAGTATCTGCATTGTTATTGATCAATTCACACGGTATAATGGTCAACCCTTTGTCGTGGGCGCCTTTAAAATGTAAAAAACGAGCATGGAGCAATGCGGTGACCTTCGCAGGAAAACTGTTATGTGGATATCCTCTTAACGTATCTCTTTCATCAAAAGCAATCCCGGCTTCTGTGGTATTAGAGATCAAAAATTGCAGGGTTTCTATTTTTGCCAGTGCCAGATAAGCATCATAATCGTTATGGGGAACCACACATTTCTGAATACAAGAGATAAGTTGTTTTTGATCTATGACCTCTCCTTTTTCCACACCCCGGGTAAATAAATGATACAGCCCGTCCTGTTTTTTTAGTACATCAAGATTTCCCTTACGGGGTTTAACAACCACAACACCCGCATCAAAATTGGCCTTATCGTTAAGTTCGTCAAAAATATAATCAGCAAAACCGCGTAGAAAATTGCCTTCTCCAAACTGTATAATTTTGAGGGGCAACTGCTCAGTAAGCTCTGTATTTTCTCTGTTTAATAATTTCATTTAGTAAATAGAAATTTTGGGATAAATTATTCAAATAAACTTGGTAACCACAGGCTTATCGCCGGGATGAAGGTTACCAGCAAAAGTACAATGGCCATAACCACATAAAGCGGTAATAGCGGTTTCATGATTTTTTGGATACTCGTCTTTGCCACGCTCACCCCTATAAAGAGTACCGCTCCCACCGGTGGTGTGCAAAGTCCCACGCAGAGGTTCATGACCATCATGATACCAAATTGCACCGGTTCTATACCCAGATCTACCACAACCGGTAAAAATATAGGTGTAAAAATAAGTACCGCTGGAGTCATATCCATAAAAGTACCTACAAATAGGAGCAGAACATTTATGATAAGCAAAATGACAAACTTATTATCGCTCAAGCCCAATAGCGCTTCACTGATATTCTGTGGTAAACTTTCATAAGACATGACCCATGACATACTCATGGAAGTTGCAATAAGTAGCATCACTATGGCAGTAGTACCTATTGAATTTAAAAAAACACCATACAGCTTTGGAACAGAGAGTTCACGATAAATAAAAGATAAGATCAAGGTATAAAGCACGGCGATACCAGATGCCTCTGTTGCTGTAAAAATACCGGAAACAATACCCCCTATTACCACAACCAGCAGTAATAAACTGGGCAAAGCGTTCAAAAATGCCCTACTAATCTGGCGTAATCCACTACGTTCCCCAGGAGGATATTTTTTCTTTTTGATCCAAAAAGCAGCCGTAAGCATTAAAGCTAGCCCCATTAAAATACCGGGGATATAACCGGCCAAAAACAGAGAGGCTATAGAAACCCCGCCACTTGCCAGCGAATACACAATAAGCACGTTAGAAGGTGGAATGATAAGCCCGGTAGTTGATGAAGTAATGTTGATTGCCGCGCCAAACTCTTTGGAATAATTATCCTTTTCCATATAAGGTCCTAAAATTCCACCGATGGCGGATGTGGCAGCCACGGCAGATCCCGAGATCGCACCAAAAAGCATTGCGGCAATCACGTTTACATAGATCAGTCCACCAGGCAGGGCACCCATAAGGGATTTTGCAAATGCGATGAGCCGATGGGCGATTCCGCCCTGGTTCATGATCTGACCCGCCAAGATAAACAAGGGGATGGCCAGCAGGGAAAAACTGTCTAGCCCAGTGGCCATACGCTGTGCAATTGTGGTCATGGATGCCAAAGAATCTATAGAAACCATAATAGTACACAAGCAGGAAATACCTATAGACCACGCCACCGGTACGCCAATGCTAAGCAGTACAAAAAAGACAATGACCAATATTAAAACTTCTACCATCATACCAGATAATGTTTGGGGTTGCGCAACTCATTCACCTTATAGACCACGACCAAAAAACCACTAAGCGGCACTACCGCATACACAAAACCCAAGGGGATATTGAGCGCTGCTGAATATTGCCCCAGCAGGTAATTAACATATACTAAGTTTCCACCGCCTATAATAAGCACTAAGACACAAAATAGAATGATCAATATATTGATACCCATACGCAGGCGCATCCTATTTTTTGCATTTAGCCTGTCATGCAAAATATCTATAGAAAGGTGCGCTTGCTGGCCAGCAGCATAAGCGGCACCCAGTATACCTATCCAGATGAGTAGATAGCGTGCGACTTCTTCGGTGAAGGAGCTCGGGGAGTTTAAGGCATATCTGGAAAAAACCTGCCAAAGCACGGCAAGTACCATAAGCGCCATCAAAAGGACGAGGAACCCGCCCAAAATTTTATCTAATCTTCTTTTCATACTCAATTATTTAACTGCTTGTATCTCCTCAATGAGTTTTTTCATTTCTGGATTTTCTTCATAGGCTTGGTAAAGGGGCTGTACAAGTTCTCGGAAAGCTTCCTTATCCGGTTCAATAATTTGCACCCCGGCTTCCTTGATCTTAGTCAAGGCTTCCATTTCGGCTTCATGCCAGATCTTTTTTTCATACACGCGCGATTCCTGAGCGGCCTCCTTGACCCACTGCTGTTCTTGCTTGCTAAGCTTGTTCCACAACAAGGTACTGATTAACAATTCATCGGGCACCGCCGTATGTTGGTCCATCGTATAGTATTTGCAGATTTCATAATGCCGGGAGGTATAAAAACTAGGAAGGTTATTTTCTGCGCCATCCACAATGCCCTGTTGAAGCGCTGTATATAATTCCCCCCAAGCGATGGGCGTAGGTGAGCCGCCCAGGGCTTTGACCATGTTTATGGCCGTTTGGCTTTCCATGACACGTACCTTTTCCCCATCGAGATCTTCAGGGGTTCTAATGGGTCTCTTGCCGTAAAAACTACGACTACCGGCATCATAAAATGTGAGTCCCTTTAATCGTTTTGAGATACTCGCATTGAGCAATTCCACTCCTACCTCACCTTCTAAAACGTCATAACGGTGCTGGGTGTCCCGAAATAGAAATGGCAATCCCAAAACTTTTAAATTGGGCACAAAATTTTCGAGTACACCTGTGGAAACTTTGGTCATTCCGAGACTTCCTATTTGGAGGAGTTCAAGACATTCCCGCTCTGAACCCAATTGCTGACTGGGGTAAATATCTATCGTAAGCGCCCCATTTGACTTTTCTTTGAGACGTTCTGCCATAAAAACCATGGCTTTATGAACGGGATGTGAAACATCGAGCCCATGACCAAGTTTTATGACCCGTGCACTTTTATCTTTCTGACAACTAGAAAAAACACCCAAAATCAATGCAAAAACAGTCATAAAAGCTAAAAACCTCCATTTCTTTTGCATCATGATTTCAATTTTTTTACCACTGCGAGCGCTTCTTTTAAACTTTCGGTAATTGCATTATAATCATACGACCCATCTTGTTTTTTAATAAAAAGCTTTGAACCGATTCCCACACAATGAACCCCAGCGTCAAACCATTGTTTCAGGTTTTCTTCAGTAGGTGAAACTCCGCCGGTAGGCATAATACTGCTCCATGGTTGAGGGCCTTTTACTGCTTTCACAAAAGGAGGACCACCCACTTGCATCCCGGGGAAAATCTTGACAACCTCAGCACCCAGCTCTTCGGCGTAATTAATTTCGGTAACCGTGCCGCAACCAGGCATCCAGCCAACTTTACGGCGGTTACAGGTTTTAGCCATCTCGGCATTGACAAGTGGAGAAACGATAAAATTTGCCCCTAATTGTAGGTATAACGATGTAGTGCCGGCATCAATAACGGAGCCTATCCCCAAGATCATCCCATTCAAGTTTTGAGACACATATTTATTGAGTTCACCAAAAACCTCATGGGCATAATCCCCGCGGTTTGTAAACTCAAAAACCCGTGCTCCAGCGTCATAACAGGCTTTTACGATCTGCTTACAAATCTCAATATCCTTATGGTAAAAAACAGGAACAATACCCGTTTCTTTCATCGCTTGCACGGCTTCTATACGCGTATATTTTGCCATTTATTATAATTTTTATATTATTCTTTTGTCAATTGAATTGAACAATTCAAAACATCTCACGTGATCCTGAAATAAATTCAGGATGATTATAACCTTATAATTATTTAAAACCGCCTCAAAATAGTCTCCGTAAAGCTGAACTTGTTTCGGCTTCCCTTTTTATTAAAACGCTTTACCGTTTTATCCTTCCACCGGTATTGCCCTGCATAATTTCAAGCACCTCTTCTACGCTTGACAAATTCGCATCGCCCAGAATGGTGTGCTTCAGTGCGCAAGCAGCGTTTGCAAACTCAAGGGCTTTCTGATCATCATAATGAATCAGCCCATAAATAAGACCTGCTGCATACGCATCCCCCGTGCCTATTCGATCAACCACGTCAGTGATTTCCAATTCGCTGGTTTCCAAATATGAATCACCCGTCCAGGCGCGGCCATAAACCTTTTGCCAGGAAGCACTGAGACCGGTGCGCACCTTATCAAATACCTTTTTTATGGAAGGGCATTCCTGGATCAGTTTTTTGCTCGCTTCTATAAATCCTTCTTTAGAGAAATCAAAATCAGTTTTTAAAATTTCATTGATCTCATTGACCCCACCTATAAAAATAGATGAAAATCCCACAAGTTCGCGTAAGACTTCATGCCCATCTTTTCCATATTGCCATAGATTACTGCGGTATGCAGGATCTGCGGTGATCATTATCCCCTTATTTTTGGCCATTTTTAAGCCATTTTTAAGGGTTTTATAGGCATTTTCTGAAATCGCAGGTGAAATTCCAGTCCAGTGTACATACGTTGTATCTTCCAGAATTGCTTCCCAATCTACCTGTTCGGGTTCAATATTTGCAAATGAACCATGCAAGCGGTTATAAGCAATCTTACTGGCCCGCAAGCCGGCACCGACTTCCAGAAAATAAAGTCCCAAGGGATGATCTACTTTATTTACGGCAGAAACATCAATCCCCATTTTTCGCATGCTTGCAAGTGCTGCGTCACCTACCAGGTCATTGGAAACATTCGTTATTTGCTGTGTTTTTTCACCGAAGGCGGAAAGGGACGCGGCCACGTTCATTTCCGTACCGCCAAAGTAAAATTCCATCGTATTGGCCTGAGTGAGTTTACGGCTTCCTGCCGGCGATAACCGCATAATTACCTCCCCAAAAGTGACTATTTTAGTATGTTTTTCGGCTTTTTTCATCTAAAAATTAAAGTATTCCTTAGCATTTCCGTAGCAAATATTACGTATTGTCTGCCCTACAAGTTCCATGTCATTGGGCAATTCTCCGCTCGCCATTTCCCCACCAAACAAATTACAAAGCACCCTGCGGAAATACTCATGCCGTGGAAAGGAAAGAAAACTGCGGGAATCGGTTAACATCCCAATAAAACAGCTCACGAGACCCATATTTGAAAGGGTGTTCAACTGTTTTTCCATACCGTCCTTTTGATCCAGATACCACCAGCCAGAGCCCCATTGTACTTTTCCTTTTAAACTGCCATCGTTAAAATTACCCACCATTGTGGCAAAGATGGCATTATCGGCAGGGTTTAAATTATAAAGTATTGTTTTGGGAAGTTTGTCTTTAGCATCAAGCGCGTTTAAAAATGCCGAAAGTGATTCGGCCTGTGGGTAATCTCCGATGGAATCCCAACCCGTGTCTGGGCCCAGCTGCTTCAGCATTCGTGTATTATTATTGCGCAATGCCCCGAGATGAAATTGCTGCACCCAGCCTTTTTCATGATAATTTTCACCTAAAAACAGCAATAACGCCGTCTTAAACTGCTCGATTTCTTTAGCAGTAAGTGGCTTTCCTTGCTTTCTTTTTTCAAAAATGTTATGAATTTCAGCATCACTGAATTGCTGGAAAGAAATAGAATTGAGTCCGTGATCGCACAATTTACAACCATTTTCATCAAAATAAGCTATACGTTTTACCAAGGCATCCTTAAGATCTTGAAAAGAATTTATGGAAATACCGGCCGCATCACCCAGTTTATTGATATAATCAGTAAAATTTTCTGCCTCGATCATAATAGCTTTATCCGGTCTAAAAGCGGTGCTCACTTTAATATCCAGTCCCTTTTTAGCTATTTGCTTATGATATTGCAGTGTATCGGTAGGATCTTCTGTAGTACAAAGTGTCTCTACGTTCATTTGCGTCAATAGACCGCGACAGGAATTCTCCGGCTGTTGCAATTGCGCATTTACGTTTTCATAAATAGAAGGCGCCGATTTTTCATTGAGCAGTTCATCAATGCCAAAATAACATTTAAGTTCCAGATGCGTCCAATGAAACAGCGGATTGCGCAAGGTATGCGGCACCGTTTTGCCCCAAGCCTCAAACTTCTCTTTATCGTTGGCACTCCCGGTAATGTATTTTTCATCGATACCCATAGTACGCATGGCGCGCCATTTGTAATGATCGCCCGCGATCCATACCTGTGATATATTTTCAAAGACCCGGTCTTCTGCAATTTCTTTGGGTGGAAGGTGGTTGTGGTAGTCTATTATGGGCTGCTTTTCAGCATATGTGTGGTACAATTCTTCGGCAAATTTATTTTGCAATAAGAAATTGTCTGTAATAAAACTCTTTTTGTTCATTTTCTTTTGTTGCTTTTTATGTGTCCAGAAGATCTGAGCATCATATTCTAAATCTTCTTAAGACTTCTGGATACATTTTTATTTCTGCGATCGCTTCAATTAAAATTACTCGAAGGGGCATTTTATTTTCCGTTAAGCTGAACTCATTTCAGCTTCTCAAACGATGGATCTACGATTAAACATTTATTTTAAACTATCGTCCCATCCAGCCGCCATCTACGGTCATGATCGTGCCGGTCATATAATCACTTGCTTTGGAGGCTAAAAATACAATAGGACCTTTAAAATCCGAAGGTTTTCCCCATCTTCCTGCAGGTATTCGTGCTAAAATAGCATCGCTGCGCTCTTCATTATCCTGTAATGCCTGGGTATTGTCTGTCGCAATATAGCCTGGCGCAATGGCATTGACCTGCACGCCCTGCCCTGCCCATTCATTAGAAAGTGCCATGGTAAGTTGACCGATAGCGCCTTTTGAAGCAGCATAGCCCGGCACGGTAATACCACCCTGAAAAGTAAGTAAAGAGGCGGTAAAAATAACCTTTCCACTCCCTTTTTTAAGCATTTCTTTACCAAATTCCCGGCTTAAGATAAACTGGGCATTCTGGTTGACCTCAATTACCTTGTCCCAATATTCATCAGGATGTTCTGCGGCAGGCTTTCTTAAAATAGTTCCCGCGTTGTTGACCAGGATATCTACCTGCTTATTTTCTTCCTTTACTTTATTGATAAACGCGTACAGTGCTTTTCGGTCTGAAAAATCACACTGATAGCCTTTAAATTTTCTCCCAAGCTCTTTAATGTGCTGCTCGATTTCTGAACCCTCTGGAGCTAAAGAAGCTGAAACACCAATGATATCTGCCCCGGCTTCGGCAAGTGCCTCAGCCATGGCAAAACCGATACCGCGTTTACAACCCGTTACCAAAGCAGTTTTTCCTGCTAAACTGAATAAATCATTCATCATGGTACCGCTTATTTGAGTTCGTGGGGTGCAACGCCATCCATATCGCCATAATCCAGGTTCTCACCGGCCATTCCCCAAATAAAGGTATAATTAGAAGTTCCCGCACCGGCATGAATTGACCATTCTGGTGAAATTACCGCTTGGTGATTTTGAAGAAAAATATGCCGTGTTTCATGAGGTTGCCCCATAAAATGACTTATGGTCTGGCCTTCTTCAAGATCAAAATAAAAATATACCTCCATGCGGCGGGTATGCGTGTGTGGCGGCATGGTGTTCCATACGTTGCCATCCTTAAGTTCGGTCATTCCCATTTGCAGCTGGCACGTGTCTATCACGCTATTCACCAATAATTTATTTATCGTACGCTTGTTTGAATATTTCCCATCCCCCAGCTCAACGATCTCTGATTCATTTTTGGTTACTTTCTTAGTAGGGTATTCTTTATGTGCCGGTGCTGAATTTATATAGAAATACGGCTGCTCACCACCGGAAGCTTCAAAAATCACTTCTCTTTTTCCACGCCCTACGTAAAGCGCTTCTTTATTATCTATTTCATAGGTTTCACCATCTACGGTGACTTTTCCTTTTCCACCCACATTAATAATCCCCAGTTCGCGTCGTTCTAAAAAATAATCTGCTTTTAGATCATCAATGGGATCCAGTTTTACTTTTTTATCTACTGGAAAAGCACCCCCGGCAATGTAGCGGTCATACATCGTATAGGTAAGGTTAATCTCGTTCTTTTTAAAAAGATTCGGGATTAAAAAATGATCGCGTAGCGCTTGGGTAGTATAATTTTTAACATCCTCGGGATGATGTGCATATCTAAAATCTGAATGTGTCATATTAATACAAAGTTTCTATTCCTTCTTTATTTAGTGTAATCGATTACACGAATATAAAGGAATTTGTTTGAAAAGCATATTTTTAAGGCCCTAAATTCATTTTCTATTAAATAATACATTGAGAAACGAATAGTTAAGCAATATTTTATGACGCGAGGACTTTTAATATGCCTGCACACGCTTGAAAATTAGTAAGAATTTAACCCAAAAAAAATCCTTTCACCCCGTACTGGTATGTAATTTGTTATTTATAAAATAGATTTTAAAATTCATTTTTTATGAAAAAGTTAGCTATGCTGGCGCTCGTTTTAGGATTGGCGACCAGTTGCCAGGCCCAAGATAAAAATCAGGGTAATATGGCAAAAAATCAGACAGAATCGCATAAAAAACCTAATGAGCAATGGACGGTAAATAAAGAGGTTGATAAGAATGGTAATATCGTCAAGTATGACTCTATCTATTCGTGGTCCTCTTCAGGCAATACCCAGATGATGAACCAGCAGGGCATGGACAGCATTATGCATTCATTTACCTCACAATTTCAGGAGGGCATGCCCAATGAAACTGATTCATTTTTTGAAAATTTTTTTAATAATGATCAAGGGGCTCCAAGTGATTTCTTCCAAAATTTTTTCAGTCAGGATTCTATCTCGGAAAATCAGAACATAGAGGTCATAAGACAACAAATGGAGGCTTTGCAACAACGCATTATGACCGGTTTAAAACCGCAACCCATTATCCCGGCAGAGCCGGAAAAAGCTCCTAAAAAGTCACAATAACCGAATCCTGGCTAGAAAAAAGGGTTTTAAAGAAAAGAAGGTTGATCTTTATTTTCTTTAAAACCCTTTTATTCAGTCAAAATACTTAAGAAGTGCGAGGTGTTATTTAGAAACAATTTTTGAATTTTGATCCATCTGGTCTTATTATAAAACCCAATGATAGGATTTAATTCTTAATTTTTATACGATTTAAATTTATGATCATCACGTTTATTCTCTTTGGTTTACTGCTCGTATTTATCATCTATGCATTCTCTCATTACAATTCAAAAAAAGTAGAAAAAGCTCCCATTATTTGGGATGATCTACTCCTACAGCATGTGCATTTCTACAAAGAACTGAACCCAGAACGTCGCAAACTGTTTAAAAAACGCATGAGTATTTTTCTGAGTGAAACTTATATTGAAGGTGTTGATCTGGACCTTGAAGAATTAGACCGTGTCTTTGTAGCGGCCAGTGCAGTAATCCCTGTTTTTGGCTTTAAGGAATGGCATTATACAAATCTTACAGGAGTACTGCTCTACCCAGATCGTTTTAATAAGGATTTTGCCTTTGAAAAAAATGAAAAAGGGCGCATCATTACCGGTATGGTAGGCAATGGCCGTTTAAAAAAACAGATGATTTTGTCACGCAAAGCCCTAAGAAAGGGTTTCTCACCAGAAAATCGTGGCAATAATACCGCTATACATGAGTTTGTGCATCTTATTGATAAAATGGACGGTCAGACCGACGGGGTTCCTGAGCGTCTTATGGAACATGCGTACAGCATCCCGTGGCTTAAACTTATTCACAAAGAAATGGAAAAGATCAATACCAATACTTCAGATATACGCAATTATGGCGGGACGAATGAGGCCGAATTTTTGGCTGTGGCCTCAGAGTATTTTTTTGAAAAACCAGAGCAAATGGAAAAAAAGCATCCTGAACTGTACAAGATGCTCTTACAATGTTTCAATGTAAAAAAACCCGATAAAAAACGGTAAAATCAGCTTATTTATATTCTTTTTTCTCCTTTTTTACGGGAACGATAAGCAGTGGGATTTCAGCGTGTTTGATGATATTTACGGCAGTGTTTCCCATAAGTATATTCTCTAAAAAACCACGCCCATGCGTTCCCAGTACCAGTAAATGGGCACCCCATGATGTAGCATGCTCCAGCAAGACCGAAGATACTTCACCTTCTATCACCGCGGTCTCAATACTGTCGTCTCCCAAATGACTGACTACCGTATTCAGGTAATTGCGCGAAGTTTCTTTCAGCTCCTCAATAACATGCATATTTGTGACCGTATTAAACCCTTCATAACCCATCATAGAATCATGAGCCGTCATATAATAGCCTGCGTCAGAGACTACATGCACAAGCAAAACCTTTGCGCCCAGTGCCTTAGCATACTCATATCCCGTCTCTACCACTTTTTTAGAAGTAAGACTATAATCTAATGCAATACAAATCTTTTTCATGGTTAAGTCATTTAATTGTGGTTGTTTTTATAAAAAATTAGTGGCGTATACCTTTAAAAGCAGCAACAAAGGCAGCGATGACCACACTGGTAATAGATTCCAAAAAAACTGAAAAGGTCATTTCCAGCTGGGTGAGATCAGACCCAAAGGTTTCTTGGCGTTGTATACGTTCTATTTCATGCGTATCAACTGATAAAAAAATAACAACTAATGGAATAAAAAGCATACAGAAATAAACACCGCATCTAAAACAACACTTAAAAGCCGCCATATATCCCAAGTCTTCTTCCTTCACATTTATATAATCCCGCAACAGAATAATAAATCCCAAGATCATAAAAAAAATATTACAGATGCGCCACGGCCGGGACTCATAAATATTATTGAAATAAAGTACCGTGGAATACACCAATACGAGAATAAATATAAAAATAGCATACACCCACATAAATCTATTTTTTGACCAGTGGGCGCGTCTCTTTTTATCCTTTATATTCTCTTCATCAGTTGTCATCTGTTTTTTTAATTTTACCATCCCCCCTTGCACCAATAGCTTTAGTCTGTGCTCTTTGTATTGTATCCAAAATAAATCAAAATGGTATTTCTAATAGTCTAAAGAAATAAGGTATTCCCCTAAAGTTACAGCTATTTCTGTAATAAATTTAAGAAGAATATTCTTGAAACAAGTAGAAATACGTGTAGGCTGCGCCTAAATTTTCTCTAAAAAACACCCGAAAACTTAATTTTCAACTAAAAGCAAGATGCCCCTTTTCAATAATAACCTTCTTATCCCTGATTTCATTTTAAGTTGAACTTAACATGTGTCGTTTGTATCCAATCAGGAATATCCTAGAAGGATAAAAAAATAACTATGACGAAAAACCTCATAAATACCTGATTTTTAGCTAAAAATGATCAATTTATGCCCTAAAAAGCCGGTTTTTAAGATTATCACGATAAAATAAAATTGTATTTAACCCTAATCAAAAAAACCGGAGTTGAAGCAAAAGCATCAAATTCCGGTTGTAATTTGTAACAGCACTATTCTTTTATTATGATCCTGTAAAATTAATGCCCAATACCGCAGAAGTAGCGGTATTTCCATCTTCTTTTTCGGGCAAATAGGTAAAATACACTTGGTGGAAATTGTTGTCAGTCACCTTTTCTAACGGTATGTTTACGGTACCTTTCGTTTGATCTGTATTCGGTTTTTTCATGGTTCCGCTTCCTACGAGTTTGCCATCCGGCGCATCCAGATGCACCTCATAGGACAAGGATGATTTCATTGCTCCTTGCCAGCCTACGCTAAGCAATACATGATCAACACCTGTTAAATCTACTTTAGGCAGTGCAAACCAACCCTTTTTTTGAGGTGTCAGCAAGATTTTATTTCCGTCGTATTCCATCTGTGAAAAGCCCTCCTTCTGCAAATCATCAGTAATTGATATCGTGGCACTGGGCACAACCAACTGTGCGGTGCCGGTAAGGGGCCTATTTGATGAAGTTCCTTTATCGGTATAGCTGGCGATAATTACCATAGAGTTACCGGAATCGGTTTTTAGGGGCGTAATCGTACCGGAGGGCGCTAGCGATTTTTTCTTGGCACTGTTATCGGTAAGAGATCCTATATAAGTAATAATCTGGCGTGTCTCGGCATCGGTAAGCGTGGGATGCGCAGGCATCATTACTTCCCCCCAGGCTCCGGCTCCACCGTTCATGATTTTTTTACTCAAATAAGTAAATTTATTTTTATCGTTCTTATACCTTTCGGAAACCTGCGTGTAGGAAGGTCCTATCGATTTTTCGTTCATTTTATGACAGCTGCGACAATCTAAAGTCTCGGTCAGGGTTTTGCCCATGATCGAGGCATCTACTTCCTGATGCCCTCGTGCTACCGAAGCTCCATCCATCCCTTCCATATAATCTACCGAAACATATATATTGGAATCATCTATACCAGCAGCATCTTCTTTATCATTGACAACCACATCATACTGTACCGGAACCCCCGGCATAAAGAAAGATTTATTACCTCCTTTTATATTGATACTTACTTCAGGACGCGTATTTCCAGCAAAGACATGTACAGTCTGACTGGTTGCAGAAGCTTTTTGAGCATCTCGTACCTCAACGGAAACATCATATTGACCCGCTTTATCATACGTATAATTAATTTTTGGCTCCTTGGTTTCTTTGGTCAGGTCTTTACCCAAATGCCAGATATAGGTCAGGGCATCTTTTTCCCTATCCCTAGCCTCTATACTTGCGGTAATGGAAAGTGGCAGACCGCCCGAAGTTTTATCTATGGTAAGGTCATTCACCAGTGGAGGCCTATTACCACCGTTATAGTCTATACGAGCAAGACCAGAATCGTCATTTTTAGAGAACCAGCCGCTCCCGTATTCCAACAGGTAGATCCTCCCATCAGGACCAACCTCCATATCAATAAGAGAATTAAGCTTCACCAGCGGAGCAAAAGGTTCCATTTTATTAAAATCACCATTGGGAAAAAGGCTCACGGCCATCATCCAGCCACGCATCCAGTCATAGACAAGCACTTTACCATCGTAGTAACTGGGTAAGGCTTTTTCTTTAGGAAACATATCGGAATAATATACGGGTCCTGCCATGGCATTTCGTCCTCCCTCGCCTACTTGTGGAAATTCTCCTGTAGCGTCATAGGGATAATACACATAGGCAGGCTGAGCAGGAGGCAGTTCTTTAAGCCCCGTATTATTACGGGAATCATTAATGGGATGCTCGGGGTTGTAAAGTTCACCACTCTTGCCTGTGGCATAATCATAACGGCGATAGGGCTGATTATTAGCTATAAATAAAGGCCAACCATAATTTCCTGCTTTTCTGGCCTGGTTCATCTCATCATAACCTTTAGGGCCTCGAGTGGCCAGGCTATCATCATTGGCATCCGGACCTACTTCGCCCCAATATAAATTGCTGTTTTTTTGATCTACCGAAATACGGTACGGGTTGCGGTGTCCCATCGTATAAATCTCAGGACGTGTTTTATCAGTTCCTTTAGGAAATAAGTTTCCTTCCGGAATATCATAGCTCCCGTCTTCATTTATTCTAATACGTAAAATTTTTCCTCGTAAATCGTTCGTATTTCCGGCAGACCGACGTGCATCAAATTGCTTATGGCCGGGAATATCATTGAGCGGTGCAAAACCATTGCTTACATAAGGTACATCTTCTTCGTTAAAAGGTGTAGAATTGTCACCGGTGGATAGAAACAACAATCCATCGGGTCCAAAGGCAATAGAACCACCGGTATGACAGCAGATCTCACGCTGCGTGTCTATCTCAAGAATGACCTGCTCGGTATCTTTTTTTAGGGTATCATCCTCGAATTTAAAGCGGGAGAGTCGGTTGATCCAGTCATCACCTGTAGGTGCATAATACACATAAACCCAATGATTTTTATCAAAATCAGGATCTTTTTGAAGCCCCATGATTCCTTCTTCTGCGTTGACTCCTGGGGTGTGCAATGTTTTTGAATACACATCCAGAGAACCTACCTGACTCACTTTCTTTGTCTCGTCTTTATACATCATGATCTCGCCACGACGCTGGGCTATAAGCACATCATAATTAGGCAGGATGGTCATTTCTGTAGGTTCAAAAAATGCACCTTGGGAAAGTTGCGTTTTTGTAAAGCGGTCTGCATCTGGAGGCATTTGAGAAACCGCTTTATCATAATTGAGCTTTTTATTGTCGCCCATGGCATATTGTATACCGCCCAGTAGATGTTTTAAATACTTTGTGTCTGCGTAACTTTCATCGGTGTGCCCCAGTTCAGTATAAAAAGCGCGCCCCCCCTCATACTCGTGGTACCAGCTCATAGGGTGATTATCCCCATTCTCACCGCCTTCATAAGATTTCTCATCAATACTGATCAATACATTGACATCGGGATTGATTTTTTTAAAATTATAGAGTTCATCCGTTCTATGCCAGATAGAATCTTGAAAAAATTCAGTGGCCGGAAAATCGGTATCTTTTATGGTAAAATCGGCTTCCTGAATGGCTGGATGACTGGTAAAATACGCACCCACTAATTTTCCGTACCAGTTCCAGTCATATTCTGTATCTGTAGCCGCGTGTACGCCCACAAAACCTCCACCTGACTGAATATATCGTTCAAAACCTGCTTCCTCTCGTACATCCAGCACATTCCCAGTGGTGTTTAAAAAGATGACCGTTGCATATTTTTTTAAAGAATCTGAAGCAAAAATAGCTGCGTTTTCTGTGGCATCAACCTTAAAATTATTCTCATTGCCCAGTTTCTGAATGGCACTAATACCTGTAGGAATCGATGCATGTCTAAACCCCATTGTTTTGGAAAAAACGAGCACTTGAGGGGCTCCTTCCCTTGTATCACTATCACATCCCCAAAAAGTAAAAAGGGAAATTAAGGCAACCAATAAAACACTTCTATTCATGTTATTTTTACTAAAAATTAACTATTTCGTTATAATTACCGAAAATACAATTTATTTAAAAATCGATTTAGTTTTAATTCATATAATTGAAATAATGAACAAGATTTTGAGTTTTAAAAAACTTTATCCTTAGGCTTATAAGAATTTTTTTAGAGCACAATTCCACCACAGTATCTAGCTCAACTCAATGGCGTATGTACCGTAACCGGACTCTTGTTCCTTGGTATTTATTCTTAATTTACTATAGATCATAGTGTAACACATCACATAATCACTGCAGTTTTTTTACATAACTCATTAGTTCCTGCTCTGTAAATTCTCTACCGTCTTCAGGTTTTCGTTCGCGGAGCTTTTTTATTTTTTCTGGAGCCAAGTATTTGGAATTCCTAGAAAAAGCATTTGTCACATAGGAAATCACATCAGATATATCCTCATTTGATAAGGACTCATTACCAGCCATCCCCGGCATCGCCTGATCTAGATCGTACAGTTTTCCGTTTATATACAAAGGACCTTTAAGTCCGTGCAAAACGATAAGCCCCACCCGTTCGGCTGGGCCTGACAAGTACTCAGACTTGTAAAAAGGAGGTGCTATTCCTTCTATCCCTTTCCCATCGAGACCATGACAAGCTGCGCAGATCTGCCGGAAAATCTGGGCTCCCCTTGTCCGGTTATCCATTTTATGTTCGTTGTCAGCGTATATAGCATTTAGCTTGTTTCCTTTTTGTCTGTCAATATTCTTGATCAACTTTATGCTTAATTCACTATTCTCAAAATCAGAAAATTTTTGCAAATAGGGTATCAATTCTTTAGTCGTTTTACCGCTACCGCTTACAAGTGCCTCTGTGATGAGGGTGTTATTTTTGTACCTTTTATATAACGTATACATCAATGGGGCAAAAATATCAGGAGCGGCTTTTGCCCACGTACCGACCGTGGTGGCGAGATACATGTCTATCGATACGTTTTGTTTTTCCATAAGTTCCTGAAAAACGCTCATTGCCAGTGGAGCATTTTCTTTAGAAACAAATTCTTCCATCAGTGTAATCGTGTGAGAAACGACTTCTGCATCGCTTTCTTTGACCACTGCATTTAACAGACTAAAGGATAAAGCATTTAAGCCTTCGAGCGCATATAAGGCATGCACCTGAGCAATGGGATTAGTGTTATTCCCCACAAGTTCTTCTAACGCTGGAACCGCTTCACTTTTATCTTTTAAAATTAAATACCGTTGAGCACGGTCTCGAATCCAGCCATTTTTATTGCCAAGTAGCTGCACTAACTCAGATACAGATGTTTTTTCAAAATCGGGAATTTTTGCATGCTCACTATCCTTATTTTGGATTTTCAGAATTCTTCCAAATCCAATTAGCGTATCCAATTGCTCCTTTTTTGCCTTCTTTTTTAAATAGGGGCTCAAAAATGCATAATGCTGAATCACACCGCGGTGCATATCAGCAATATAAATTGCCCCATCAGGACCGTTTACAAGGTTCACAGGACGAAAGCCTTCATCCGTAGAGGCTAAAAATTCTTTGCCCTGCCAGGCCTGTTTTGCACTGGTACTATCCCCATGAAATGAGAGGATATTTCGTTTTATCAAATTGGCCTCTGGCACACACACAAAAGCGTTCTCCTCATAACCTTCCGGAAAGTTGCCACCCTGATAGATCAATGGTCCGCAGGCGGCAGTAACATTTATGAGCAGACTATCTTTATCAAGAATTCCTTTGGCGTAGCCCCGATTAACGGCTGTTGGGTGTAAGGGATACACCCGCTGATCGTCTGTTAAAAGCCGGTTTAAACCATATTTAGGAACAAAAAACTTATTACGTATGAGCCGGTTTGGCAATACATAATCCCCCAGGAGCTGCTGGGAATTGTGATTATAGTACAACCTGCCGAAGTTATCGTGTGATATGCCCCACTGCCCGCGGTTTGTGGTGGGCTGCTTTAGCCATTTGCCGTTCTTCCGCCGATACCTAAAGTTCGATTTGGCACTATATATCCAGTTATCAATATTAAGCACCAATCCATTAGGCTGGTACTCAGGATTACCCTGAGGCGCATACGAAGAGTCCACTACTATACGATTACCGGGTCTATCGTCCTCAATTTCTACAAAATACAAATTAGGAGGCTCTACATATAACAACCCACCGTAAACAAGTTTTAATGCCCTGGGCATTATCAAACTATCCAAAAAGGTATTTGTGTGATCTATAATACCATCGTTATCCAGATCCTCCAGGATTTTAATACTGCCTGTGGGTTCTTTTTGTCCCCGGCCTTCTAGATTTTCCATAAAGCCAGGCATCTCCGCAACCCACAGCCTTCCTTGTGAATCGAAATCCATAGCCACAGGAGCATCCAGAAAAGGCTCGGAAGCGACAAGATCAAGGTCAAAACCTTCCTCAATTTTGTAGCCTTCCAGAGTAATTTTTGGTTCTTTATATGAAGATTGACAAGCGGTTACTACAGCATAGATCGCTAGTAACCCAATATTTATTCTCATTTATTACACTTTGTGGGGTAAAAATTGTTCAAATCTACTCATCTTCCTTCGACAAACTGGCCATTACCTTGCTGATTTACTTCAACTTTAGACATTGTGAAATATACTGTAAGTCTACTCACAATCTTACCCCTTCTTTTCGCAGCTATACTTTAACTAGTAAATTACACCTGTGGTTTCCATCCATTTTCATAATCACGTCCCCAGAATTGCATTGCATCGTTATCGTTGACCTTCCCTGTTTTTTTATCAATATCAAAACCTTTTCCAGAACGATAGGCCATATT
>DRGP01000129.1 GCA_011050015.1 Leeuwenhoekiella sp. | reverse complement strand
ACACCTTCCTTCTCACGAGTTTTCCGCATATGGTCACGACACGATTTTTCGTCAGGAAATTGTTCTACAAAACTTAGAATAGTCATATTTTAGATTTTTAAGAAGATAATAAATTATCTTTACTGGTGCAATTCCGACGAATCAAATAAGGAATTTAATGGCTACTATTTACGCTTCAATTCGAGACTTTCTCACCATGGTCTAAATCCAAAAATAGTTGCCTGATTATATCTTATAGGCTTGCAACGAGGTAGTTGATTGCAATAGTGTTAAATTTTACAAGTTGTATAAATCTTTTGCGCAATCGATTGCGATCATAGTTTAATTTTCATACTTTTATACTCATTATGTTAAAAATATATTTAAATAACTGTAATCTCAATTATTAATCACCAACTTAATAAAAATGAAATGAAAACTACTTTCAGATTAAACTTGCTATTAATTGCATTAGGCTTATTGTTTGTCTTTGATGCGCATGCTCAACTTCCACTAGTTTATAGTTCAGAAAATACTGGTGCAGCTTGTACGCCACCACCATTACCTGAACCAGGTGATCTTGTAAATTATCCTAAATTGCCGGATCCTTTTGCGTGGTCAGACGGTAGTGGGCGCTCTACTGATTTTACTGATTGGGAATGTCGTCGCAATGAAATCAAAGCTGAAATTCAGGAATATGAGATTGGCCTAAAACCCACCGCACCAGAAGATATAGAAGCTTCATACGCAGACGGTGTGCTAACCGTTCTGGTTACCGTAAACGGGGAGACCCTCACGCTCACATCAGAAGTAACCATTCCAGAAGGTGATGGCCCTTTTCCCGTTGTCATCGGCATGAATAGTGCCACAGGAAGCGTGCCCTCTCAGCTTTTTGATAACGCGATCAAAATACCCTTTATGCACGATCAGGTAGTTAGTTATTCACAAGGTTCAAGAAATCCTGAAGATCCTTATTTTAGATTGTATCCTGAATTTCACCCTGATGACGATACCTACACGATGGGTAATTATAGCGCATGGTCATGGGGCGTGAGCCGTTTAATAGATGGTATAGAGCTTATTAATGATCAAATAAATGCTGATGTGAATCATATTGCGGTAACCGGCTGTTCATATGCTGGTAAAATGGCACTCTTTGCAGGAGCTTTTGATGAGCGTATTGCACTTACCATTGCTCAGGAATCTGGGGGTGGGGGCGCACCTGCATGGCGTGTTTCAGAGACCATAGGAAATGTTGAAAAAATAGACAACACCAATTATTCTTGGTTTTTACCGGACATGGGATCAACTTTTAGCGGTAGGGTGGGCATATTGCCACACGATCATCATGAGCTTATGGCCATGGTGGCTCCACGCGCTTTGTTGATCACTGGGAATACCGGTTTTGAATGGCTGGCCAACCCTTCAGCCTATGTTTCGGCAAGGGCGACACAAGAGGTTTACAAAGCTTTTGATATAGAAGACCGTTTTGGCTTTTATATAGATGGCGACCATAACCACTGTGCAGTCCCAGAAACCCAAACCCCCGCAATGAAAGCGTTTGTTGATAAATTTCTTTTTGAAGATACTACGGCTGATACTGATATACACGTGAATCCTTATGGCAATACGGTAGATTATATGAGCTGGATAGAAGGTTGGGCAGAGACAAACCCTAATAAACCTAGCATAACGCTGGACGCTCCAGAAAACAACGCTACCTACGAGGCGCCCGCAACAATTACACTTAACGCTTCGGTGACAGATGTTAACGATGATGTGTTGAAAGTAGAATTTTATAACGGTACTGAACTTTTAGGCGAAGATACCACCTCACCCTACTCATTTACTTGGGAAAATGTAAAGGGCGGAAATTACCTTCTTTCCGCAGAAGCAATGGACGCTGAAGATTTAACCGGTTTTTCAAACGTTGTAAAAGCAATTGTTACAACACCTCCTGCCACAGTATATCAAGCAAGTACGCCCCCTGTAATAGACGGCACGGTCGATGATATGTGGAATAATGCAGGAATCGAGGTTTTTAACGCTGAAAAAGCACTTTTGGGAGGCCCGATTGATCCGACCGACCTAAGCGGATCGGCAAAAGTGATGTGGGACGACACCTATATGTATATTCTAGCGCAAGTGACCGATGATGCAAAAGTGAACGATAGTCCCAATGCGATTTATCAAGATGATAATATTGAAATTTATTTTGACGGCAACAATGGCAAAACCAATGCTTATGAAGCTGGTAACGATGTGCAGTATTCGTTTCGATGGGATGATGGTGACTTTGTAGGGACAAGTAACGGTATCTCTACAGATGGGATTGAATATGTCATGTTAAGTACAGAAACTGGTTATGTTTTTGAAGCTAAAATCCCATTGGCAAACGTGGGCATTACCCCTGAAGATGGTAAGCTTGTAGGTTTTGATTTTATGATCAATGACGACGACGATGGTGGGGACAGGGACGCAAAACTTTCATGGAATTCTTCTAGCGATTCTGCATATCAGAACACATCTCTTTTCGGTACCATACAATTAAATGGCGAAACATTATCTGTCGGTGATAATCTAAATGAGCGCGCGCTAATAATTTACCCTAATCCCTCTAAAAATGTTTTATTGATTAAAGGAATGGATCATCAGTTTGATTATCAAATAATCAATACAGCAGGTAGTATAATGCACACTGGAAAAGCTCAGAAGAATATTAATATAGAGAATTTGGCTGAGGGTATTTATTTTTTAAAAGTCATTAATCAACAACAAGGGGTCACTATGAAATTTATCAAAGGTTAAATCAAAATTTAAAATTTACGATGTATTACCTTGACGTGACTTCAAATCGGGGAGCACAAACTACAATGGACTTTATGTCCATTGTAGTTTGTTTCTATATATACCTATCGAATACTCTTTAATTATTAAACTGTTTTAAAAAATATATTATAAAAAAAAATAGGCACGTTAACCAAATGATTATAGTAAAAGAGCTATAGTAAGACCTTTTGAAAATAGGTGATAGAATCACACAAATAAGATGTTAAAATTACTCCTGTTTATTCATCTCAGAAAAATGATAATGAATAATTTTTTGTATTTTTTAACACAACCGATTGTGTAAGTCATTTTTTTGTGTACATTTAGCATCTCAATCGATGTAGAATATAATTAATTTTCTCAACGTCTAAAAAACTTGTTACTAAAATTACTATGAAAATGACAAAACATTTACCTGAAGTAAACTTAAAATTTCGTGGTTTTTGCCTCGCTATTTTTTTAAGTCTAATTAGTTTTACAGCTTTTGCGCAAACTACGGTTAGCGGCACAATTACTGACGATACAGGGCCGCTTCCTGGGGTCTCTGTTCTTGTAAAAGGCACATCTAATGGTGTGGTTACAAATTTTGATGGTATATATAGCATAAATAATGTGCCTGAAGATGGGGTATTGGTTTTTAGCTATGTGGGTTTTAAGACCAAAGAAATAGAGGTAAACAATCAAACTGAAATAAGTACTTCCCTAGAATCTGATGTATCTGCATTAGACGAAGTTGTAGTAGTAGGGTACGGTACTATGAAGCGGAGTGACGTTACGGGAGCTGTGGTGTCTGTATCTAGTGAGGCTATAGAAGAGTCTATCCCTACAACGATTGATCAGGTATTGCAAGGCCGGGCGGCAGGAGTTCAGATTCAACAAAATAGTGGTGCGCCAGGAG
The DNA here is from genome assembly GCA_011050015.1 of Leeuwenhoekiella sp. Classification (GTDB taxonomy): domain Bacteria; phylum Bacteroidota; class Bacteroidia; order Flavobacteriales; family Flavobacteriaceae; genus Leeuwenhoekiella. The sequence continues at coordinate 12,162 of DRGP01000129.1, read as the reverse complement.
CGAGTTCGTCCATTCGGATTCGTGGTGTTAGCTCCATTACTGGATCTAATGAACCTATTTTTGTAATTGACGGAGTTATTGTAGATAGTAATACGGGACAGGCTGGTCAGAATGCATTTGCATCCATAAATCCAGCAGACATTGCTTCCATCGATATATTAAAAGATGCTTCCGCTACGGCAATTTATGGTTCGCGTGCAGCAAATGGAGTTATCCTTATCACCACAAAAAGAGGGAAAAATGGAGAAGCGAGTATTACACTTGACAGTTATATAGGTTATCAGGAAATACCCAACAATTTAGAATTACTTAATCTTCAAGAGTATGCCATCCATAAGAATGCACGTGCAGATCTAGGCATTGTGCAGCAGGATCCAGAATTTATACGTCCGGAACTTTTAGGGAAAGGTACAGACTGGCAGGATGAAATGTTTACAAGAGCCATGATGCAGAGTCACAATTTATCTATTTCAGGAGGGAATGAGAAAAGTACTTACTCTATGAGTTTGGGCTACTTAGATCAAGATGGTATTGCACTGGGATCATCCTTTGAACGTTTTAACATGCGAGGTGTTTTTGATTCCCAAGTGAAGGATTTTTTGAAAGTGGGTATCACTTTTAACTTTAATAACATTAACCAGAACACTACTTTTTCAGACCAGTCGTTAATATTAACCGCTATAAGACAGACGCCCAATGTTGCAGTTCGTAATTCTGACGGTAGCTTTGACGGCCCAGCTACAGACGAGTTTACCCAGAATAATCCAGTAGGGCTCGCCACGTTGAGAGATAACCGTAATGAAAGTGCTGGTATCAGAGCCAATACTTTTGCGGAAATTGACTTTTTTGAAGGACTTAGTTTAAGATCTGAATACTCTATCGATTACGGTGTTTCTAATGGATATACGTTTAATCCGTCCTATACTTTTGGCGCCATAATAAATACCGTAAGGGAAGGAACCCGGACCAAAAGCTATAATAAATACCGTAATGTTAGGAATGTATTGACCTATGACCGCTCATTTGGTGATCACACGATCAATGCAATCTTAGGGCAGGAGTTTCAGGAGTCTAATTTTGAAAATCTTTCCGGTTACCGTTCGGGATATTTAACAAACGGGGCAACAGATTTAAATGCAGGTGACGCCACTACCGCTAGGAACGGTAATGCTAGTTTTAAAAGTACGTTAAACTCTTATTTTGCAAGGGCTTTTTATTCATTCCAAGACAAATATTTATTAACGACTACCCTGCGTTATGACGGTTCTTCAAAATTTGCCAAAGAAAATCGTTGGGGATGGTTTCCTTCGGCCGCTTTAGCATGGAAAGTCTCTAATGAAGATTTTTTAAAAGATAATGAATATATAAATAATTTAAAGCTACGTGTAGGTTATGGTGCGGTGGGGAATCAAAGTGTACCCAACTATGCATTTACCTCCATTTATGCGGCATCACCTACACCATTTGGTGCAGGATTATTAGCATCAAACACAGCAAATCCAGATTTGCAATGGGAAACCACCTATTCAAGTAATTTAGGTGTAGACCTTAACATGTTCAATAACCGTATTGAATTTATTGCAGATATATATTACAAGAAAACTAAAGATTTATTACTCCTTGCTCCTTATCCTGATTATTCGGGAACTACTGGAGTGGGTGCGACTTCCGCGCCTTACGTAAATATCGGTTCACTTGAAAATAAAGGTATTGAGTTAACATTAAATACCGTAAACATTGATAATAAAGACTTCTCTTGGAGATCAAACCTTGTGTTTACACTAAATAGGAATAAAGTACTTGGACTGGCCACAGAGACAGGCATCCTTAACAGGACGCTTCAACAAGGTTCAGATATTACAATCGTTACCAGAACAGCGGTTGGCAAACCCATAGGTCAGTTTTATGGCTATAAAGTGATAGGCCGTTTTGAGGACGCTACCGATTTTTATTATAGAAATGGTGAGGATCAGATTACGCCTACAGCCTTGCCGGAAGGATTGGCTATTGGTGAAAACGGCGTGTGGATAGGAGATTATATATTTGACGACATTAACAATGATGGGGTTATCAATGAGCAAGATCGTGATTACATTGGCAATCCGTTGCCAGATTTTAGCTATGGTATCGGCAATTCTTTTAGTTATAAAAACTTTGATCTTAATGTTCAGTTATCTGGTATATATGGTAACGAGGTAGTCAACTACCAAAGACGCTTTTTAGAAAATCCCAGAGAAAACACTAATTTGCTTCATACCGCCCTTGGTTATGCACAATTAGGATTAATAAACCCAGATGGTCCCAATGATTATAGGAATGTTGAGATTGTAGGTGGCGATAAATATATGCCACGCATCGCGGCTTCTTCCGCAGCTTCTACCTCTAATTTTAGATATAGCGACCGCTTTCTGGAAGATGGCTCGTACTTGAGAATTCAGAATATTTCTTTTGGATATAATTTCCCACGTGATCTTATTGAACGCTTTGGTCTTCTTAACTTAAAGATCTATACTAACTTACAGAACGTATATACATTTACAAACTATTCTGGCTACGACCCAGAAATAGGATCCATTAATCAAGATGCTCTTTTAACGGGTATTGACAATGGTCGTTACCCTTCCCCCCGTATTTATACACTGGGTCTGAATGTCAAATTTTAAATAAAGTATTATGAATACAGAAAAAATAATATATAGACTTCTTGCGATAATGCTATTTGCTGGGTTTTACAGCTGTAGTGACGAGCTAGATATAGAACCGCAGGATCAAATAGCGAAAGAAAACTTTTTTCAATCTGAAGAAGATTTTAGGGCTGCAACCGCACCTTTATACAATAGGGTTTGGTTCTCGTTTAACGATAAGTTTTATTTCGGATTGGGCGACGGTCGGTCTTATAATTTATATGCCCCTTTTTCCGATTATGTTTATCCGTTTAGCGATTTAACAGAAACAGGATTAACCGGCCCGTTGGTAGAAGCATGGCGATCATTATACATCGTTATTCAGCAATCTAATAATACGATTGCCGCAATAAGTGAAAGTGCCGTTGATGAAGAATTGAAAGCACCATATATCGCTGAAGCACGTTTTATGAGGGGAACCGCCTATTGGTATTTGGCTTCCTTATGGGGTGATGCAATCATTACAACTAGCCAAGCAGAAATTATTAGCAATCCCATTATAAACAAAAGCCCCCGTGCAGATGTCTATGAATTTGCCATAAGGGATTTAGAATATGCAGCAAAATTTTTACCAGAGCAAGCTGGGCAGGCTGGGCGTGTTACAAAATATAGCGCTTATGGTATGTTATCACGTTTTTACCTTTCTTATGCGGGCCTAAGCGACAACCCCAATAGTGGTACCCGAAATCAAGAGCTTCTGGATTTGGCAAGAATGGCTGCTGCCAGAGTGATTGAGGAAGGGCCTTATACACTATTAGATGATTATGCTGACTTGTTTAAAGTTGAAAATAACAACAACACGGAATCTATGTTTGCACTGCAATGGGTTCCCAATGGGGAATATGGTGTAAATAATCCCCATCAGGCTTTTTTCGCGCTGAATTCAGAAATTACAGGTGATGACGCAGCTTATGGGTTCTATACAAGAGCTTCTTATGATATTTTGCAAGAATATGAAAGTAATGATACCCGCCGTAAGGATACTTGGATGGCAGATGGTGATTTTTATCCTGAAATAAGTCAGGCAAACGGTGGCTATACCGTAGATCATGAAAACACCTATGTAAATGTGAAGAAAGGTGTTGTAGGGTCAAATAGTGATAATCCTGATATCACAAGGCAAAATTCAGGTTTAAATACCTATATGTTACGTTTGGGTGAGGTTTATTTAAATTATGCTGAAGCTGTTTTGGGAAACAACGCAAATACTACCGATGCGACTGCATTGATGTATGTGAATACCTTACGCTCTAGAGCGGGATTAGCAGAGAAAACAAGCCTAACTTTTGATGACATATTTCATGAAAGAAGGATTGAGCTTTGTATGGAGGGGCAATTTTGGTATGATCTGGTACGCAGATCATATTATCAACAACAAGAAGTTGTTAATTATATAGACGCTCAGGAAAGAGGTACTATTACACCATTTACCTATGATGAAGAAACTAATACGGTCGCTGTAGATGACACACAGGATCCTGCTGCTCGTGCGGTAGGCGTTGTTGATGAAAGTATTTTTATCCTCCCTTATCCTGAATCTGAAGTGGTACAGAACCCGTTGTTGAGGGAAGATCCCGTTCCTTATGAGTTTACTGAAGAGCGGATAACAGACTTGTTTTAAAATTGAAAAATCAATAAAGCACAATTAAAAAATAAATTGATATGAATAATAATAGTAAAACTAAAGCCCATTGGATTTTCATGTCCTTGTTTGGACTGCTGTTTATAACGATGATATTTACAGCCTGTTCCAACGATGATGATGCTGGGGGAGTGATTACCATTGATGGCGTCTATCTTGAAGATGTTAACTCTTCTGTGCCTGATAGACAAGTGGAATTTGCCCGTTTAGGTCAACTTTTACGTATTGAAGGTTCTGGGTTTACCGGATTGAAAAGGGCTTATATTAATGGATTTCAGACTTCTTTTAATCCTGTATATGTATCAGAAAGATCTATGTTACTACGCGTTTCTGGAGATACACCTATTACAGAAGCAGAAGATGATTTGCGAAATACCATTCGTTTAACAAATGATAATAATGAAATAGTAATTCCATTTGAAATCAGATCTTCCCCGCCTTCAATTACGAGTGTATCAAATACATTGCCCAATCCTGGAGAACAGATCACGGTATACGGCACAGGTTTAATTGAAGTAAGTAGCGTTACCTTTCCCGGTGACGTAGTAGTAACAGATGGTATTATCTATGATGAAGAAGATGCAGAATTTTTTACGGTTACCATGCCTGAAGGTGTTTCAGAGAGCGGAGGATCACTTTTTATTCAGACTGCAAATGGTCCCGCTTATTCTCCAGCCTATTTTAATTTTAAGGAAGGGATTATCCTCAATTTTGATGGTATGGGAGAGCTCGGTGAATTTGGTAATACAATCCGTCAGGCAAATCTAGAATCTGCCCCTATTGGCGAAATTAATGTGTCACAGGGTAATTATGTGCCACACCGTCCCGATAGTATAGAATCTTTTGAGGCGGCTAAAAATCGTCTTTCAGAAGTGTTTACCTCCGGTAATGAAAACTGGCGTTCTCAGTTTACTCCGTTTATTCCAGCGACAACGCCACTTGATGAAGTAGCTTTTCAATTTGATGTGTATGTTCCTGAAGTATGGGAAGGTTCAGGTTATTTAAAGATTCTTTTAATAAATAATTTCAATGGCGGCGAATGGAGCGGTGGTGTTTATAATTATGTACCCTGGATCGTTGACGGAGAAATTGAACCCTTTCAAACCGAAGGCTGGACTACGGTTACCGTTCCCTTTACAGACTTTTATCTTTTTGAAGATGATGAGGATTACACCTTTGAAGATGTATTGGCGTTTAGAGAATCGGCCACTTATAAAAATTTCGGCATCTTCTTTGAAAACTCTGATATTCAGTTAAGTGATGTCACAAGAGGGAGTAGCGATGTAGAATTTCTTTCGTCAGCCACTTCCGTAAAAGTCTTTACCGATAATTGGAGAATAGTTTCGTTAGAAACACCTACCGTTACCGATTTTCCTGAATAAAAAATAAAAGATGCTATGTTCAATTTTCAATAGTATTTGTTGAAAATAATTAAAAAAAGAAGCTATGAAATACATAAAGTTATTACCCATTTTGGCATTAATATCCCTACTTGTATCGTCCTGTGAAGACGATATTATGGAGTGGCAGGACCGGGCCGAAGAAAACAAGGTCACTACTGCTGAACTGCCCTTAGAATTAGCCGAGAAGATCACCAGATATGATGTTTTGAATTCATATACAGATTATGTACTGGGCGCAGGGATTATCATGGATAGGTATACAAGCAACGATGTTTACAGGAATCTTGTCAATGAAAACTTTGACGATGTAACCGTAGGTTATGCCATGAAACATGGTGCAATGGTAAATGCTCAGGGTGAAATTAATTTTGAACCTGTTGACAATTTCATGGCACTGGCAAATGAAGGTGGAATTGATGTATATGGGCATACTTTGGTATGGCATGCCAACCAAAACGCAAATTACCTAAACGGCTTGATCGCTCCTACGGTAATTCCCGGTTCAAGCGGTCCCAATTCCCTTGATTTATCAGGCTTAAAAGATAATAGCTTTAATGGATGGGGACTCAATAATCCTGGTGATGGTATAACAATTGTCGAAAATGAAGGCTTAACTGGCGATTCCCAAGCTATTCAGCTTATTGCGAGTGCATCTTCTTCTGAACCTTATAACCTCCAACTTGCTACACCTGATATTTCTGTGGAAAGTAGCCATGAGTATGAAATCTCCTTTTACATCAAATCAGATCTAACCGGTAAAGGCCGAATTTCTTTTGATGCAAATGTGACGAATCAATATCCATATAAAGATTGGTACAATACCGGAGGAGAATTTACTGAGGCTTTTGAAACAAATTCACAATGGCAACAGGTAAAATTTACAGTAGATGATATAAAGCCAGATGCAACAACTTTTAAATTCAATTTTGACCTGGGTTATTTACCGGGGGTAACTTATTTGATTGATGTAAATAATATCAGCGTTGTTGATCTGGATGCTGAAGCTGAAACAGTAAATCTCATCACAAATGGGGATTTTGAATCGGGTACATTAGACCCTTGGACAGGATATGGTAACAGTTCTACCAGAGAGGTTTCTGCAGAAGGGGCTGGATACGGCGATACAGGTTATGCGATGGTATTGACTAATCCTACAGTTGCTCAATCTTATGAAGCCCAACAAGTATATGAGTTTGACGCACCACTTGAACAAGGTACCGAATTGACATTTTCATTCTATATCAAAGCCGAGACTGCATCTAGCATACAGGTAGAATTTCAGAGTCCCGATTACTCTGCTGATTATTCTGGAGCCATTGAAGTAGGAACCTCATGGATGCAGATTGTAAGAACCATTACCCCTTCTGTTGCAGATCGTGGTAAATTTATTTTCGATTTTGGAGAATCTGCGACTACTTTTTATATAGATAATGTAGTATTGACCAATGGAGAAGTGAGTACCGGTACAGATCCTATTATTATAGAAAAGACTGACGAAGAAAAAGAGGAGCTTATCGGTGGTGCCATGGAAGATTGGATATCTCAAATGCTCACACATTACAAAAGCGAAGTTACCGCTTGGGATGTGGTGAATGAGCCTATGAAAGAAGGCGGAACTCTTCGTGATGGTAATGTAGCAGATCAAGCCGCAGATGACTTTTATTGGGTTAAATATTTAGGTGAAGATTATGCGGTAAAAGCGTTTAAATTAGCACGTCAATACGGTAATCCCACTGATGTTCTTTTTATCAACGATTACAATCTTGAAGCCAGCTTAGCGAAATGTGACGGACTTATCGAATATGCCAATTATATAGAAAGTCAAGGAGCGACCGTTGATGGTATCGGTACACAGATGCATATTTCCCTAGATACAAATAGGGACAATATTGTGGAAATGTTTAACAAACTAGCTGCTAGTGGTAAAATGATAAAGATTTCTGAGTTGGATGTGCGGTTAGGTACCGCGTCACCTACCGCTCAGCAGTTGGCTGACCAGGCAGCTATGTATCAATTTGTTTTAGATATGTATCGCGAAAACATCCCAACTCCCCAACAATATGGGATTACACTTTGGAATGTTTCTGATAATGCTGATGAACATGAATTCTGGTTACCAGAAGAATCTCCAAATGTTTGGGATGCCAATTATGAAAGAAAGCATGCCTACAAAGGTGTTGCAGACGGTCTTGCTGGTCGCGATGTAAGTGAAGATTTTACAGGAGAGTTGGAAGACTAATCATTTAAATTAGAACTAAAATTATCAGATTATTTTATCTAGTGGTACTTAAAAATATCGGGGGACAAACCCCCGATATTTTTTTGCTTCGTTTTTATAGTCGCACTTTAATCTTGCGAAAAATCTATATTTTCGAGCTAGGTGTTATTAAAGAGAAAGAGCTCAGAAATTACGTCATTTGACTTTTCAGGATGTTTTTTGGGTTTATTGAATACCACCAAAAGTTATTTCAAGGACATATATAGCAGTATTGAAATTATCTTTTGAACAGAAAAGATAGAGCATTAAAAGACGTATTAGTTCAGGTGATATTTAGATGCACATTGAATATGTAACAAAATTGAATGAAAGTGATATAATAAGAATTTCAGCAAACTTCAGCAACAATTCCAAAACAGAAAGAACGTTATTGAAGTCAACATTTTTTGGACAAGTGGTTATAGGATGTGGAGTACAAGAAGATATAACAGATAAGAGAATTAATGAATGTTAGGAAGACCCTCGTTGGGATTCAAGTAATGAACCCAATTATTGAATAGCTTGCGGACTTTCAGTTCCTAGTAACCAAACCACGCTGTACTTTGAGAACAGCGTGGTTTGGTTATTTTAAAATTTTATTTCACAACTTTGTTTTCCGGCGGCCCTAAATAGGTTTTCTTTAACCCACCGGTATCTATTACTATTTTCTGTAGTACCACGCCACTGTCCACCATATAGTATTTCAACGTATGGTTACCGGGTTCGCTGATGTTATGCGTCGTTGTGAGTACTTTTATGTTATTAGCAACAGACGCATCCCAATTGGGTGCACTTTCATCTGTATGAATGTTGACGATTTTCGGCTCTTCATCATCGATCGCGATACCATATTTTAAACCGTCGCGCGTGGTATAATTGATCGTGGGCGAAAAATAAGCATGCACTATCACGGTTCCAGTCGATTCCAGATTTAGGTTATATTCTAGACGTGGCGAAGTTGCTGTGATTTCTTGTGGACCTACAAAAACAGGCATGGGCGTAATGCTGGAACCGATTTTACCAAGATTGTCAATAACCACCCATTTAAAGCCATTTTCGGTCTTTTTTGCCGAAAAATCGGGCGCTGCGATGGAGATATAACCGTTTTCTTCTTGAAACCCATTGGCCTCTTTGGCTATTCCTTTTTCTATGGAAACGGTGACTGAAACTTCATCGTTTCCAGAAGAAACTAATACCGTTGCTTTGCTTTTGCCTTCTGGTGCTTTATCCCAATCAATACGTACCGGAATAGTTGTTTGTACATCGGTTTTTTGGCTTTTTTCGGGTAAAATCAACCACTTTTCGGTCGATTTTAGGGTGAAATCCAGCGATTTCTGCCCCCGGTTAAATACCGTAATCAAATGCTTTTGATCATCTAAATCGTAAAAAGTGGGCAATTGGGCTTCTTCATCCGCTTCCGGCCACCATTTTTTAGAACCTTCTACCGAAACACCTAAGGAAGCTTCTTCGGGAAGTTGTATGCTATCTACACGGGGCATCGTGTTTTTTTCTGGTTGTTGCCAGTACGTATAACCGATATGCGTTTGTGACATCATGTGATTCCACTTGCCATTAGCGAGCGCGTTGTGGTAATAATCGGTGAGCTCGATATCTTTTTTAAAGTCCTCTTTTACCTTTTCAGCATATTGATTTGTAGCAGCGCGTCCTTGAGTTGCATACCAATGATTTTTCGCGGCAGCAACATGCATGTCATTGAGATTGGCACTCGCCAACACGGGAAATAGTACCAATTCATAATAGGCATCCTGATATTCGGCGGGGAGTTGATCGCCCACTTTTTTTGCTTTCGCCGTAAGGCTATCATAAGACGCTACCACACGATCGGCCTCGTTGTAGTGTGTAATACTGTAGGTGGTGGTGTCTATCAATTCTGGTTTACGGCGGGAATTGTATTTGGTGTATTTCCTTAAGATATCGGCGATTTCTTCCGGGTTATGACCACCAAAAGTACGCGCTGCCCAGTCCACATAATAATCTTGCAGGTTGAAAGCATCGATAGCGTCGGGATCCCAGGCATAATCCAGAAAGAAGGAAATGGGGAATTCCATGGGTTTGATATCGCCCACATTAACAATCCACACTTCATCTACGCCATATTCATACGCCAGGTGCATTTGCTCCCAGGTGCGTTCTATTTGTGTCGTATTGATCCATTTATAGTTGCGCGGCCCACCCACATAGTCAAAGTGGTAATAAATACCGTAACCGCCCTTGCGGGGTTTTGCATCCAGTTCTGGTAATTTTCTAATATTGCCCCAGTTATCGTCGCAGAGTAGGAGGGTGACATCATCCGGCACGCGCATACCCTGATCGTAATACTCCTGCACTTCTTTATAAAGTGCCCACATTTGCGGGGTTTCTTCGGCGGGCTTGCCGGTCACATCACTGAGTATTTTACGCTGTTCGGAAACAATATTTTCCAGCAAGCCTATGGCAGTGCCCTGCGTCATGGGTTCGTCGCCGTCACCACGCATGCCCACCGTAACGATGGTTTCGGTGTTGCCGCGGCGTTCCATGCCTTCTGTCCAGAATTTTTTGAGGTTTTCAGCATTTTTTGAAAAGTCCCATGGGCCTTCGCCAAAATGTTCCCACTCTGCGTGCGCACGTGTTAAAGGTTCGTGGTGCGAAGTGCCCATCACAATGCCGTATTCATCGGCGAGTTTGGCATTTTCGGGATCATCTACATAAAACATGCGGCCCCACATCGCCGGCCAGAGGTAATTGCCATTTAAGCGCAAGATCAGTTCAAAAACATGCTCATAAAAGCCCGATGTAAAACCACCGTAATTTTCATCTGTCCAGCTGCCCAGCGCGGGCATTTCATCATTGATAAATATGCCGCGGTATTTTACTTTGGGTTCACCGTGGGTATATACCCCTGGTTTTACATATAATTCCGATTGTTTTTCTACCGGAACATCTGCCCAGAAATACCACGGCGAAACGCCTATTTGCCGGGAGAGGTCATACATGCCGTAAATGGTACCGCGTTTATCACTACCGGCGATTACGAGTGCTTGTTGCCCCCCCTCCATAGGATTTTCTACTATTTGGGTGGTAAATTTTTCCCATTTTCCGGTAAGGGAATCTGGGTTTATTTTTCCTTTTTTGGCAAGTTCGTCTATGATTTTGCTTTTACCCAAGGTGCCGATAATGATGAGGTTTTTGGCCGTTTTTTCACCTTTTAAAAGCTGCGGGTTTAAGCCACTTACTTTTTCCAAATCGTTTTGCAGATCTTCCGCTACGCGAAAAACTCCCGAAAAATCGTCTTCGCTCAGGAGCAAATCGGGCACTTTTCCTTCAGAAATAAGCGAAAATCCACCAGAAACAGGCGTTTTTGACACATAATCACCTGATTTTTGGCTAAAACCGCTTCCAGAGAAAAGCAATAGAACACAAAGAGAGATAAGACGGAAATGCATGATTTTATTTTTTAAAGTCGGTTACTTTATCGTAGGCTTTTTTGGGCTTGAGATTTTTATCAAAAAGCAACGGATAATTTTTACGGCCTTCCACAGGATAGGTATCGAGCCACGAATACTGGTCAGAAATATTCCAGAATGTAACCCCGGTAAGGGTGTCTTTATATTTCCGTAGTACATTAAAGATCATATCGTATTGATCCATTTGTTTTTGCTCCAATTCTGGCGTAAAAGTGTCTTGCTCATCAGGACGTATTTCACGGCGTTCTTTTTCCCACTTATAGATAGAAATATCTAGTTCGGTGATCTGTACATCAAGGTCTAGCGAAGCGTACTTATCAATGGCTGACTTTAAATCTTCTTCGGAAGGCTCAAAAATGGACCAATGCCCCTGAATGCCCACACCATCAATGGGCACGCCGGCATCTACCAGTTTTTTGACCAGTTTGTAAATGCGCTCCGTTTTTTCTGGACGTACCGCATTGTAATCGTTGTAGAAAAGTTTAGCATCGGGATCGGCTTCATGCGCATATTCAAAGGCTTTGGCCAGATATTCTTCCCCTGCGATTTTGTAAAACGGCGATTCTTCGCGATAAACTTTATCAGACTGATCAGAAACCGCTTCGTTCACTACATCCCAGGCGTAAATCTTGCCCTTGTAACGCGAAACCACGTCTGTGATGTGCTTTTTCATACGCGCAAATAGGGTATCTTTTGAAATCTGATTTCCTTT
>DRGP01000128.1 GCA_011050015.1 Leeuwenhoekiella sp. | reverse complement strand
GGTAACATCAGTAAGATTTAAAATCACCATACCACGCATAATCCAACTATCGTTGGGGAAATACGTTCTCCATAATTCAATATCATCTACATTCTGAATAAGTTCCTGAGCTAAAACGAGGGGTCTCGCAACTTGAAGAATTGAAAAAGTATAAGGAGCAAATACAGACTATACTCGAGAATATTTTTCCTGCCATACTTACCAAGAATGAGATCAAGGCGGCAGCCATCCCCTTTGATACCACTATTTTTAACCCTACGGCACGTTTTAAGCGGCTGCTGGAGGATGCGGGTTCAGATTATACGTTGAGCATACGCAATCTGGATGATCAAGCCGCATATATTTATGTCTGTATAATTATACTCAATAGCTACTATGGGTATAATTTTGATTTCACAAAGCCACTATTTGCAGATATTCCAGATAAAAATAACTTGATGCGTCACTATCGAATGGCCATAAATGCCGATTTTGTAGCTTTGGAACCTAAGAAAAACGCTGTAGAAATAACGGATGAGATTGCTCAGGAACTTATTCAGAATGTAGATGATATTGAATTATGGAGAACGTATTTCCCCAACGATAGTTGGATTATGCGTGGTATGGTGATTTTAAATCTTACTGATGTTACCATAGAAGATGCCGTCTCTGACCTTAAAAGTATCTTGCTTTTTACTAAAAATCTCGATACGGACAATGCCTATAGAAAATTTGAAGATATATTTAGGTCATTATTTAATAATAAGGATTTAAGCATTGGTTTTGCCGAATTTGATAAGCAAAATAAGGATCTTTTCCAGATGGATAAATTATCCTCCCAGAGTTTTATTTTAAATAATAACAATACGAAAGACTGCGCCGCTGCCCTTTGTAAAGACGCTTACAGTGCACTGGTTATGAATCATAAGTATTTTGTGATTACAAATGTGGAACGCTATGCAGAAGAAACAGGTCATAACATGCTGGCTGAAAATCTGTTGAAGCAGGGGGTTAAAAGCTGTATTCTTGCCCCGGTGGCAAATGGTGATAATCTACTTGCTGTTCTAGAAGTGGTATCTCCTAATCTAAATGAACTGAATAGCGTAAATGCGATGAAACTGGATGAAATAATACCTTATATCGTTTCTACCGTAGAGCGCAAACGTTTTGAAAAAGAAAACAGGATTAAGGCAGTGATACAATCTGAATGTACAAGTATTCATCCCAGTGTGCTATGGATATTTGAAGAAGAGGCAGAGCGCTACATCCTCAATCAAGATGCGGGTAAATTTCACACGTTTAGGGACATAACTTTAGAAGATGTTTATCCACTTTATGGCCAGATAGATATTGTAGGCTCTTCAGAGGCGCGTAACAGTGCTATACAGCAGGATATAAGTATTCAGCTGAAAATGGTAGATAATATTCTCACAAAAGCGCTGCAACATAAGCCGATGCTTATTTATGAGCAGATAAAATTCAGGATTGAAGAATTCAGCTCAAAAATTGAAGATGGTTTAGATGCAGGTAGCGAATCGGATATTTTTGACCTGCTACAAAGTGACATCAATCCGTTGTTGGATCATTTAGACGAAAAAATACCTGCTTTAAAAAATATGATTTCCAATTATAAATCGGTGATTCACACAGAAACGGGTATTATTTATGATCATCGTAAAAATTACGATGATACCGTGCATCTTATTAATCATAAGCTCGCTGCATTCTTAGATTTAAAACAGCAGGACGCCCAGCAAATCTATCCCCATTATTTTGAACGCTATAAGACAGATGGTGTAGATCACAATATTTATATAGGTGCCTCTATTACCAAGGCAGAAGCCTTCAATATGGTATATCTCTATAATTTGAGGCTCTGGCAATTACGCACCATGTGCGAAATGGAAAATCATTTTTACCACGAGCAGGAAAATTCAAATCTTCAGCTGGATGCTGCTTCTATGATCTTGGTTTTTAGCAATACACTTTCTATTAAATATAGGATGGATGAAAAGAAATTTGATGTAGATGGCACCTATAATGCCCGCTATGAAGTAGTGAAAAAACGTATAGATAAGGCGCATATAAAAGGCAGTGAGGAACGTATTACCCAAAAAGGTAAAATAGCCATTATCTATTCGCAGGAAAAAGATGCCAATGAATATGCTCGCTATATAAAATATCTACAAGTCAAAAATTACCTTGGCAATGAGGTGGAATATTGCGAACTTGAAGATGTACAAGGTGTCGTAGGACTTAAGGCCATACTCGTTAATGTATTGTATTCTGAATCCCTGCCAAGAAAAAATGAAACAAATTCTATCACCTACGCAGACCTTATGGAAGTTCTAGATTAGCCAAAAAGCTATAATAAATGCAATTACAGAAATGATAATTCCCGCCATAAATACGGTGTATGTTTTTCTGAGCAGCATATACTTTTTATTGAGCACTACACCTAAGAGCCATAAATCTTTAGTAAGGGCTTCATAAATGTAGTCCTTATCATAAATAATCTCATTGATCGCCCATTGATATTGATCGTAAGGCATTTTGTGAAAATTGCCAAAAAACAGAATATTCACCTGTTTTTTCTTGACCTGTTCTCTGGTAAATTCACCACTGGTTACGTTGGGTCGTGTAGAAAGTATGGAAAGTATTATGGACGCTACGCTGAAAAGCACCAGTATAAGCGTAGGTATCATTAAGTGCCTATTAGTAGGTGCATCCAGTTTTGGTATGACATTAGAGAGCGCCAGTGATATGATAATCGCGTTTACCGAAAGAAGAATGTTTGCTTTTGTATCTGCAATATCACTCAGTTTAATGTGGTTACGCAGGGTTGTTCTATATAAGGTTTGAACCCCACGGTCTGGACTCTGATCTTTATATTTGACCTTCAGTTTTGCCTTGACCTCTTCTTTCTCGTATTTTCTTTTTTTCTTTTTTTTCTTTTTTAGGATATCAATGAGGTTGTTATCCTTTTGTAATTTCCAGTGTTCAGCAGCATAGTCGGTATAAAAATGATGTTTTTTGGTAAACATTTCCACATTTTTATCCCTCCATTCAGAGGGACTATAATCGGCTACATCTGTTAATTTAAGTTCCTGTCTTAAAAATTCACTGGTTTCACTAAAATAATCCTTGGCAAAGTGTGAAGAATCTGCGTCTTTGATGATTCGCTGTAAATCAGTTTCTGGCTTCTGATCCATTTTTGTGGCGAGAATTAAATCTTCAATAAGATCAATGGTCTCTTTTGGGATGTCTTTTTCCTGAAGATACTCCCTTGCTATTTGCACACTTATTTGTTCGTGACCTTCACGCTGCTGCGTATACCCCGTGTCATGTAGCCAGGCGGCAATTAAGAGTGCTTCTTTCTGTTTAACAATTATTTGAGAGCTCTCAGCAATTTCTTTAGTACTTTTAACCACTCTTACAGTATGGTTAAAGTTGTGGTATAAGTATGTGTTCGGTAATTTTTCTTTAAATAACCGTAAAACAAATTTTTGTGTATCGCGTTCTAAATCTGAATAAAAAGATTGATCCTCTTGCTTCTCTTCAGGTTTCTTCTCTACAACTTCTGCCATGACATGTATGATTAACAAATGAAAAGTACAAAAAAAATCCCCAATCGATTTTAGATGCTAAAAAATAACATACTTCTAACAGTATTTGCACTGCTGTTGCTATCCTCCTGTGCAACGTTTGACGCTCAATATAGAGATGGAATAGTTCAAGAACCCTTTCCTTCCTCAAAAAAAATAGATAAGACCTTTTATCTTATTGGTGACGCCGGTCTTTCCAACGCCGGTGAGAGTACGATTGCCTTACGTACCTTCAGTAATTATCTTAAAGATAACGGAGAAAAGGGGGATTATACCATTTTTCTGGGTGACAACATATATCCTGAAGGCATGCCCGAAAAAGGAGAACAATACCGCAAAATTTCAGAACATCGTCTTGACGTACAGTATGAATCTACAGAAGGTTTTGAAGGGGAAACCTTTATAATTCCCGGTAACCACGATTGGTATAACAAAGGTTTATTGGGTTTAATACGCCAGCAGGATTATCTGAATTCAAAGTTTGATGATGATGAAGTTTTTCAGCCACGTAATGGTTGCCCTTTAGTAAGCTATGACGTTGATGACAATGTACATTTAATTATCATTGATACTCAATGGTATCTTGAAGACTGGAACCAGAATCCTACTATGAATGATAAATGCAATATCAAGGATAGGGAACATTTTTTTATTGAACTTGAGGATGAAATAAAGAAAAATCAGCAAAAAACCATTGTTTTTGCCATGCACCACCCCATGTATACCAATGGGGTACACGGAGGTAAATTTGCCTTTAACAAGCATCTTTATCCTTCTCATAGCCGTATCCCATTGCCGGGTCTGGCTTCATTGGTTACTGAAGTACGCACCCAGGGAGGGGTTTCTAAACAGGATCGTTTTAACGAAAAATACAACGAGCTCATGAGGCGCCTTAAGGTGATTGCGGCAGAGAACCGCATCATTTTTGCCTCTGGGCATGAGCATACACTGCAATATATAGAGCATGAATCCATACATCAGATTGTATCTGGGGCAGGTTCTAAAGAGAGCTATGCTTCGTTAGGTTATGATGGTCTGTTTAGCTATGGAGGGCAGGGCTTTGCGGTGCTTGATATTTTTGAGGACGGTTCATCCTATGTGCGCTATTATGGTTCGCAAGGTGCAGATGAACCCGTTTTATTATTTGAAAAAGAAATTTACGGTGCCCGGGAGTATCAGGATACTTCAACGATGAGCACGCAATTTTCCAAAACGGTAGAAGCGTCAGTCTATACGGTAGAAGAAACTGAACGCACCCCTTTGTTCGAATCGGTATGGGGGAAGCATTACCGCGATATTTATGGTAAAAAGGTAAGCGCGCCGGTAGCACTTTTGGATACGCTTTATGGTGGTCTGGAAGTCGTGAGGCCCGGTGGTGGGCATCAGACCGTTTCATTGCGGTTAAAAGATAAAGACGGTAAAGATTATAATATGCGTGCCTTGCGTAAAAAAGCAGTACAGTTTTTACAAACCGCTGCCTTAAAAAATAAGGATAATGTAGAGAAAGAATTGAACGGAAACCTGCCCGAAGAACTCATAGAAGATTTTTATACCTCATCACATCCCTATGCAGCTTTTGCCATACCCAAGATGAGCGAAGCAGTAAATGTGCTGCATACCAAGCCAAAGCTATATTATGTACCAAAACAGCCCGCTTTAAAAGAATATAATGACAAATATGGCGATCAACTTTATATGATCGTAGAGCGCCCGGCCAAAGAATTTGACGGAGCACTATTTAATTATCCCGATGATATAGCAAGTACAGATGACCTTCTGGAGAAGCTGAGGGACGATGAGGAGAATGTGGTTGATGAACAGGCATACATACGTGCCCGTATGTTTGACATGCTCATAGGCGATTGGGATCGGGATAATGACCAGTGGAGATGGGCTGAATATAAAAATGAGGATGGGAAGCATATTTATGAACCCATTCCCAGAGATAGGGATCAAGTTTTTACAAATTTTGACGGTACCCTGCTTGATATTGTGCGTACACTTTTTGGCACAGCCAAACAATTTCAGGTATATGACGAAAAACTCAGCGATATTAAATGGTTCAATAATGCGGGAATAAAACTAGATCGAGCACTTATACAAGATGCCAATCGCGAAGACTGGGTGCAGCAGGCACAGTATATACAAGATCACCTCTCTGATGCCACTATTGATGAGGCCTTTAATGAGCTGCCGGAAGAAGTACGTACAGGAACTTCCATAGATGAAATAAAGGAAAAATTAAGAGGAAGAAGAGAAAATCTTGTGGATATAGCCAATGAGTTTTATGATTATTTATCCAACCTTCAGACCATTACCGGTACCGATAAGGATGATTATTTTGAAATAACACGAGGTGACAACACCACGCAGGTAAAAGTATGGCGCATTAAAGACGATAAAAAAGCCGATTTAATGATAGATAGGACTTTTAAATCTAAAGAAACCAAAGAATTATGGATTTATGGTCTTGATGATACCGACTTTTTTGAAGTAAAGGGAGAAGGTGAAAATCCTATTTTCACAAGGATCATCGGGGGACAGGAAAACGATACTTATGATATTAAAAATGGTGATAAAATAAAGGTTTATGACCATAAGAGCTTACCCAATACCGTAGTGGAAAAAGGAGGGGGCAATTTTAGATTTTTAGACTTGTATGAGTATAATACCTATGATTACAAAAAACAGATTTTACAAGTTAACTCTTTAACACCTGCTTTTGCCTATAATCCTGATGATGGTATAAGCCTTGGGATTAGCGATGTGTACACCATTAATGGCTTTCAGAGAAACCCTTTTAGCCAGCAACACCGTTTTAAAGTCGGTTTTTTCTTTGCTACGGGAGGCTTAGACCTCAATTATGAAGGTGAATTTGCAAGCGTATACAAAACCTGGAACTTACTGGCCACTGCACGCTATACAACTCCTAATTTTACTCAAAATTTCTTTGGTTTTGGTAACGAGACATCTAACAATGATGAAGATTTAGGTATGAATTATAACCGTACCCGAATGAGCAGGGTTGAAGCATCGGTAAGTTTGCTTAAAAATTCTGACTATGGTAGCACTTTTATGGGGACCTTACGTTTTCAGGGTGTTAATGTAGATGATAACAATGACCGGTTTATTGAAGATATTAATATCATAGATCAAGGCGAGTTTAAGTCATTTGCCAGTCTGGAGGCTAATTATGAGTATCACAGTGCAGATAATGAGCTTGTTCCCACAAGGGGCATGGATTTTGAAATACATACTGGGCTTACCAATAATTTAGTACATACAGGAAAGCGGTTTGTGTTTTTAGATCCCAGTATTGGCTTTTATAATTCGTTGACCAGAGATCGAAAACTGGTATTAAAATCGGTTTTTAGATCGCAATTTCGATTTGGTGATGATTATGAATTTTACCAGTCGGCACAATTGGGGCAGCGTTCAGGTTTGAGAGGGTATCGTTTTAACCGTTTTAGTGGCAAAAAAGCTCTGGCCGGTTCAGCAGATTTGCGCTATGCCTTTAATTCTTTTCGCACGGGGTTAATTCCTTTACAGATCGGTGTTTTTGGTGGTTATGATCTGGGCCGTGTATGGATTCCCGGCGATGATTCAGACCAGTGGCACGACTCTTATGGACTGGGTTTTTGGGTAAACAGTGCAGAAGCTCTGAGTGGTACGGTAAACTTTTTTCATGCGGATGAAGGGTTGCGCGTTTCGCTCGGTTTCGGATTCAATTTTTAGATAATTTAATAGAACACATGATAGAAGAAACAGTAGATAAAGATAAAGCGGAGAAAATAGATAAGATAGAGATAGAATACCTTAAAGTCAAAGATTTTGAGGCGCTTAAAAAAATAATGATCGCTGTATACCCATCTATTCCCGATCCTTATTGGAAGAAAAACGAGCTGCAAAAACTGGTGCGCATATTTCCAGAAGGTCAAGTAGTGGTAAAGGTAAACGGTGAGATTGCCGGTTGTGCCCTGTCAATAATTGTAGATTATGACAAATTTTCAGACAAGCATACCTATCTGGAAATTACAGGTGATGAAACCTTCAGCACCCATACTCCAAAGGGAAATGTGCTTTATGGGATAGATATTTTTATTGCACATGAATTTCGCGGTATGCGCATAGGGCGTAGGCTTTATGACTACCGTAAGGAACTTTGCGAGAATATGAACCTGGAGCGTATCGTTTTTGGCGGGAGATTGCCCAATTACCATCAGTATGCCGATAAGATGTCTCCAAAGGAATATATTGAGAACGTGCGTACCCGGGAGATCAATGATCCTGTGCTCGATTTTCAGCTGAATAATGATTTTCATGTAAAACGTGTGATCACAAATTATCTGGAAGGCGATAAAGCTTCAAAAGAATATGCCGCTTTGCTGGAATGGGACAATATCTATTATCAGAAACCACAGAAAAAACCTATTGCTACAAAAACGGTAGTGCGTCTGGGGCTGGTACAATGGCAGATGCGTACCTATAAAAACCTGGATGAGCTCATAGAGCAAGCCGAATATTTTATAGATACCATTTCTGGGTATCGCTCAGATTTCGCCCTTTTCCCCGAGTTTTTTAACGCGCCGCTTATGGCTGCTTACAACCATCTTTCTGAGGCAGATGCCATACGTGAACTTGCAAAATACACTGAGCAGATCAGGGATAAATTCTCAGAACTTTCAATCTCCTATAATATCAATATTATCACCGGCAGTATGCCATATCTGGAAGACGGGAGTCTTTATAATGTAGGCTTTTTGTGCAAGCGTGACGGGACAGTAGAGAAGTTTTATAAACTGCATGTAACACCAGATGAGGCAAAAGTATGGGGCATGAACGGTGGGGATGTGCTTAAAACCTTTAATACAGATTGTGGGAAAATAGGCATACTCATTTGCTATGATGTAGAATTTCCTGAATTGAGCCGCTTACTGGCAGATCAAGGTATGGATATACTCTTTGTGCCCTTTCTTACAGACACCCAAAATGCGTATAGCCGCGTGCGCCTTTGTGCACAGGCGAGGGCGGTGGAGAATGAGTGTTATGTGGCCATTGCAGGCAGTGTGGGAAACATCCCAAAAGTCCATAATATGGATGTGCAGTTTGCACAGAGCATGGTGCTCACACCCTGCGATTTTCAGTTTCCTACCAATGGTGTTAAAGCTGAAGCGACGCCCAATGCCGAGATGATTCTGGTGGCAGATGTAGATGTTGACCTTTTAAAGGAACTCAACCAATTTGGTAGCGTACATAACCTAAATGACCGCAGAAAAGACCTTTTTTCACTAAAAATGAAAAAGAAGTAAAATAACCTAAAAACGGCTTTTTTGACTAAAAAATAAGCTGTCCAGAAATTCTAGGAAAGCCCTTTTTACCTTAAGTTTAAATAAATCTACCGCTGTACCCGGAGAAGTATTTGAAATAATGGTAAAAAGAGCCTAAAATCCCTTTTTTTGGACAGTTTTTTTTTAGCTTTTTTGATTGGTTTTTAATCCTTTATAAATAGTAATGACCTTTTTTAGAAACGAGGTTATTTATCTGGATGATTAAAGCGTTGACTGCGAAATAGGAGTTGTAAATTAACTAGAGATAATCTATTGAAAAATGAAATGATGAAACGATTAGAGATATGGATCATAGGTGGAGTGCTCGTGCTCTCAACGGTGCTTATTCTGGCTTTCAGTAACCGTTTTACGTCTTATGAACCACCAAAAAATATCACCTATACCATAGAAAAAACATGGAAGTTACCTGATGAACTTGAGGAGATCTCCGGTATTTATTGGATAGGGGATGATAAGATGGCGACGATTCAAGATGAAGCCGGGACTATTTTTATCTATGACCTCAAAGAACATAAAATCACTGATAAAATAGATTTTGCAGATGGTGGCGATTATGAAGATTTGACCATAAACGGAAATGTGGCCTACGTAATGCGCAGCGACGGGAAACTCTACGAGATCAACGCTTATAGAAGTAAAAAACCTGAAGTTAAAGACTACGAACTCTCTTTTTTAAAGAAAAGCAACGTAGAAGCTATGACTGTAGATCCTGCACATAACAGGTTATTAATTGTTCCAAAGGATCATGATCCCAATGATGATAATTATAAGGGTATCTATACTTTTTCACTGGATACAAAAAAAGCTAAAAAAGAGCCTATGCTCGAAATAGATATGGGCCTGAAAGCCTTTAAAGATTTTGAACAAAAGAAAGAGTATAAAACGCTGCGCCCTTCAGCTATTGCTATACACCCGAAGTCTAAAGATTTTTACGTTCTCGAGGGCGTTCATCCTAAACTACTTATTTTTGACTCTAGCGGTCAACTCAAGAAGATTCATCTCTTTGATAAAAGAAAATTCACCCAGCCCGAAGGAATCACCTTCAGTCCTGACGGTACACTTTATATCTCTAATGAAGCAAATGGCGAAGAGCCAACAATACTTCAGGTAAAATTGAATGAAAAATAATGGTTTTGGCTGCTGTCAATTTTTTGCTTTAATCCCTCGAAGTCTTAATTAAGAACATCGTATTACCAAAAAAGAGCTGGATTCTTAGTAAAAATCCAGCTCTTTTGCTTAAAAATGACCATAAAACATCAGTTTTTAGGCAAATAAGGCCATTTTTCAATCTTTATAATTCTTCAATAATTCAACATCTGGGGTGGCTGATCTTAAGAATTTTTTATTTCGATTTAATAAATTTTATCTGTGCCGTATTTCCGTTACTGTTCTTTAGCTGAATTACATAAACGCCAACAGACAGATTTCCGGTTGCCAGACGATAGCCCATGTTGGTCTTGATTCTTTGCGGGGCATAATTGCGTATGAGCCTACCTTGAAGATCATAAAGGGAGATGGTTTTTATTCCAGATTCCTGATCAGGTATTACAATATTCAAGTTTTCTTGTACGGGATTAGGGTAAATTTTGATTTTTGCTAAAGACTCTTTTACTGTGGCCGTACTCAATAAGGTAACTTCATTGATGTTAAAATAATCAAAAGTTGTATCAAAAGTGGCAGAAGCATTATTGTAGGATGCAAAAATACCTGCGAGGCTTGCTCCCGCTAGCTCGTTAGGATTTATTCGGCCAACTAATAATGTCTCTGGCAATTCTAGAGCACTCTTTCCGGCTGAACTCAAGGGCATAAATCCTCCTCCATTTACGGCATAAGATCCAGAAATAGTGGCACTTGTTAAGTCAAAAGTAATGCGTAAGCTCACATTTTTACCGTCGAGATCCAGATTTTCTACCGTAATATTATCTGCATTATTTAGTCCGCTCATTGATTTGCTGTCTATTTCCTTTTTCAGCTGTATTGTATTCCCATTGAGCACCACAAGTTTCACATAGTAGTTTTCATTAAAACCAAAATTTAAACCCGCTTGCGGAGAGCCTGTTGAGGGC
>DRGP01000127.1 GCA_011050015.1 Leeuwenhoekiella sp. | reverse complement strand
TCAGATCGAGTGAAATTCTGAAAGAATTTTGTATCGAGATCAGTATTTTTCGGTTGAAAATGGCCTTTTTCGATACGATTTTTTGCAAAAATCACTCAAAATGACCATTTTCAAACCTCTAAAATTTCACATCGAATTCAGATTTAAAGTAAATAAAAGGATATGGAAGTTGAAAAAATCATCACAATTGCTATTTATGTCCATGCTTTTTTTGGCGGAATTGGGCTAATCGCGGGTACGGTGAGTTTTTTGGTCAAAAAAGGCTCAAAAACGCATATTTTGGCCGGAAAATGGTTCAGTGTGGGGATGATTATGAGTTCGCTTATCAGTATTCCCGTGGCCTGGATGCCCGGGCATAAAAATATGTTTCTATCTTTAATCGCCCTCTTTACTATTTATCTCGTGCTGGCCGGAAACCGAGCACTCACTTTTAAGCCGGTATTTAAGAAAACCGCACCGGCCTTGATTGATAAATTGATTTCTGGCACAATGCTCTTTTTTTCCATAATTATGATTGGGATAGGCGTTATAGGCCTTGTTCAAGGGGCGCAAAACGCCATTTTGTTCTTGTTTTTCGGTCTTTTTGGCCTTGTTTTTTCCATAAAGGATTTACGGTTTTATAACAATCCAAACAAGCATAGGTCTGACTGGTTGGTGAACCACCTGGGCCGTATTGTAGGCGCTTACATCGCTTCGATCACCGCGTTTATGGTAGCTGGGCTCCACTTTGATAATCTTGTAGCGTGGATGCTGCCTTCTTTTATTGGCACGGGGGCTATTATCTACTGGACACGCCGTGTCACCGATGGAAAATTTGTACGTCCTAAAAAAGCGAAGCTGCAATAAATAATCAGTGACTGCCTTAGCCAAAACCTTCGGCAAAAAGTATCTTTGCAGCAACAAAAAAGATATGGATTACAAAGAAAATATACTGGAAACCATAGGCAATACGCCACTGGTAAAAATAAATGCACTCACTAAAGATCTGCCCTGTTTAGTACTGGCAAAATACGAGACCTTTAACCCCGGTAATTCGGTAAAGGATCGTATGGCCGTTAAAATGGTCAATGATGCCGAGGCCGCGGGTATCCTTAAACCGGGCGGTACGATTATAGAAGGAACTTCGGGCAATACGGGCATGGGTCTCGCACTTGTCGCCATTGTGCGCGGTTATAAAATGATCTGCGTCATGTCTGACAAGCAGAGTAAAGAAAAGATGGATATACTCAAAGCGGTGGGCAGTAAGGTTGTGGTTTGTCCTACCGATGTTGCTGCAGATGATCCACGTTCTTATTACTCCACTTCAAAACGCCTAGCGGAAGAAACGCCAAACTCGTGGTACGTAAATCAATACGACAACCCGGGCAACTGCGTGGCACATTTTGAAAGTACCGGTCCCGAGATCTGGCGTCAAACGGATGGGAAAATCACCCATTTTGTAGTAGGAGTAGGCACTGGTGGAACGATTTCTGGCGTGGCCAGTTATTTGAAAATGAAAAATCCAGACGTTAAAATCTGGGGTGTTGATACGTATGGCTCGGTATTTAAAAAGTACCATGAGACCGGTATTTTTGACGAAAACGAAATTTATCCCTACGTGACCGAAGGGATTGGGGAAGACATTCTTCCGCTCAATGTGAATTTTGACCTTATTGATGGGTTTACCAAAGTGACCGATAAAGAGGCGGCCATCTATACACAGCGTTTGGCCAAGGAAGAGGGGATGTTTTTGGGCAATTCTGCGGGCGCGGCCATGAAAGGTTTACTGCAATTGAAAGAACATTTTACAAAAGACGATGTGGTAGTCATCCTTTTTCATGACCACGGTAGCCGCTATGTGGGGAAGATGTACAACGAGGAGTGGATGAAGGAAAAGGGATTTATAGAGTAAAAAGACCGTTTATCCTGAATTTTAACTGATTTCCTTACAATAGGGAATCACCTAAAACATGCAAATAGCCGCTTAAATAGCGGCTTTTTTGATGACAAGAACAGCTTATTTTCTAGCTGTCTTCCTTTTTTAAGTCCATAGACTCGATTTTATATTTTGCGTTGTCCTCTTTGGCATCTTTCTTTAATTTGGCCACGCCCTTAGCATTTGTGATGTTTCCTTCAGCATCGGTAGCGCTTACACGTAAAGGAATAGTTGCGGTATAGACGCTATCTACTTGTTCCATCTGCGTGTCTTCCTCAAATGCCACTGTAATCTTTTCATAATTGGGGTTCTCTTCAGAAAATTTTGCAAAAGGCATATCAGTATTGGCTTGATCCCACATGTCAAAAGCCTCACGTGGCGCCTTACGGGTAAATGCACTGTAGTAATCGTTGATAATGCCTTTGGCATCGGCCAGCTCTACCATATCCTCATTAGACATGCCGGTGTCGGTAGAATCTGCATCAGCCGTATTATCTGCGGGTGCTTCCAGACGTACGGTACCTTCTTCGTTTTTTGTTTTGCGATCTACGCATGAAGTTGCTGCTATTATAAGCAGTAGCATCAATGTTGTTTGTATAGTATATTTTCTCATGGAGTTATTTTTTTTAAAAGTATAATAGTCCATACGCATAGGCTATTAACAAAGTGCTAAAATTAGTTTACATTTAAAGGAACGAGCACATAAATATTTCGCTTTACAGCGGAAAAAACACCTTAAAATTGCTTAAAACTGCCTATGAAGGAAGATTTTTTACACTACCTCTGGAAACACAAAAAATTTGATATCGGTCATTTAAAAACTACTGCCGGTGCAGTCATAGCACTGGTGAGTACAGGTATGCACAACCAACTTGCTGGCCCCGATTTTTTTAATGCCCGGTTGCGCATTAATGGGCAATTATGGGCGGGTAATGTAGAATTGCATGTCAACGCATCCCAGTGGTACGCGCATGGGCATGAGCAAGATCCTGCTTATGATAATGTGATTTTGCATGTGGTTTGGGAGGAAGATATTGCTGTTTATGGCGCAAACAACGCGGCTTTGCCCACGTTGGAATTAAAAAGATATGTGTCTTCAGATCTTTTGAACGGTTACCAAAAGCTTTTTTACCAGGCGGGGAATGCTTTTATAAACTGTGAGCAGGATTTTGCGTCGGCACCTGCCGCAATTGTACAGGATTGGCTGGAGCGCCTTTATCTGGAACGCCTGGAGCGCAAGGTGCTGGAGATTGAAAAACTGCTTCAGGAATCACGCAATGACTGGGAAACTGTACTCTTTAACATGCTGGCGCGGAATTTTGGCACTAAAATAAATGGCGCTGCATTTGCCGATATTGCCCGTACGATCCCTTTTAAAACGGTGCGCAAAGCATCGCAAATGGAAGAGGGGCTGGAAGCTTTGCTGCTGGGCCATGCGCATCTGCTTCCGGAAGAAACGACTGATGCACACGTGGACCGCTGGAAAAAGGACTGTAAATTTCTAAAGAAAAAGTTTGATCTACCTGAAAACCGTGGCGCACCCGTACAGTTTTTCAGGCTTCGCCCGCCCAATTTTCCCACGTTGCGGCTATCCCAATTGGCGGCTTTGTATACCGCTAAAAGTCAATTGTTCTCCCAGTTGATGCAGGTGCGGGAACCGGAGGTGTTTTATGAACTGCTTTCGGTAAAAGCCTCAGCGTACTGGGACACGCGGTATAACTTTGGTAAAACCCATAAAGCAAAGCCGAAACAGTTGAGCAGCACCTTTATCAACCTTCTTTTAATAAATACCATAATCCCGCTAAAATTTGCCTATTCACGGTCAAAAACTACCGATAATTCAGAAGAAATCTTTGATCTTGTTGCTGCTATTCCGCCAGAAAAAAACCAGATTGTAGCTCGTTTTTTTAAACTTAGAGCGCTGCCCAAAAACGCGCTCACCACGCAGGCACTGCTTCAGCTTAAAAATAAGTATTGCGATCCCAATGCCTGCTTAAAATGCCGCATAGGGAACTTTTTAATCTCAAATCCGGACATACACTAATAATTGTAATGAAGTTGCCTGAAAATTTTTAGTAATTTGCACAGCGATGAAACTAATCTATACAATACGCTACTATTTTGAACGCAATGGCTTTTACGTGTGCTCCCGGCTGGCAGACCGAATGGGCATACGCACTAAAAACGTACGTTTGTCTTTTATTTATCTGTCTTTTTTCACGTTGGGGCTGGGATTTGCCCTGTACCTCTTTATGGCATTCTGGCTGCGTATTAAAGATTTAGTTTACACCAAACGTTCATCAGTTTTTGACTTTTAGTTATGCTGCGGTTTTTTAGTTCAAAAATATATATTGCTATTTTTCTCATTGTCGCCATACTGGCAACGGGCGTTCTGGGCTTTAGGATTTTTGCAGATTACACGTGGATCGATGCCGTGTATATGACGATCATCACGATAAGCACGGTAGGTTTTGGTGAGGTGGTTCCTCTCAATGATAGTGCGAAGATCTTTACGGTTTTCTTAATTTTAACCAGTGTGGTGGCTTTGGGTTTTGCGCTTTCGGTAATAACGGAATACATCGTGAGCCGTAGTGGGTATGAACTTTTAAAACATAGAAAAGTGCAGCGAAAAGTAGATAAGTTAAAAAATCATGTGATCGTTGTGGGCTATGGCCGCAATGGCAAGCAGGCAGTGCAAAAACTCATTACCTATAAGCAGGATTTTGTAGTCATAGAGATAAATGAAGGTATTGCAGAGCGCTTTGGCAGTGACCTGGTGCCCTTTATTACAGGGAACGCCAATGAAGATGAAACGCTCTTGCGAGCCGGTGTAGAACGAGCCCGCACCCTTATTTCTGCCCTGCCGGAAGATGCAGATAACCTGTTTGTGGTACTTTCTGCAAGGCAGATCAATGAGCACATGAAGATCATAAGCCGCGCTTCAGAAGAAACCACCTACCAAAAATTAAAGTTCGCCGGGGCCGATAATGTGATCATGCCCGATAAAATAGGGGGGGATCATATGGCTTCACTTGTGGTAACGCCAGACCTTGTAGAATTTCTGGATAACCTACAGGTTTCTACTGAAGGAAGCGTGAACGTACAGGAAATACCGTATAAGGCTGTTTGCCCAGATTCAAAGGACAAAACCATACGTGAGATTGACCTGCGCAATCGTACCGGATGTAGTATTATAGGTTATAAATCACCCGATGGCGGTTATGTTATAAATCCTGAGGCAAACCAACTGGTAGAGCAACACTCAAAGCTTATCGTAATAGGGCGCCCTGAACAAATTGCTACCCTCCATAAAGAATTTGCGATATAAATTTAAGGTCTAGGTCGGACGTATTTTATAAAAGACTATTTTCGGTATAGTCAATATAAAATGACGTTAACCAACCCGATCTTTACTTCATGAAGCGATTTTCAATCCTTTTTTTGGCGTTTTTAATGCCTTTTTTGAGTTTTTCGCAAGACCAAAACAACATAGGTATAGATGATCAGATCGATCAGGCTTTTGCTCCTATTTCAAGTTTTTTCTCCAAAGTAGTCTTTTTTCAAGTTTTTGATACGCCTTTTGTACTTATTTTGCTGGTATTGAGCGCTTTGTTTTTCACGATTTATTTCGGCTTCCCTAATTTCAGGTACTTCTGGAGGGCAATACAGACGGTGCGTGGCAAATATGAAGATATTGAGAATCACGGAGCAAAAATTCTATATGGCGAAGGCGGAATCGCCCAAGGTGTTGATATGAACACCGTAGGTGATTTTCACGCGCATGTAGAAGATCTTGACGATAATCTAACTATTGATAAAGATATCGCAGATACCATAAGGGATGAAAGTTCGGCGGGTGAAGTAAGCCATTTTCAGGCGTTGGCCACAGCCGTCTCCGGAACGGTAGGTAATGGGAATATTGCCGGTGTGGCGCTTGCCATTGCCCTGGGAGGACCCGGCGCAACCTTCTGGATGATTGTTTGTGGACTGCTGGGTATGTCAACCAAATTTGTGGAATGTACCCTGGGCGTGCAGTATCGCGACGTAGGCGCTGACGGAACCGTTTACGGAGGCCCTATGTACTACCTGACCAAAGGGCTCAAGGAACGTGGTTTTGCCACTCTGGGAAAGATCACCGCAGTGCTTTTTGCCATATTCTGTATAGGGGGTTCTTTTGGCGGCGGCAACGCGGCACAGGCTAACCAGGCTACTATCGTGCTTAAAGAATTGTTGAATCTTGAGAGCGCCGGGGCCGGTTTCGGTATAGGTATTGTAATCGCGGTTTTTGTAGGTATTATTATTATAGGGGGTATAAAGCGCATCGCAGCGGTGACCGAAAAAGTAGTTCCGTTTATGGCACTTTTTTATCTCGCGGCCTGTATATATATCATTTTGGCTAATATAAGCCTGCTTGATGATGCCATCGCACTGATTATTGAAGAAGCTTTTAGCCCTACCGCCATAGGGGTGGGAAGTCTTATAGGGGTGTTGCTGGTAGGTTTTAAACGGGCGGCGTTTTCTAACGAGGCCGGTGCCGGTTCTGCGTCTATTGCCCACTCTGCGGTACGTACCAAATATTCGGCAAGTGAGGGTTTGGTGGCGCTTTTAGAGCCTTTTATAGATACCGTGGTGATCTGTACAATGACTGCGCTGGTCATTATTATCTTTAATATGGATGGATTTTTTCAGTATGGGGGCGATGGTTCTGGTGCTGTTATTATAGACGGACTGTCTTATGAGGGCGCGGGGATCACTTCAAAAGCATTTGCACAGTACATTCCTTTTTCCAATGTATTTTTGACCATTGCGGTGGTTCTTTTTGCGGTATCTACCATGATCTCCTGGTCGTATTATGGTATTCAATCCTGGAAATTCCTTTTCGGGCGGGGTAAAGTGGCCGATATTGTCTATAAATTATTGTTCCTCACCTTTATAATAATAGGCGCTGCGGCAAATATGCGGTCTATCTGGGACTTTTCGGACGCAATGATTTTTGCGATGATTTTCCCGAACATGGTAGGTCTGTTCTTCCTTTTTCCGGTGGTAAAAAAACAATTGAACCGGTATCTGGCGGCAATAAAGCTTAAAAAAGACGCAATTTCATAGTAAAAATTGTTCTTTCAGGTCGAATTTCAGAAGAATTATACGCTTATTTCAATAGCTCTTGTTATAATGGATAAGAGAAGGTTAGTGCTTTATTAATAACCGAATACCGTTTTACGGCAGCTATGGTAGTGATGCGGAAAACGCCGTCACAAAAGGCTTTTTATTAACAAGAACTTTGCATTTTAACTGCCATACTTTTGAAAAGGTCGATTTTTTTAGCATATTGCATGCTTTCTTAAAAATACCAAAAACCAACTCTGAAGTTCTTATGAAGAAATTAGTCTTTTCAATGTGCTATTTTTTACTTCCTTTACTGGGTTTTGCCCAAGAGAGTCAAAGTATAGGAGGAAGCATCAATCAAGCCTTTGAAGAATATACCACTCCCATAGTAAATATCATAATGTACCCCGTCGCGATTGCTGGCAAAGAAATGCCTATTGTAATCATGATCCTGTTGCTGGGAGCTATGTTTTTTACAATCTATTTTAAAGGCGTCAATCTACGTTATTTTAAAGACAGCATTAAAACCGCCTGGGGGAAATATGATGATTTAGACCACTACATACCGGCCGGTGAGGATATGGTGGTAGAAGATGGAAAGATCAAGGATACTGTAAAATTAACCGGAGAAGTACAAGGGGAGGTTACACACTTTCAGGCTTTGACCGCATCGCTTTCTGCTACGGTAGGGCTAGGTAATATTGCCGGTGTAGCCGTGGCAATCGCCATAGGTGGTCCGGGTGCTACGGTCTGGATGATCATCGCAGGTTTACTGGGTATGGCCTCCAAATTTGTAGAATGTACACTGGGTGTAAAGTACCGTGAAGTTGATGAAAACGGAAAGACCTATGGCGGTCCCATGTATTACCTATCCAAGGGGCTGGAAGAAAAGAACATGAAAGGCCTGGGCAAGGTACTTGCTGTGTTTTTTGCCATTATGTGCATAGGAGCCTCTTTTGGTGGTGGGAATATGTTTCAATCCAATCAGGCTTCTGCCCAATTGATACAGATGACCGGATGGGAAAATCCCAATGCAGGTCTTTATCTGGGAATTATGATGGCCTTGGTTATAGGTCTTGTGATTATAGGTGGAATTAAAAGAATCGCATCCTTTACCGAAAAGGTAGTGCCCTTTATGGCTATTGTGTATGTATTGGCTGGATTCATCATCATCGCTATAAACTACGATATGATAGGCTTTGCCATTGCCCAGATCTGGGATGGGGCTATAAGTCCAAACGCCGCCTTTGGTGGTGTAGTAGGTGTACTCATCGTTGGATTTCAAAGAGCTGCTTTTTCTAATGAAGCTGGTGTGGGTTCTGCGGCAATCGCACACTCTGCTGTAAAGACACGTTACCCGGCCAGTGAGGGTCTGACTGCTTCGCTCGGTCCCTTTGTAGATACGGTGGTGATCTGTACCATGACCGCGATCGTCATTGTAATCACCAATGCAAAGCACAATCTTTTTACCTATGGGAACTTGGATGCAGCGAGCAACGTGATGTTAAATGCTACAAACCAACCCATTAATGGGGTTGATCTTACCTCTGTGGCTTTTGACTCTGCCATTCCATACTTTTCCATTGTGCTTACGATAGCGGTAGTGCTGTTTGCGATATCTACTGCAATTTCCTGGTCTTATTACGGGTTACAGTCTTGGAAATATCTTTTTGGCAAGGGAAGGGCACAGGATATTTCTTATAAAATCTTATTCTTAATATTTGTTGTTATAGGTGCAGCTTCTAGCCTGGGTGCGGTGATTGCTTTTTCTGATGCAATGATTTTTGCTATGGTGTTCCCTAATATCATTGGGCTAATACTCTTGTCTCCAAAAGTGCGTAAGGAGCTCAAAGCCTACCTCAGTGCGATAAAAATAGGACGTATGGATGCTATTATTGATAAGGATAGTAAAAAATCTAAGGAGGCGTCATAAACATTATTTGACATGACTTTTAAATCCCGCTTTGTTCTCAATGTGCAGCAACGAAGTGGGATTTTAGTTTTAATGGTATTGATCTGCGCCGTGCTGGCCCTAAATTATTTTTGGGATTTTAGCACCAAAATGCCTGAAAATGACCCGAAAGTGGCCGTTATTCAGGCGCGCATAGATTCGCTTAAAGCGCTCAAAATTGCCGATACAGTACCTAAAATCTACCCGTTTAATCCCAATTTTATATCAGATTACAAAGGGTATATACTGGGTATGTCCATTTCAGAGATAGATAAATTGCACCGCTTCCGCGAAAGCGATAAATGGATCAATTCTGCAGCAGACTTTAAGAAAGTGACCGGGGTTTCTGATGCGCTCCTGACCGAAATTTCTCCCTATTTCAAATTTCCGGAATGGGTGACCCATCCCAAACCTAAAAAAACGTATACGTCCCGGAAAAAGAAATCCACTATTCAAAAATCTGATATCAATACCGCTACCGTAGATGATTTACTTGAAATAGAAGGTCTTACTGAAAGACTCGCCATTCGCATTATAAATTACAGAAAGCGTTTAGGTGGTTTTCTGGAAGATAACCAGCTCTTTGATGTATATGGGTTGCCCAGTGCGGTCGTTTTTAAGATTAAAGATGACTTTACGGTAAAAACCAAACCTGAAATAACGCAGATTAATGTGAATGAAGCCAATGCTTCAGATCTTTCCACGATTTCTTTTATAACCTTTGATATTGCCCGGGAGATTATCAATTACCGGGAACTGCACGAGGGGATTACAGATCTGGATGACCTGCTCAAAATAGACGGTATAAACGCGTATAAATTAAAGCGAATTAAATTATATTTGTCCGCCAACCATAAATAAGGGTCTGATTATTGCGCGATCCCTTTGAAGGCTAACCAACCTACCGATACAGTGTTAGTTTTAAAAAACAAAATATTTTAGATGAAGAACGCATATTTTACAGAAGAGCATGAGCTCTTTAGGCAGAGCCTACGGGATTTTTTAGCAAAAGAAGTAGTGCCATATATTGATGGATGGGAAAAATCAGGAAACATAGATCCCGGTATCTGGAAGAAATTTGGAGATATGGGTTTTTTCGGTATTAAATATCCCGAAAAATATGGAGGTCTTGATCTGGATATTTTTTACACTGTTATTTTTCTGGAAGAGCTGCAAAAAATCAATTCTGGTGGTTTTGCAGCAGCGATGTGGGCGCATTCCTATCTGGCGATGACACACATCAATACGGAGGGGGATGAACGTATTAAAGAAAACTATCTGGTGCCCAGTATTGCCGGTGAGAAAATAGGCTGTCTGTGCATAACAGAACCTTTTGGCGGTTCAGATGTCGCGGGAATGCGAAGCACGGCAACATTGGAGGGAGATCATTATGTCATAAATGGCTCTAAAACTTTCATCACTAACGGAGTTTGTGCAGATTATCTTGTGGTCGCCGTAAAAACAGATCTGGATGCCGGTAACAAAGGGATGAGTATTTTTGTGCTGGACCGTGAGATGGAAGGAATCAGCGCCACAAAAC
>DRGP01000126.1 GCA_011050015.1 Leeuwenhoekiella sp. | reverse complement strand
GATTATGCGTTTAGAAACGGTTTTAGAATGGGACATAGCCTTAGCATACGCGGTGGTGGTGAAAAGTTAAAAGCTGCCTTTACCGCAGGACTTATAGAAGAGGATGGGGCGGTTATAGAGTCTTCATATAAACGGTACAACGTAGGTATGAACATGGACTTTGATGTGACCGATGATTTTAGTGTGCGGGCAGATTTAAAGTATGCGTATAGCGAAAACTATCAAAATCTAGGTCAGGGATATTATAATTTGCTCAAAGTATTTGCAAATGCACCTTACCTTTCTGATATAACGGGAACCAATGTACCCTACGATGGCAATGGGAATTATGGAACGTTTCCTAATTCCGAACTCCTATCGGTTAGCTCAAATGTGCTTGCCGGAGCAAAACGCGTTGACAATGACAACGGACGCAACGTGGTGCTGGGGAACTTTGGGGCAGATTATAGCTTTTTTGACGGCTTTAAGGCCACCATTAATTTTGGTTTTAATTCCCAGAATTTTGCCGGATGGAATTTCAATCCGAGATATTTCTATACCAGTCAAGATAACTTCCCCAATGCGCAATACAGCATAACCCAGAATACTTCTAATGAATATCTGTTGGAAAGCATTCTGGAATATAACAAAGAGATAGGCAAGCATAAAATAGGAATACTGGCCGCCGCTTCTTCCCAAAAAACCAAATACAAAAATATTTTTGTGAACAGTGAGGGCTTTTTGAACAATGACATACGTGACCTTACACAGGCTGAACGGGTCATAGATAGGAGCGGTACCTTTGGCACCAGCACATTGGCCAGCCAGTTTGCTCGGTTTACCTATAGTTATGACAGTAAATATTATCTTACTGCAACGATACGTCGTGACGGGAACGGTGACCGTTTTGGGGCAAATAACCTCTACGGTACCTTCCCAGCCTTGGCAGCTAGCTGGAATATTGATCAGGAATCCTTTATGGAAAACAGCGTGTTTAATGCGCTTAAACTTCGTGCCAGTTGGGGAGAGACGGGTAGCTTTTTTGGTATTCCCCCATTTCAGTTCTTGGCTTTTTATAATAGTGGGACAACAACTGACGATGCTAATTATGTGTTGGGAGGAGAAATTGTTTCTGGATTGCAACCCGTTTCCCTTGCAAACCCCGATCTTAAATGGGAAACCCAAAGACAGACTGATATAGGTATAGAGGGGGAGCTATTAGATAACCGGCTTTATTTTACGGCAGATTATTTTAGAAAGGAATCTTCAGACTTTTTGTTCCAACAGACGATTCCTTCTCAGACCGGCTTTAGCGTGCTCAATAGAAATGGAGGAAACATAGTTAATGAAGGTCTTGAACTGCTTGTGGGCTACAGAAAAAATTCAGGGGATTTTCAATGGGATCTTTCTGCAAATTTCACCAAGGTTAAAAACGAAATAAAGGAACTTATAGGAGATAATCCCTATGTGATTTTTCCAACTACATTTGCCCCCGGTTTTGTGGATAACTGGCAAGGGGTTACACGTTCTTATATAGGAGAAAATGTAGGTACATTCTATGGCTATAGAGCTGATGGTATTTTCCAGAACCAAGCCGAAATTGATGCATTGAACAATGCAGCCCCAGATGGAGTTTATCAATATGCGGGAACCGCCCCGGGTGATCGTAGATTTCGTGATCTTAACGGCGATGGTGTGGTCACTCCAGATGATCGAGAAGTTATAGGCAGTCCTATTCCTGATTTTTATGGAGGGGTTAATTTTAGCGCTAGTTATAAGAATTTTGATTTGGGCATTGATATTTATGGCACCTATGGCAATGACATATTAAACTTCACCCGGGTAGAGCTTGAAACTGCCGGAGGTTATGGACTCGACAATGCGTATTCTAATATAGGCACAGAATATTTTAATAACAGATGGACGACATCAAATCCATCCAATGAATATTCTAGGGCTGTAATAGCTGACGTCAACAAAAACAACAGGGCTTCAGATCATTATGTAGAAGATGGTTCATTTCTGCGCTTAAGAAACCTGAAATTTGGGTACACCGTACCGGCTGAGGCCATTGAGAAAATGGGTATGACGAATCTAAAATTTTATATAAGTGGGCAAAATTTAATCACCTTGACGAGTTATAGTGGTTGGGACCCAGAAATAGGTGAAGTGGCAGATATAGATGGGAACTCAGGGGTTCAGACCCGGGGGATTGATTTTGGATCTTACCCAATAACCAAAATATTTACACTAGGGGTTAACCTACAATTTTAAAAAAGAGCTATTATGAAAAATATAAAGAGAATGAAAACGAAAATTATTTTGGGTTTGACGGTGGGTCTACTTTTGTTCTACAGTTGTTCTGATGAATATTTACAAGATGAAAAACGGGATGGCTTAAGCAGCGATGTTGTTTTCGCTTCAGATGAAACAGCGTCTGCGGCTATCATTGGTGTTTATGATGTGCTACAGGGAAGCCCTGCGGAATATATTACCAAGGCGATCTTCTACCCGGCTAACTTTTTGACACAGGATTACCTCAATATTGGTTCGGATACATTTTTTCAAACTTTTGAAATTCCCACTGTATTCGCTCCTTTTAATGCACTATGGACTCAGAATTACGCAGGTATAGGAAGGGCAAATACTGCCTTGGAAAGCCTTGAGCCTGCTATAGAGGCGGGCAATGACATATTAAACTTCACCCGGGTAGAGCTTGAAACTGCCGGAGGTTATGGACTCGACAATGCGTATTCTAATATAGGCACAGAATATTTTAATAACAGATGGACGACATCAAATCCATCCAATGAATAT
>DRGP01000125.1 GCA_011050015.1 Leeuwenhoekiella sp. | reverse complement strand
GTATAAAGATGCCACCCAAATAAAAGATGATTTTGTACTCTACGATCGCGGTATTCCAGATGTGCCCGCCTATATGGATTATGCTGGGCAGGACTATCCTTCTATATTTGTAGAAGCCTGTAAAGACTATCGTTATGACCGTATTTTTGTATTACCGCCGTGGGAGGATATCCACCAAGTGGACAATGAACGTTACGAAGATTTTGCTACCGCCAGAGCGCTGCACAACACCTTGCTAAAAACCTATGAACGTTACGGCTACTCGCCCATTGCCGTACCCCACTGTAGCGTACAAGAACGTGTTGAATTTATAGAAAACCAATTGAAACGATGAAGCTAGACCCGCAACAGGCTCTGGCCAGGTTTTGGGGATATGACCATTTTAGGCCGCAGCAGCTTGAGATCATCAATGCGGTGCTGGCCGGTAAAGATGCGGTGGCGCTTCTTCCTACCGGTGGTGGCAAGTCGCTCTGCTATCAAATTCCCGCCCTTGTTCAGGAAGGTCTGGTACTCGTGGTATCGCCGCTGCTCTCGCTTATGCGCGACCAGGTCATGCAACTTGCCAACAAGGGCATTAAAGCCATGTACATTCCCGGCGGAACGCCTTATCAGGAACTGGATACCCTTCTGGACAATTGCATTTACGGCAACTATAAACTGCTTTATCTTTCGCCAGAGCGCCTGCAACAGGAACTGGTGATAGAGCGTATCAAGCAAATGAATATTTCACTATTGGCCATAGACGAGGCACACTGCATCAGCCAGTGGGGGCATGATTTTAGGCCGGCGTACCGTAACATTGCCGCTTTTCGAGAAATTATTCCAGAAGTAAATTGCCTGGCCGTTACCGCAACCGCAACGCCGCAGGTCAAAAAAGATATGTTACAACAACTGGAATTGGAGGATCCGCATATTTTTCAGACGTCCTTCCAGCGAAAGAACCTGGCCTATCTCGTGCTCCAGGAAGAAGATAAACTGTACCGGCTACGCCAGATTTTCAATACAAAAAAAGGGGCTGCAATCGTATATGTGCGCAGTAGAAAAACAGCCCATAAGTATGCGCAGTACCTCAGTGCTCAAAACATCAAAGCCCATTTTTATCATGGCGGTCTGGGAAACCAGGAGCGCAACAACCGCTTTCAGGACTGGATGGAAAACAAAGTGCAGGTCATGGTTGCCACAAGCGCCTTTGGGATGGGCATAGACAAAGCAGATGTGCAAACGGTGATACATGTGGAATTGCCAGAAAGCCTGGAAAGTTATTTTCAGGAAGCCGGGCGGGCGGGCAGAAATGGTAATCCTGCCGGAAGTGTCATTTTATATGCTCCCGGTGATGCGCAGCGCTTAAAGAATCAGTTTATCAAAGTTTTGCCCCATATAGATATGGTGCGTTCAGTATATAAAAAACTCAACAGCTACTTTCAGATATCATATGGTGAGGGGGCACAAAATACGTTCCGGTTCAATTTTATGCATTTTTGCAAAACCTACGCCTTTAATACGCTAGTCGCCTATAATGTATTGCAGGTGCTAGATCGCAACAGCGTACTGCTCCTGGCGCAGGAATTTTCTAGAAAAGCCAGTTTGCAGATCAAGGTTTCCCCTGTCTCCCTCACGTATAATCTGATCAAAAACCCGGGTATAGATGCCGTGGTAAAAACGATGTTGCGCACCTACGGTGGAATTTTTGATCAACAGCTGAATATTGACCATGCGATCATCGCAAAAAAAGCAAATACGTCGGTAGCGGCTGTTCATGAGGCGCTGCTCCAGCTGGAAAAAGATGATCTGGTGACCTACACGCACGAAAGTTTTGATACCGCGATCACTTTTCTGGTCCCTCGGGAAGATGATCATGTCATCCATACCATTTCGCGCGATGTCAAAGCGCAAAATGCTAGAAAAACCGAACAGGTAAAGGCCATGCTGCACTACATTGAAAATGATTCGGTTTGTCGCAGCCGGCAACTCCTTGCTTATTTTGGAGAAAAACAGTCGGCTGCGTGTGGAAAATGTGATATTTGCCTTAAAAAATCACCCAAAAAGACCAAAAATCCTTCCGCTATCGCGGAAAAAATAGCCGTACTTTTACAAGACAGACCACTAAATTCACGTCTTATCTGTGAAAAACTTCCGGCTTATACCGAAGCTGAAATAATTGTTCAGCTCAAAATTTTACTTGAACAAAAACGGGTGAAACTGACCCCAAATAATACTTATATCCTCCAAAAATGAAAGATTTACGCATCGTTTTTATGGGCACCCCAGCATTTGCCGTGGCCAGTCTCAAAGCAATAATTGACAGTGGCGCAAAAGTCGTGGGTGTTATCACCGCTCCAGACCGCCCTTCAGGCCGCGGTCAGAAAGTGAGTCAAAGCGCAGTAAAACAGTATGCCCAAGAACAAAACCTACCTGTTTTACAGCCTACCAACTTAAAATCAACCGATTTCCTAACGGAATTAAAAGCACTGAAAGCCAATCTTCAAGTAGTGGTGGCCTTTAGAATGCTTCCCAAAGAAGTCTGGCAAATGCCTGCTCTTGGAACTTTTAACCTGCACGCCTCCCTCCTCCCCGATTATCGCGGCGCGGCACCCATAAACTGGGCGATCATAAATGGAGAAACCACTACCGGGGTTACTACTTTTTTTATTGACGAAAAAATAGATACCGGTGAAATCATAAAACAACGTGAGGTGACCATAGGTAAAGATGATAATGCCGGCACCCTTCACGATAATCTAATGGTAGCCGGAAGCCAGCTAGTTGCCAATACGATAGATTATATCGCAAACGGCGAGGCAAGCACGCAGCCCCAAGCCAAAAAAGAAAACCTGCACAGCGCCCATAAGTTAGACCGGCACAATACCCGTATTGATTGGGAAAAGCCCACGCTACAGATTTATAATAGAATAAGAGGCTTGAGTCCGTATCCGGTGGCATGGACCTCATTTATAAATGAAGGGCAAGAACACCAAATGAAAATATATGCCGCTAGGCTGACAAAAACAGAGGACCTTTTAGAAAAACTAGATGTAAGACAGCTTATGGTAGTAAACGGCCATCTTTTTGTGGGGGGTGCAGACGGTATTCTTGAGATTACCGAGGTACAACTTGCTGGAAAGCGGAAAATGGCGACTAAAGATTTATTGAACGGTTATTCTTTTGACACAGATGCAAAAGTGCTGTAAAGCCCTGTATGCGCTAGAACGATCAAATATTTTCAATAATCTGCCGGTTTTATTAACAAAGTGTTAAAGTTATCAACATTAATCAGGATTTCCTACGCTATTCCTTGCGTGACCGGAATATCCGTCTAAATTTGTTAAACAGAAGTAAAAGTTTAAACGACAATTAATTTTTAAATTTACATTATGAACAAATCAGATTTAATCGATGCAATGGCAGAAGATGCTGGAATCACTAAAGCGGCAGCTAAAAAAGGACTTGAGTCTTTCTTAGGCAATGTTGAAAAATCCCTTAAAAAAGGAGACCGTGTTTCTTTAGTAGGATTTGGTTCTTGGTCTGTATCAAAACGTGCCGCTCGTGAAGGAAGAAATCCTCAGACTGGTAAAACTATTCAGATCAAAGCAAAAAACGTAGTAAAGTTCAAAGCAGGATCTGAACTTGCGGATGCTGTAAACTAACCAGTACCATTAAACGTATTAAAAGCCCTCTTCGTGAGGGCTTTTTTGTTTTTAAATGGAACCTTAATTTTGTTAATATTAAAAATTGGCTTAGCTTAGGGGTACTCATTTCATCCTTATGACAATAAAAAAGCCCACAAAGGGAAAATTGCTTGTAGCAGAACCTTCTATTATAGGGGATGTTTCTTTTAATAGATCTGTAGTTTTACTGGCTAACCACAACGACGAAGGCTCAGTAGGATTTATACTGAACAAGCCGCTAAACTACACGCTTGAAGAACTTATCCCTGAAGCGGCTTCAGAAATGACTGTTTACAATGGAGGCCCTGTAGAAAAAGACTGTTTATACTTTATTCATAAAGTGCCCGACCTTATACCCAACAGTGTAGAAATATCTTCAGGAATTTACTGGGGAGGTGATTTTAATACGGTTATAGAACTATTACGTTTCAAACTTATATCTAAAGATGAAATCAGATTCTTTTTGGGTTATTCGGGCTGGGATTACTTACAACTGGATGAGGAGCTTGATTCTCATTCCTGGATCGTTATCGATAATATTCACAAAAAAGACATCATTACCAAAGCTTTACCTGATTTCTGGCGCGAGAATATGATAGAACTGGGTGGGGAGTATCTGCTATGGTCCAATTCTCCAGAAAATCCGGTCTATAATTAGCCTAATCGCGCTTTTGCATTTAATTTGCCCAATAGATTCTTTGCCATTTTATTATCAAAGGATTTTTTTCTGTACTTTGTAATGGGCTGTATCCCCATTAACGTATTTGTTATAAAGAGCTCATCTGCTTTTTGTAATTCAAAAGGAGAAATAGGCGCCTCTTCCACTTCAATACCGTCTACTTTTTTAATAATATTGATCAACTGCTTTCTAATAATACCCCTTAAGCAACCTTCTTCTAGCGGTGGCGTTTTTATATAATTATCTTTTACCCAAAAAATATTTCCCTGTAGTGCTTCTGCCACACTTTTTTTAGTGTTCAGCAAGAGGCAATTGTCATAACCGTTTTCCTTTGCAAATATACTTCCGGTAACATGAATGAGTTTGTTTGCCGTTTTTAAAGTGGAAAGCATGTCTGGATTGAGGTAGTGATCCTTATACAGTTCTACCTCGTATGGATCAGTATTTAAAAGATAAAAGGGATCGCTGAGCTTTTGACCAAAAATGTAAAAGGAAACACGATTATCTTCGGGCAAATAACGTCCTCCTTCATTTCTAAAAACGGTGAGTCGTACACTAGCTGGTGTATCGGCAAGGCCTTGGGCTTCTAAGGTACTTTTAATTTCAGCCTCGAGGTTTTCCATGGTAAATCCCATAGGGATTTCCATACGTAAAATACGCATAGAGGCCATAAGCCGAAAATAATGTTCTTCCCAGAAAATAATTTTCCCGTTAATGCAGCGCATAGTTTCAAAAACGGCATCGCCATAGAGCAAACCGCGGTTAAATGGTGAAAAAACGGGGTTTTCGGTTAATTTTCCGTTCAAATTGATCATAAAAAAGTCCCTTTTTTAAAGGGACAAATATACAATCGTGCTTTTGATTCTAGGTAGAACCTATCACATGTTTCAGTTCTGAAATCTGATTTTCCCAAAACATCTTACCTTCTTCCACCTCATCCTCTTCGGCAAAGTCAGTGACGATCAACGAAACATCTTTTGTAATCTCATCTACCACAATACGCAGTTCAAAATAGAAGAGCTCTTCACTCTCTACATCTTCCATCCAACGGAACTTAATGCGCTCTCCACTTTTTTTACCCAGTAATTTGGCTCTTTCCTCACTCCCGTTCCATATAAAGGTATAATATTCACCACGTGAATTTACATTGTCTGCAAACCACTCAGACATTCCAGAGGGACTAGACATGTACTGATACAGCAGGGAAGGAGATGCCTGGATGGGAAATTCAATTTCAAATTTTATTTTATCTTCCATAAGTCATTTCTTAGTTGGTGGGTTAATATAAACTTTATATCGAGACTAAAAAAGGAAGCTACAGCATTTATTTTATAATTAGCGCTTGCAGGCGGCATAAATGTTTTTATATTTGCAGACTCTAAGAAAAAACGGTTTTTCTTTTGGGGAATTTTAAAATGGCGAGGTAGCTCAGCTGGTTAGAGCGTCGGATTCATAACCCGGAGGTCGGGGGATCGTGCCCCCCTCTCGCTACAGGTAAAATCAAGCCCTCACAGCAATGTGAGGGCTTTTTTTATTACAATGGGTACAGAATAGGTACAGAATAAGAGAAATTTCAAATAGTAAAGTAATTTAGTATCAATCGATTCCATTTGACTTTAAATACTATGGTATTGTGAAATCACATTATATTGTATGTATTTTCCAGAGTGGTATTGATCAAAATAAATTACCTCGGGGCATGCCCACGAGGTATGATTCGGAAATATTTTTGAATTTCGACATTAAAAGTCGGGAAATGAGACCCTCTGGAGGGATTTACCTTAGAGGTATTGGGCAGAAAAATCTTATTATTCTGAAAAAGCCAATATGAAATTAAGATGGAAGGAGTTGAAAAAGATTGTCATGAAAATGACCTTAGAAAAGTATATTCCAAAATCTTAATAAGGACCTTGATATTTATAGTCTAGAGTTTTTGTATTGAAAAAGATTAAATTCATTTAAAAAGGCCCACTATCCCTCGGCCCATTATGCGTAACCTTCCATTGGCCATCTTCCTTGACCATTTTAAAAACCCCGGGTTTTGGGTCATACGATGTCGAATATTTTACCCAGGTTACCACGCCTTCGGTTTTTATATCCACTACCTTAAAATTAGATTTAGAATCTTTATCCTCGGTAAACATTTCTTGTATGCTGGAAAAATTTGCATATCCAGACGCTGTTGTATATTCTTTTAAAGTTGTCTTATCACCGTGATAAAAACTTTCGGCTACGACTTTGGCAGTTTCTGAGGGGGATAGATCCTGTTTTCCTGCGCAGGACATAAAAAATATTACTAATGAAAAAACGGCTATTCTTTTCATAACGAAGTTAATTTGGGTTATTGATAAATCTATGTGATATTTTCAATTTTAAATTTCTTTCACCGTTCTTTTCGTTGAGCTCTAAAACCGCTCTTCGGTCATTGCTAATCGAAAACTTTGGTAGCACATAAACCAATCTAACGGTTTTATTTTCGGCTACTTTGGAAGGTAGATTATATTTAAAAATCGGCTCTTGATAAAGGCGTTGCAAAGATTTCTTTTTACCCTTCTGTCTCGTCTCAAATGAGAGTTTTAAGAAATTCAGATCGTAATCCAAGGTCGATTTATTTTCAATCTGGATCACGAAATACAATTCTTCTTTATCGAAAACAATATTTACAACACTTAAAACGATGCCCTCGTTCCGTTTTTTTATCTGGCCAATCCGCTGCTTTCGATCAAGTAGATAAGAACAGAATTTTTGGTGATAATAGACCTCGTTTCCTAACGCTGTCTTGGAAACATT
Source organism: Leeuwenhoekiella sp. (assembly GCA_011050015.1). GTDB lineage: Bacteria > Bacteroidota > Bacteroidia > Flavobacteriales > Flavobacteriaceae > Leeuwenhoekiella. The sequence goes on along the minus strand of DRGP01000125.1, from coordinate 2,422 downwards.
GACTTTAGCCGAATCATCAACAATAGGCTTTTCATTGCCGATGCTTTTAGACTTCGGTATAAAATAATTCAGTCTATCAAGCTGTTTCTTATACCTTACAATATACGAAAAAACTGAACCATTTCTATTGACCACCAACAGATTACTTTCCATTCCCGGCTTTGCTTGGAGCAATCCAAAATACTGTTCTTTATTGCGATTGTAGGTAAACACAAAATTATCAGATCCTGTAATTCCCTGACGAATGGGCTCTGGGAAGAACAAGGCTACGTTCTTTTGGTCATTGGCATCAATCGTATCAAGCGTGACGGATTGTTGCGCGGAAGCCTTAGTAATAGCCAAAATAAATGCAAGAATTAGGATATAAGCTTTCATAATTTAGGTTTTAGGATTAGTTTGTAGTTGTTGAGTACGGTAACTTTTACGTTCCGGTGGTTGCGTTGAAATATCTTTTTGAAACCGCTTACCTGTGGTACACCGGCAATATTAATGTCGTCCACCATATCGCCGACAACCTCATTGGTGACCTCTGCACGAAAGTTGTTTTCCACATAGATGCCATTACTACCGTCCTGTAGATCGAATGCTTTCAGTTTTGTGGGATGATGTTGAATGTTTTCAATTTCAATCAATACACGATTGGGCTGGAAACTGATAAAACCGTAGATTGGCGTGTTTTTTGGAATTCGTTTGCTGTTGATGGTGGCGGCCTTGGTTAGGCGCATCCGCAAGCGCGAATTGGCCTTGACCACTTGGTCGCCATCCACTACGGCATAAATCATTGCATCTGTAGTACCGGAAACGGAAATAGCATTTTCTTTCGGATCAGAGGCAAAGAACAACTGGTGTTCCAGCCCCATTTCCTTAGCATCAATTTTTTGTTCGGCCTTTATTGCTGCTGAATCAACTACTTTTGAGACCTTGGTAACAGTTTTCTTAAAGCCAATATTCCGATAACTTTTTTCGGAATACCTGATTTTACCTGTGGAATAGATACTGTCCACAATGCGTTTCTTTTCCCGTTCAGGTAAATCTGGATCGTAGAAGCCCAGGGAATCGATCAACTTTTCATCGTAGATGCTCGGTGCGTTGGTTTCACGCACCTCCTTCAAGTCATTAATGGCATCCAGTTTGGAATCATATTCCTTTTGATCTTCTTCCAATGCAGGAACCGAGGTTTCCTTAAGGTTTTTATTCTCACTTTCATCCTCGCCCATTACCATAATAGAATAGGAAATCAGGAAAATGAATATAATGGCTAACACCGTAGCAAATACTATTTTATTCTTTTCTATCTTCATAATCATTGGTTTTTAAATATCCACCCGCTTGCCGTCGGGCAGGTTATGGGCTTTCAATTTTCATCGTTCAATTTTTTAAGGGATTTTTCGAAATAGTTCGTAATCAATAATCCGTGCGGATTGTTGGGAAAGTTCCGATCAACGGCAATTAGGTTTCCGGTGGAAACCAGTTCATAGGTATCGACTATTGATCCCCGGTTGATCTCAAAAATGGTAACCGTCCTGAAGGTGTAAACCCCGTTCTTTTCTTCGATTTGTGAATCGATACTTAGTACCTTTTGTATAAGGGAATACTGCAAGAGGCGGTTGTAAACGCCATCTGTCTTCTTTTGCCTATAGAGGTTGTCCACAGAACTGTTACCAAGCCAAAGTGCCTTTTCTAAGTTCTTTTCATAATTGCTTGCATCGATGTTGTAAAAGTAATTGTGAAAGAGCTCCAAATCAGCCAAGGCCTCCACTTTAAAGTTTTCCTTTTGGGTAACAAGTTTCAAAGGAATAATACTTCCATCGGTGTTGATGGCAAAGGCATTGTTCAGGGCTTTTTTATTGATATTAAATACCATCCAAACGGCAAAGAAACTGGACAATACCGAGCAGATGACAACGGCCAAGACGATGAACCGATTTATTCTAAGGACAATATCGCGGCACTGCTCCGGCCTTACTGCCTTTACAAATGCAGGACATACCGATTGAAGAGGATGTGAACCTACTTGATGCGGCAAAGAATGCAATGACTCTGCTTTATGAAGCCTTGGTCACCCCTTTGTTTGGCTTCAAAATCTTCGCCTTTATTATAAGCGTAATTTTATGGATTCTCGACCTGTTTATTTATCCGTTGTTTCTCGCGGAACGCTTTTTTCTTCTGGGCATAATGCAAGCGTTCTTTCCCTTGGTCATTAGTCTTGCGGTCTTTGAAAAGTTCCGTTCACTTGCCTATAATTTTTTCAAAATGTACGCTGCGGTCTATATGCTTGTTCCAGCGTTTTTCCTGGTCAATGTATTCGTCAATGCACTTTATACCGAGATAAATACCAACTTTTGGACAAATCTGTTCGGAAACGATGTGGGGAGCGGCCTTTTTGCCCCGGTCGTGCAGCTTGGTTCTGTTGGGTTTATCG
>DRGP01000124.1 GCA_011050015.1 Leeuwenhoekiella sp. | reverse complement strand
GAAGTAGATGCCTGGTACCTGGGCATTTATATAGATGCCATAGAATGGGTAGAATTAACCAATACCCGTGGGATGAGTCAGTATGCAGACGGTGGTCTTGTAGCCACAAAACCTTATATTTCCAGCGGAAGTTATATTCATAAAATGAGTAATTATTGTGAAGGTTGTATTTATAGCGTAAGCAAAAAGGAAGGCGAGCAAGCATGCCCGTTCAACAGTCTCTACTGGAATTTCCTAGATGACAAAAGGGAGCATTTTAAAGATAATCAGCGTATGGGCCTTATGCTGAGTATGCTGGACAAAAAAAATAAAAAACAGCTTGAATCCCTTAAAATTCGGGCAAATGATATTATAAATCACCCCGAAAAATATTAGCGTTAACGTTAAACCGTTGTTAAGCCCTATCAAGGTCTAGGTGTTATTATTATCTTTAATATTGATTATTGGCATCAACCTTTATTGTTTTCTAAGCGGAAAATACTTTTTAAATGTAAATTAGAACGTGAAGTTCAACATGCATTAAAATAAATGATTTTTCATAAAGTATGATTTTATATATTTTCATACTTTAGTAAACCAGATATAAACAATGGGGTTAATTGTTGAAAAATTGACACTAAAATTAAATTTTAATTTAACTTAATCATTATGAGAAAATTATTTGTAGCCTTATTTATGATGGGCCTAGTAAGCACCGCTTTTGTAAGTTGCAGGGAAACTGCAGGAGATAAAATGGAGGATGCAGCAGATGACGCAGGAGATGCTGTAGAGGATGCTGTAGACTAGATCGTTAAAAAAATTATGTAAAAAAGACCCGCAAAAAACTGCGGGTCTTTTTTTATGTATTTGCTAATAAAAATTTAGCCCATTTTAACAGTAAAGATCAAGGTTTCTCCCTGAATTTTGTAGTTAATTAATAACATACATATCTGTATTTTATAGATATGTTTTAATTAAAAACCAAAAAATTACGATGGACAAAAAAATCACAGATATTAATGGAAGTTGGGAACTCGCAAATGGAATAAAGATGCCTTATGTGGGTTTGGGCGTATGGAAATCTGACAATGGTGAAGAAGTTATAAATGCAGTAAAATGGGCATTAAAAGCCGGTTATCGCCATATAGATACTGCCGCTGCCTACAAAAATGAAGAAGGGGTAGGAAAAGCGATCAAAGAAAGCGGTGTGCCCCGTGAAGAAATTTTTATAACCAGTAAACTATGGAATGACGATCAAGGTTATGAAGCAACGCTAAAAGCTTTTGATAAAACTATGGAGCGCCTACAGCTGGATGTTCTTGACCTGTACCTTATTCACTGGCCGGTAGAGGGAAAATTTAAAGACACCTGGAAAGCGATGGAAAAGCTGTATAGCGATGGCCGTATCAAGGCAATTGGTGTAAGCAACTTTTTAAAACCACATCTTGAAGAACTGTTGAAGGATGCCAAGGTAAAACCCATGGTAGATCAGCTGGAATTTCACCCTTGGCTTGTGCAACAGGAGCTACATGATTTCTGTAAAGAAAATGATATTCAATATGAAGCATGGTCTCCCCTTATGCAAGGTAAATTGTTCAGCCAGGATATCGTGAACGATATTGCAGAAAAGTACGGTAAATCACCAGCTCAGATTGTGCTGCGCTGGGATCTACAACATGGCGTAATTACCATACCAAAATCGGTTAATGAGAAGCATATTCAATCAAATATAGATATTTTTGATTTTGAGCTTGCTGAAGAAGATATGAAAACCATTGACAAACTGAATAAAAACGAACGTATAGGACCAGATCCTAACTCGTTTGATTTTTAAGCGCATTACCGGAAAATAAAATTCAGTTAAATTACAGTAGGTCTATTGCTCAACGCCAAAAGCGGAAGCAGTAGACCTATTTTATTATAAACCCTATAAACATTTAATGATGTGGAATCTTAACAACAAAATCGCACTCGTAACCGGAGGAACCAAAGGTATAGGCAAAGCCACCGTAGAAGAATTCCTAGACCTGGGAGCGCAGGTAATTTTTACCGCCCGTAATGCAGGGGAAGTGAAGGAACTGGAGACACAATTCACTAAAAATGGTAAGAAAGCCTACGGTGTCACCGCTGATGTTTCTAAAGAAGACGATCTCAAAAAACTACAGGAATTTGTCACTAAAAAATTTGATAGGTTGGACATTCTTGTCAATAACGCGGGTATAAACATCCGCAAAGCTGCTATGGATTATTCCATTACAGAATTTGATAAAATAATCGTCATAAACCTTATGGCGCCCTTTCATATGAGCCGGTCGTTCTATTCACTACTCAAAAAATCTGGAGCCGCATCAGTGATCAATGTAGCCTCCGTAGCCGGCACGCAAGATGTAAAAAGTGGCAGTCCCTATGCAATGGCAAAAGCAGGTTTACTGCAACAAACCCGCAGTCTTGCTTCAGAATGGGCGCTAGATCACATTCGAGTAAACGCAGTATCGCCGTGGTACACCGAAACGCCTCTTACCAAATCTGTTTTTGAAAATGAAGAACGTTTTGCTAAAATCAAAGAACGCACGCCCATGCAACGCGTGGCCCAGCCTGAAGAAATGGCCGCCACCATTGCATTTCTTGCGATGAATAAAGCATCGTATGTTACGGGTCAAAATATTATTGTGGATGGCGGGTTGAGTGCTAATGGACTTTAAATACCTGTATTTTGTATACTGTAAGTTGTATAATGAAAAGCTCAAATAGTTTTAAAAATACATTTCTATTTATTCAAGAATTTTATTTTGATTGCAATGTACAGTATACTATTTTTCAATATGCAAAATTCTTTTTCTGGTAATTCATGACCTCTCGCAAGTAATACGTACATCTAATTAATGTTCCATTTATACGTATAAAATCGTATTTTTATTAACTGGAAATTAGAAGTCATTGATGCAAAACTCACTTTAAAACTTGATAAAAAGGTCATCAGTGATCTAAAGCAATACGCAAAAGCACAGGGAACAAGTGTTTCTAGGCTACTTGAAGACTATGCGAAAAAACTCACCTATAAGGAAAACTTTACCGAAGAACCTATTGCGCCCTGGATACAGGGAATCAGGGTAATAAGGGGAAAATATCCTCCCGTAACTGCTTCTTATGAAGAATTAAAAGCAGATTATAATACGTACAGGGATAAAAAGTATGGAGGATGATAAAATTGTTTATTGATATCAATGTGATTTTAGAAGTTTTATTGGATAGAGAATTCAGTTATGAATCTGACCACCTTTTATCTTTTAGCACAAATAACAATTTCAGCATTTTTATTTCAGCCTTATCCTATCTCAATATCCACTATCAATTGAAAAAGTACGCTGAAAATGAATGTCGTTTGCTTATTACAATGACTAAAAGGCATTTAAAATTGTTGATCTTACAGATAGTAGTTTTGATAAAGCCCTAATTTCAGAATTCAACGACTTTGAAGACGCCGTTCAATATCAGGCTGAACGACATGCTGAGGAAGATTATATCATTACCCGAAAATAAAAAAGACTTTAAAAAGAGTGTTATTAAAGTGCTCACAACTACCGAATTTCTTGTTCAATTAGGTAAATAATTCTCTTAAAAACAGCCATTTCAAGGTAAAATATCGATTAAAATGGTCATTTTTGACCTAAAAACGCTAATAAATTTTATTTATATCCTTGTGCCTGTAACTCAAAAAGTTCGGCGTACAGATTGGGGTTTTTCATTAATTGTTGATGGGTGCCTATCTCTAAGACCTTGCCATCTTGTAGTACCAGAATGCGGTCTGCCATACGTACGG
>DRGP01000123.1 GCA_011050015.1 Leeuwenhoekiella sp. | reverse complement strand
GTTTCCAGCTTATGCCTGCATTGTGCGCCCCCTCAAAGGTGCCGTCCCACACATAACGGGAAACAGAATCATTTACCGAAGTGATGAGCCCTTCGCCAATGGCCAATCCCGCTACAGTAGAGAGAAAACTTTTGGTCACGCTAAAGGTCATATCCACACGCTGCACATCGCCCCAGGAGGTGACCAAATATCCATTCTTTAGGATCATACCCGCTGGCCCGCCACGCTTTTTCGTAGGTCCTTGTATAGTGTGAAAAGGTTCCCGCTCAAAACCTTTTAAGATCGCCTGGCGCAGATCGCGCGAACCCGAATATTCATTAGCTTGGGCAAAATCTACTGCTTTTTGAAGATTATCGGCATCTATACCAGATTTTTCTGGTGATCGGGTTTCCCAATTGGAGCCTGCTTCCGGAAAATGCATTTTCTGACCATAAAGGCCTATAGATAAACTTAAAACTAAGATTAAAGTAGTTGTTATTTTCATAAATAAATTGGCTTTTAGCCCCTAAAAATAGCTATTTAGTATTAATAATGGAGTTTTTTACTATACACGTTCCATTTTCTAAAAAAATTCTTTCTCAAAACAACTATATTTTAAAAACCTCGAAAGTGGTTCATAAAATTTGATCTGAAAATTATTTTTCATTTCGGCAAAGAGAATCATAAAAACCAACTGGTGAGACACAAATATACTTTCACCAGCACTTTAGCGCGATCTCGTTGGATTGAAAGCGAATGAATATTCTTAAATTGATAACATACCCGTTACTTTATTATAATTTATACTATTTTAGAAGAATGAAAACAGAACAACTATTTAACGCGATCCGTTCTGGCGAGGCAGATCAGGTTCAAGCAATCCTTAATGAAAATCCAGAACTCATTCATGAAAAAGACCCGAGGGGCTCTACACCGTTGTTACTGGCTACTTACTATGGCTTTATAGACATCGCCGAGACCCTATTGCAATGGGACGGAACTATAAATGCTAAAGATGCTTCTGGAAACACGGCACTTATGGGCGTTTGCTTTAAAGGATATCCAGAAATCGCCAAATTGCTTATTAAAAAAGGGGCTGATGTAAATGTGCAAAACTTTAATGGGGCGACCGCTTTGATCTACGCAGCCACATTTAATCAAAAAGATATTATAGAACTTCTACTAAAAAAAGGAGCTGACCCAGAACTGAAGGATTCCCGCGGACTGAAAGCCATTGACCATGCAAAAATGCAGGGGCTTAAAGATATTATAAATATGCTACAAGATGAATGAGGCGCCCATAAAAGAACTCCACTCCGTACGGTTTAGAAATAAGGGCTACACGGGCAAAAAGCTACTCCCCGCCGATCAAGAGTACGCGTTTTTGAATTTTTTAATACGCTCCCTTGGCGAAAATGTATTCCTGATAAGCACCCGTCTGGGCCTCGACATTTATTATTTATCACAGCATAGCCAGACCTCTTTTATCGCAAAAAATGTCTGGCTTTTTCAATCTGAAGGTGATGCGGAAGGGCGCTCTTTTAACTATGAAGAACGAAGCGGTACTGCTGTGCTTGACTTTTTTGATAAAGCAGTAGAGAGTCTATCTGGTCACCCTCAGTTATTTTTATCGTGTTGCAAAAGGATTATCGCGCGGTTTAATGATCTGGGTATAAAAACCCCTTTAAATCAGATGCTATACACCTGTTTTGACAACCAAATCAATCGTTTGATTACGGAGGATCGCGTTCCTTTTTCCTCAAAAATAGAACGCCTTAGAAACGAGCGGGAGCAACCATTTTTAAAAGCCAACGATGCCATGCAGCGATTACTGCAAGCCTTTGCATCTCGAGATTCCATTAATTAGCACATAAAAGCCATTTTTAATGTAAAAACACCTGTTTTCAGGTAAAAAACTGTTGTTTTTACTTTTACGTAGTTGATATTCCTTTCGTGAAAATATTCATTGAAGACCTCGGGGCAAGCGCACAAAGTATAAATCGGAAATTTATTTTCCAATTCCAATAAAGAGTTATCTGGAGAAATTTAACGCGTCAAATGTTTATACGTCAACTGCCCTTTTACATCCAGTCTGCCCCGTATTTTTAAGAATGCCAGCGCGGTAATAAAGGCATCTCCTGCCGCTTTATGTCGATCTGCCCGGTCTATATTAAGATCTGCACAAAGTTCGTCAAGGCTATATTGTTTATCCCGGTTCAAAATATTCACTTGATGAATGGTTTTTTTATACAAAACACCCGTATCTAAAGCCTTGTTTTTCAGTTTTGGTGCCCCCAGGCGCTTGAGTGCGTAATTAATCATCGCAATATCAAAACCTACATGATGCCCTACCAGCACACTACTGCCTATAAATTTTAAAAATCCTTTTACAGCCTCTTCTTCGCTTATTTGTTTGTATTTCCCTTTCTTTAAAATGCCATGCACCGGTACGGTTTCGGCTTTAAATTTATCCTGATGGATAAAAAACTCGTAGGTATCTTTCACATGAATGGTATTGCCGGCTATGCCCACCGCACCTATGCTGAGCATACGGTCATTGCGCACGTCAAGTCCTGTGGTTTCTGTATCAAAAACCACAAATCGAAGTGCTTCCAGCGGCATGTTTTTGATTTTTTTGGACTGAAAACTTTCGGCGTACGCCTTATAAAAAGAGGGTGCGTTTTTCAGTTTTCGGTTAAAAAGCTCAAAAAATGGTATTTTAAACATTGTTTTCCACTATTTACAAGCCATTTTTTCAAGGATAATAACCTTCTGGAAATGACAATTTATCTTCATTTAAACCCTTCTATCGCAAGGCTTTTCCTGTGTCCAGAATTTACTTCAACTGATACCGCACGGTCAATATCTCTTGAATATCCCGAATGGGTTTAAAACAGCGTTTCAGTTTTAGTTTTTCGGCCTTACTGAGACTTGCGAGCTCTATAAAACGACCAGAATCACCGTGCAATAAACCTTGTTTCGTACGGAATTTCAACAAAGCTTTAAACGCATAGCTGCAGCTTTCATAAATCTCTCTGTTGTTTTCTTCCAGTTCTGCCAGGCGTTCAAACCTTCCTGCGGTATTATTGATATTGCGCAGTTTATGATCCAGGCTAAGTACGCGTCCGGCGTCAATGAGGGGCATCAATGCGCGCTGCTTGATATCAAAAAAGTCTTTGTGCTCGCCGCTTTCTTCCACCAGAAATTGCCGAAAAAACCCCAACAATGCCGGACTTTTTGTAGCATCTCTTGCCATATGCCTATAAAAGAACACATTCTTATCAAGTACTTCAAAAATACGGTCAGAAAGGGTAGTTACCAGCGGGGTATCCCCATACACATAACTATAATCAAAAAAAATAGCCGAAAGCAGCAAACTTTCGGGACTCGGGTTGGTGATCCACTGTGTAAATTGGGATTGCCACTCGCTCAGTGACTGGCACCAGCGTGGGTTGCTGGCCATCATATCTGCGGGGCAGTAGGCGTAGCCTATCTTATGTAACGTACGGGTAACTTGTCGCGCCAGCTCTAAAAAATAGTCCTGTGTGGTTTCATAGGCCGCTTCTGGCACGTTCTCAAAAACGATGGCATTGTCCTGATCTGTGGTGAGCAACTGCTCTTTTCTGCCTTGACTGCCCAGCGCCAGCCATGCAAACTTGCAGGGTGGTTCGGTATTCATTTTTTTGAGCGAAATCTCAATCGCCTGCACCGTGATGGAATAATTGATCTCGTTAAGAATATTCAAGATCTGTGAAAGCGGCAGGTTTTGATCGAGGTATTTTTTTAGGAGTTCGCCGGTCTTGATTTTAATTTCGCGCAGCGCGCTGGCTTTTTCCGCACGTTTTACCTCTTTGAGCAATACGATGGGGTTATTGGCAAAAGAAACTACAATATCCTGCTGGGTAATAAGGCCCAATAATTCTGTGTCTGGGGTACCATCCTGGGTAATGCACAAATGGCTAATATCATTTTTAAGCATGATAAGCTGGGCCTGCGACACCGTTGGCCCTTTTTGAAAACATTTTACCGGTGTGCTCATGATCGTGGTCACCGGCTCGGCAATAGTATGAAGTCCGGTAGCGATCTTATCCCTTAAATCCTGATTTGTGATTATTCCCAGCGGTTTTTTATCCTTGAGCACTACAATGCTTCCCACGTGCCTTTTTACCATTTTATTAGCCGCTTCCTTGATTGATAGTTCTGGCGCGCAGGTGACCGTGTTCTTAGTATATTTAGCCTTTTTTAAATCGAGAATCTCACTGGTGCGCTCTACTGAATACTCGGTAAAAAGCTTCCCACTTTTTTCCAAAGCCCGCGGGTCGCTTACGTTTGAGGCAAAACTGGCGATCAGAAAATTGCTCACCTTTTTATTTTCCAGCGCCATAGGTAGAAAAAGAGCTATGGGAATGCCATACAGTATGCTCTCCTCATTTGCAGAAGCCGATAATTGATAATCTTCTTTAGTGATGAGCGGCCGCAGGCCAAACAAATCGCCCTCATCACAAATATCTACGATCTGCGGTTCTTTATCTTCTATGCGGTAAATACGTACCGCCCCATCCTTGACCACATAAAACATCCCGTGGTTAGCCTCGTTGGCCTTAAAAACAGGTTTATCCTTTTCTAAATAAATGACCTTTACTTCAGCAGCAATATTCAGCAAACTTTTTTCATCCATAAAATGGAAAGGAGGAAAAGCTTTTAGAAAATCATAAATACGCTCTGCAATGGTATTTTCCATAAATCATCAATTTTAACCCGATTTTGATCCAAATTTCGCCTTTTTTTGATCGATGCGGAAAAATCAAGAACCCTTTGCATATTTTATTCCGAAGAATAATCACTACCTCTAATTTTTTATTCGGAATTCAATTTAAATTCCTTCGTTCAATAAAGAAACTTTTGAGCAGTTGGGAAGCTTCATTTTCCAGCACTCCACCGCTTACCTTGGTTTTTGGGTGCAACTGTGTTCCCATTTTAATATAGCCACGCACGGGGTCTGGCGCAGCATAAACTATTTTTGAGATCTGGCTCCAATACAGTGCCCCAGCACACATCTGGCAGGGTTCTAGCGTAACGTAAAGCGTGCAATCGGTTAGGTATTTACCGCCCAGGTAATGCACCGCCGCGGTAATGGCCTGCATTTCGGCGTGCGCGGTAACATCATTCAAACGTTCGGTAAGGTTGTGCGCACGTGCAATGATCGTGTTGTTTACCGTAATAACCGCACCCACAGGAATTTCACCGAGTTCATAGGCAATTTCGGCTTCCTGTACCGCTCTCTTCATAAAGTAAGAATCATCAAAGGGTTGTAAAATAGACATAGATTGAATTTTTAGGGCGATAAATTTCTAATTCTATGCAAGTAATCAATTTTAAGCCACATTTTAAAAAATATAAATGACTTCGGCTACCTTTGCGCCATGCCCAAAGATTTACTTTACCGCATTGATGACCCCGCCGATTTAAGAAACCTTAACCCGGAAGAACTGGCTACGTTGGCACAGGAACTGCGCCGGTTTATCATAAACATTGTCGCGGTAAAAGAAGGGCATCTGGGAGCCAGTCTAGGTGTAGTAGAACTTACCATTGCCCTGCATTATGTCTTCAATACTCCGGATGATAAATTGATCTGGGATGTAGGACATCAAGCATACGGCCATAAAATACTTACTGGCAGGCGCGATATTTTTGAGACCAACAGGCAATACGGCG
>DRGP01000122.1 GCA_011050015.1 Leeuwenhoekiella sp. | reverse complement strand
TAAATGAGGACATTGTTCTGGATATAGGCCATCGGGTTTACATTATAAGAATTAGCGCGGTTTGAAATGTAAACGTAGGGTCTATTTTCATAATAGGTTGTAAAAAGTTCTTTATAAACCTCAAAATGGCCCATATCCAGAACAATGTCCTCATTTACATGGGTAACTACGTAGTTTTCAAAAAATTCTATTTTTGCAAAATCAAGTACTATGACTTTTACTGCAGTCATTAAATTGTGTTTTTGTGGCGAGCCTTAAAGGGTACTTTAAAAAAGTTATTTATCTAAACCGATGGCTTTATTTCGCGAAATTCGCTTAATTTTCAAGACTTTAGACTTTTTTTATCAACTATTTTCAGTCCCTTAAGTGAGATTAATAACTGAAGATTGACACGGTTACTTTGATTTTATCTGAAAAAGCTAAAGGCACTGCTCCCATAGTTCCTCATTTCGCTAAAATACTTATGACCAGATAAATCCGTATGTTTACTGTGTTCAATTACAAGCATGCCATCTGTATTTAAGCCATTGTTTTCAAAAACGAGATTTACGATATCTTCAAAACGTGATTCCTCAAAGTCGTAAGGCGGATCTGCAAAAATGACATCAAATTTTTGCCTGTTATGTTTAAGATAATCGTAAACATTAGATTTTACAGTTTCTATGGGCATCTCAAGTTTTTCTGCAGTTTCTGCAATAAAATGCATGCACCCGCCGTGCTCATCTACCGCTGTAATTACGGGAGCACCGCGTGACGCAAACTCGTAGCTTATATTTCCCGTTCCGGCAAAAAGATCGAGTACGTGTATCTGGCTAAATGTATAATGGTTGCGTAGAATATTAAAAAGGGATTCTTTGGCTCGGTCTGTAGTAGGGCGCACCGGCAGTTTTTGAGGTGCTATTACCTTGCGGCCTCTATGTACACCACTTATTATTCTCATGATTTAAATGAATTAATTTTTAAGAAAGCGATATTTTTTGAGCATCTGAATCTGAAGAGGTCTCTTCAGCTAGTGAAATATGTCTGATGTAGGTGTGCGCCAACTGATAAAGCTCACCGCTGCTACTTATTTCACCCTTAATAATCAATTTGTCCTCATCAGGGTCAAAATTTAACTGCTCATAGCAGAAGAGGATATGATACAGAAAATCTTCTGGATTTTCATAACTGAAAGAATTGGCTAGAAGCATTTTTTTTCCTTCATGGGCAATCAGGTCAAAACTTGTGTCAGTTAGAGATACAACCGCTTGTTTTTTATTTGCAACAGCATTATCGAGCACATCTTTAATGAATAGTGTCATGTTATGATGGTAACTAAAACTGCCAAAACGGTCAAAGAAAAAGTTGTTTATGTTTGCAAAAGGTATATAAACAACTACAAGATCATACGGTTTAAGCTCATCATAGACTATAAAATCAGTGCTTAAGATCTTTGTATTGTACTTAAGGTAATCAGTCAGTCTCTCCGGGTCAAAAAGAGCGATGGGCACAATAGTAAAAAGCTCGTTGCGATAAACGACCTCTATGTTGTTAAAAACGCTTGAAAGGTCTTTATTTTCTTCAAAAACCTGTTCTATGTCAAGTAAAATATTATCGGGATCACCAGGCTCATTTGTAACATAATGCGCCAGGAGATGTTGATCATTAGAATGTTCATTTTGAGCATAAAACGAAAATCCATCCAAGCTAACTTGGATGGATAATGTATTTGTATAAGTGTGTTCTTCCAGCTTAATTTTCATCACTACCGCCATACTTCTTAGGCCAGTTCCCAACAGTTTTAACCTCTGTCATAGAACCTAGAGTTATGTATGCTCCATTTACACCGTCAACGGAAAGCACTTGCTTTTCTTTATTTATATAATCTTTTGGTTGATCGTCGAGCAATATCTCTTTGGCTACTTGAGCTTGAAAAACAGGGATTCTAATATCATTGCTCATGATACTTCCAGCCTCCATTTCAAATTTAGCATCGGTACCAGGGACGTTCATCATAGTTTTATAGCGGTCTGTATTACCAAAAAGGGAATCTTTAACAGGTTTTGTACCCAAGGTATCTACAAGAATGATCTCTTTCATCATATCTACGCCATAGGCTTTAGTGCGCTCTTCATCAAGAACGGTGGAGTCCCTGCGCTGCGTAATGGTAAAGTCTGCAGTATCAATAAAGCGCTCCAAATCATTGAAGTTTTTTGCAAAATTACCGGTTACTTGTTTGTAAGCTAGCTGTGAATCGCGAATGTCTATAAGTTTATCAATTGCTTTTTGATAACGTACTTCTTTAATTTTGTTGAATTCGACTTCCCCATAAACCGAGTTAAAGAGCAAGTAGCCCAGAGCCCCTATTACAATCCAAAGTACTATTTGAATAACTATTCTCATTCGATAATTGGTTTTTAAGTGTTAATTAAGGTTATAGACAAATCTACAAATTTTTTTCAATCGTTCACAGGTTATCCCAAAAATTCGTTATTATCTTTACCTAATCCCAAAAAACAGACAATTCTGGATCAACATATATTTTATAAAAAACTGAAGGAAGACTTTGGCCATATCCCTACCCAAAAGCAGGATATCGTGCTACAGCAATTGAGCGAGTTTGTGCTGAAAAAAAGCAATGATACTATCTATTTGCTCAAAGGATATGCAGGTACGGGTAAGACCTCTATCATAGGGACATTGGTAAAAAACCTGTGGCATGTAAAAATGGCATCGGTACAAATGGCTCCCACTGGTCGTGCGGCTAAGGTTATCAGTAATTATAGCGACACGCCTGCACAGACCATTCACCGAAAAATTTATTTTCCAAAAAAAGAGCGGGGAGGAGGTGTTTCCTTTAGCCTACAGCGCAACCGCCACCGCAACACTTTATTTATAGTAGATGAGGCCTCAATGATCCCAGATACAAAATCAGAATCTAAACTTTTTGAAAACGGTTCGCTGCTCGATGATCTCATGGAGTATGTTTACAGCGGTCATAACTGCAAGTTAATGCTTATAGGCGACGACGCCCAGTTGCCGCCCGTAAAATTAGAATTAAGCCCGGCCCTTGATGCCAGAACGCTGAGCTTACAATTTAATAAAGAGGTGGCCGGTGTTGAGCTTGATGAGGTGATGCGCCAGGCAGAAAGCAGTGGAATACTTAAAAATGCCACCCGTATCCGTGATTTTTTAAATGACGGGTTATATCAGGATTTTCGCTTTGACCTTGAAGATCAGAATGACGTAGAGCGCCTCACTGATGGTTATGAGATCATGAATGCCATTAGTGATTCGTATGGGCAGAATGGCAATGAGGGCACCGCAATCATTTTACGATCAAACAAGCGAGCCAATTTATACAACCAGCAAATCAGACAGCGTATCCTTTTTAAAGAGGAAGAAATAAGCGCTGGGGATTATCTCATGGTGGTAAAAAACAATTATTTCTGGCTCGATGCAAAAAGTGATGCGAGCTTCATCGCAAATGGGGACATTATTCAAGTGCTTGAGATTTTCAGTATCAAAGAGTTGTATGGGTTCCGCTTTGCACAAGTAAAGGTAGCAATGACAGATTATCCTGACCTGAAACCCTTTGAAACCGTTCTCATTCTTGATACGCTCACCACAAATACGCCATCGCTGCCTTATGAAGAAAGCAATAAGCTCTATCAGGAAGTGATGAAAGACTATGCAGAAGAACGCTCGAAATACAAGAAATTCCTGAAGGTTAAAAACAATACGTTTTTTAATGCACTTCAGGTAAAATTCTCCTACGCAATTACCTGTCATAAGTCACAGGGAGGGCAATGGGAAACCATTTTTGTAGAGCAGCCTTATCTGCCCAATGGGATGGATAAAGATTACTTGCGCTGGCTCTATACCGCAGTAACGCGTGCCCGAAAAAAGCTATATCTTATAGGTTTTAAAGACGAGATGTTTATAAAAAACTAATATGGAAACTTCCTGGTTATTGAGTGCCGCATTGGGCATAGGCCTGGCCACTGCTACAGGATTCCGGGTTTTTTTGCCTTTGCTTTTTCTCAGCCTGGCGGCTCGTTTTGATATTATTCCTATTGCGCAATCCTGGGATTGGGTGGGTAGTTTGCCAGCTCTTATTTTGCTTGCTACGGCGAGTATGGTTGAGATTTTTGGCTACTACGTTCCGTGGGTTGATAATGTGCTCGACACGTTGGCTGTCCCGTTGGCCGGTATTGCGGGTACCCTTGCGCTGGCGGCAACCCTGGCAGATGTAGATCCCTATATTTCATGGGCACTGGCCATAATTGCCGGTGGTGGCACGGCGGCACTTGTAGCGGGGAGTACGGCCACCGTACGTGCCGCTTCCACAGCTACCACCGCAGGTTTTGGAAATTCTGTGGTCTCTACCGTAGAAACCGGTATTTCCACTTTAGTTTCCTTAATGGCTATTTTTGCGCCTATTATCGCAATAATACTTTGTATAATTGTGGTTTATTTTGTGCTTAAAATGTGGAAACGCGTTAGGGCTGGAAAAAACAATAAACGAACTAAAAGATAATTTTAATGCTTAAAACCATTGCCATGATTCCCGCGAGGTACGAGGCTTCTCGTTTTCCAGGTAAGCTTATGCAGGATTTATGTGGTAAACCTGTGATTGTACGTACTTATGATGCCGCAGTAGGTACTGGACTCTTTGACGCGGTTTATGTAGTGACAGACAGCGAGATAATAGAAGAAACCATAAAGGAGCACGGCGGTAAGGCCATACGGAGTCAAAAAGAACATGAATGTGGTAGCGATCGCATTGCAGAGGCCGTAGCACCCATGGATATTGATATCGTTGTGAATGTTCAGGGTGACGAGCCTTTTACCAATGGGGAGGATATGGTCCGCGTACTTCAGGTTTTTAAAGAGGCTGACTCCCATAAAATAGATCTAGCTTCCATAATGACGCCTATGTTGTCATTAAAAGAGATCAATAATCCCAATAATGTTAAGGTCATTGTAAATGAGCATGATTTTGCACTTTATTTTTCAAGAGCAGCTATACCTTTTCCAAGAGAATTAAATGCCGGGGTGACCTATTACAAGCATAAGGGTATTTATGCCTTTAGAAAACAAGCGATAATTGATTTTGCCAAATTGCCCATGCGTCCACTGGAGGCATCCGAAAAAATAGAATGTATTCGCTATCTGGAATATGGCAGGATCATAAAAATGGTGCGCAGTGATAGTCCTGCACTGGGCATTGATACCGAAGCAGACCTCAATGAGGCGCGCAAGGTTTTTAAGGCTGGCGAAGCGGCTATTTAAAGTAAATAAAAAAGGGCATTCAGTAGATACTGAATGACCTTTTTATGTCAAATTATGTCAAAAAAACACCTTTTTTACCGGTTTTTCCCCGATTAATACAAGGTTTTGATCTTGGTCAATTTGGCTTTCCAGATCTCAAGGTCTTTTTTATGGTTGGCAATATTGTTATGCACCTCTTTGACCATCGGATTATCATCGGGTACGTGCTGAAAAAAGCCCAAGTTATTTTCTAACTGATTGATCTCTGCTTTTACCTCGTCAATTTTCTTGGAAATAAAATAGCGTTCTTTATCAATCTGGCGCTCGTCGTCTCGATCTGCCATAGCGGAAATACGATTGTCATACTTAATCATTTCCATCTCCTTGCGGCCCATGTCAAGATCTTTAAAAAGGGTGTCAAGCACCTTGTTGAAGTCCCGCTCGATACTCTTTTGTGAAAAGGGAACCCTTCCGGTATCCTTCCACTCCTTAATGATATCCTTTATGGTCTTTAAATCGGTTTCCTGCTCCCCTGAAAGCTTGATTTCCTTTACTTTTTTGAGAAGGGCTTTTTTGTCGTCCAGATTCCCTTTTTCTTCCTCAAGCACCTCTTTTTTCTCAGCATGCAATTTATCAAAAACGTGGTTACAGGCAGCCTTAAAGCGTTTCCAGATCTTATCACTGTCCTTTCTGGGCACATGGCCTATTTTTTTCCAGTCGGCCTGTATTTTTTTCATGAGTTCTATGGTGGTATCCATATCCTCACTATCTTTATTATCTTCAGCAATTTTCACGAGTTCCATTTTCTTTTCTAGATTCTCGTACTGCTCTTTTTTCTGGTCTTTGTAAAACGCGTTTTTATTGCGGTTAAAGGTGCGTGTGGCTTTTTTAAAGGCTTTCCAGGTAGCATCATTTTTCTTGCGGGGTACTTTACCTATTTTAAAGAATTCATCACGTAACGCCTCTACCTTTTTCATCTGGTTTTGCCACGCATTATGTGATTTTACAGGATCAACGGCGATTTTTTCAATGCTTTCGATCACGGTTTGCTTCTTGGTCAGGTTTTCTTCCTGAATTTTATCGATATTCTTAAAATACTCTTGACGTGATTCATGTATTTTTTTAGTTGCCGCGCTAAATTTTTCCCAAATCTCCTCGCGGTATTCCTGAGCTACAGGGCCTATTTCCTCTTTCCACATCTTGTGGAGCATTTGAAGCTCTTTGAAGGCACGTGTTACATCTTGAGCTTGGGCCAGCTCTTCGGCCTGTTCTACGAGTTTGAGCTTTTTATCCAGGTTTTCTTTAAAATCCTTATCTCTGAACTCGCGGTTTAAATGAAGGAAATCGTAAAAATTTTCTACATGGTGGTGGTAGTTGTTCCAGACCAGATTATAACGATCTCGGGGTATATTACCGGCATTTCGCCAGCGCTCCTGTATGTCTTTAAACTTGTCAAAAGTAGTATTGATACTATCTTCGCCGCCTACTTCATTTTTAAGTTCCTTGAGCTCTTCTATAAGCGCGTTGCGCATTTCAAGATTGGCGTTGAGGTCTTTTTTTAAATTTTTATAGTAGTTGTTGCGCTTGTCTCTGTACTCAAAATAAAGAGTGTTGAACTCTTTTTTAAGTGGACTGTAATACCGAAAGTCAATAATATTGCCACCTTCTTCCAGAAATTTTTCTTTGGCCTCTTCCTGCTCTTCCTCAAACTGAGAGATAAAGGCAGATCTGATCTCATTTACATGCTCTTTTATGGCCTGTACTTTATGCTTGGAAAGCAGGTGTCTGAATTCTTTGATGAGCGCTTCTTTACCTAATTTATCGTAATTTTTTTTAGGTATGGTATCACGTTCTACAGCACTTTCATCCTCGCTGTCTTCGGTGAGGGCATCGTCTATCGTCTCATTTGTCTTTTCATCCTCATCCTCATCCTCATCATCCTCTACAAAATCTTCATCATCTTCACCTGTGGGAGCAACTGCTGAAGGTTTTTGGTCTTCAGGTTTAGAATCTGAATTATGATCAGCGGGGTTTTCTTCCGATGTATTTTCCAACTTAGATTCCTGCTTTTCCGTTTCGGGATTTGATTTTTTTTCTTCGGAAGACTTTTCTTTTTCAGAATTTTTTATGTCCTGATCCGTTTTTTCCTCTTTATCAGTCGATTTTTGCTCGTCTAAAGCAGGTTTTTCGGAGGTTTTGGGTGTTTTTTCTCCCTCTTCTTCGTCACTTTTATTTTCTGTGGAAGCTGCCTGAATTACATCTATAGATTCTGTAACCAATTCATTCTCTTGATTACTGGAAGCAGATTCCTCTTTTTCGTCAAGTTGATCGGCTTTCGGAGCCTGCTTTTCCTTGGCTTCTTTCAGTATCGCTTTTTCAGCCAGATTTTCTTTTTCCTGTGCTTTATTGCTGCCTTTTTGCTCTTCGGCCATGGTCATGCGTTTTTGTGTAGATTGCTAAAGACGTTAAAGATACTATTAACTGTTTAAATAGCCAACGGGTTAGGGGGCTGGAAGCGTGTTAGTTCCAGATTTTCCAAGCCGCTTCAGCCTGTAATTCTAGCATGCTAAGGCCATTAATGGTAGTGGCGCCCTGTTCTTTTCCTTTTTTGAGAAAGCGGGTTTCTTCTGGGTTGTACACAAGATCAAACAGTAAATGATCTTTGCTGAGCAACCTGTAGGGCAGGGCTGGGGCTTTTTCTATATCGGGATATGTACCCAGTGGAGAGCAGTTTATGATAAGCAGATGTTTTGATAGGATCGCGCCGTTAAGCTGGTTGTATTCCAGCTGTTCTTTTGTAGGTGTCCTGGAAACAAAGGTGTAATCTATATCTTTAAGTTCCAGGGCATAAGCGATGGCCTTGGAGGCGCCGCCGGTTCCTAAAATCAAGGCTTTATCGTGTTTCTTGGTGAGATGTGGTTCAATGCTTTTCTGAAAGCCTACATAATCTGTATTATAACCTTTTAATCGCCCGTCACTTAGTCTTTTTACAGTATTTACAGCACCTATGGACTGGGCATGTTTGTTTAGATCTTGCAATAGGGGCATGATCTGCTCTTTGTAAGGTGTGGTCACATTATAGCCCTTCACATCTATATGTGTGCTTAAAAGTTCTTTGAGTTCCTCTGGGTTTTTACAGTCAAAATTGACATAACTGGCATCTATCATCCCGTCTTTGAATTTTTCAGTAAAATAAGTTCGGGAAAAAGAATAGTCTATATTTTTTCCTATTAATCCGTATTTGTCCATTTTGGTTGTTTGTTTTTTTCGCCATATTTACCCAGCGCGAAGACGATGAGGACGCCAAGAATAATAAATCCCAGCGCAGCGATATTATCTACCGAAAATTCGGCAGGCCAGAAGCGGTCGTAGTTCTGAAGTATGGGATCACCCACGCGATCTAGTTTTATGCTCCCATCTGCTTTTCGTTCATAAATAAATTCTTTCCAGGGCCACACCACACCCAGCGATCCCGTTATAAATCCTATAATCAGGGCGTTGGTTTCGTTTTTAAAATTTTTAAGTAAATAACCTAGAAAGTTCGATAGGGTGACCAGTCCTGTTAGCGATCCCAACGTGAAAAAGACGAGTACTTTGAGCAGGCGCATATGGGTGGGGCTCTGCATAAACGAAAAATCCCATTGCGCAATACTGAAAATAGTATCATATAGTGCATTTACTGAATCTACCAGAAGAAGCACATAATTACCCATAAGTATAAGAATGAAGGATCCCGAAAGCCCTGGCAGTGTCATTCCTGAAACGCCCACTATCCCACAAAAAAATACGAAAATAAGGTTATCGTTTTGTGTGGCCGGTTCTAATAAACTTATGCCCACGCCAGCGATAACGCCCAGTAGTAAGATGGTGATGTTTTTACGCGTCCATTCGTCAAAATCTTTTGCGATATAGTAAATACTGCCTATAATCATCCCAAAAAATGCGCTCCACACGTATAATGGGTGTGATTCTATGACCAAATCAAGCAATTTTGAAACACTAAAATAACTAATAACCATGCCCAGCATGAGCAATCCCAGAAATCGTCCATTTATATACTGCCCAAAACTCCTAAACCTGCCATTAATAAGCAGTTTAAAAGCCTTCCCATTTACTTTTTGCAGCGAATAAATAAACTCTTCATAAAACCCCACCACGTAAGCGACGACCCCACCGGAGACGCCCGGTACTTTATTGGCCGCGCCCATGGCCAGCCCTTTGAGCACAAGCCAGACTTTATCTGAAAAGGAGCGGGTTTCAATATTCATTTTTTCCTTTGGCGTTAGCAAATCGTTCCAATAGGAAAATAGTGAGAAAACCTATGATGGCAAATACAAGCACCCCTATAATTTTAGGATCTCCGTCATAATGTACCGGAAGGATACTTTTTTCCAGCAAGGGCACTTGTTCCCCATGGCTGTTCTCGCGGTAAGAGAGTATCTCTTTCCATGGCCAAACCTTGTTCAGCGCGCCTATCATAAAACCGGTGAGCAGCGACAGGGTAATATTCTGATAGTTCTTAAACAGGTAGGTAAGTGCCTTAGAAAATACTTTAAGCCCTACGATGCAACCCAACATAAATGTAAGAAGTCTTAAAAAAGCGTCTTTTACTGCGGGCCAGTCAGTTGCCATCAGACCATCTACAAAACGTTGTACAGTACCTAAAATCACCGCATATGAACCCAGAAGCAACAAAATAAAAGAACCTGAAATTCCCGGCAGAATCATAGCAATGATCGCGATAAAACCAGACAGGAAAATAAACAGATAGCTGCTGGGCGTTTGTACCGGTTCTGCGATGGTAATAAAATAAGAGATAACAATGCCCATAATACCTGCGATGATCACGCCTGCATTATAACGGGTTATCTGCTTGCCAATATAAAGAATGCTCGCGATAATCAACCCAAAGAAAAATGCCCACAAGAGTAGTGGATAAACGTCAAGTAAAAAGGTAATGAGTTTTGCGAGTGATAGAATGCTTACGGCGATACCGCCGAAAAGTGCC
Organism: Leeuwenhoekiella sp.; assembly: GCA_011050015.1. GTDB lineage: Bacteria > Bacteroidota > Bacteroidia > Flavobacteriales > Flavobacteriaceae > Leeuwenhoekiella. Next base: position 6,698 of record DRGP01000122.1, on the reverse strand, counting down.
AGTAAAAAGGAGATATTATACGCTTTGAAGGCATTTTTAAAACCGTTTTTTTTCCATGTTTTAAAAAAACCAATATCCAGTTGGTCTATGGTGGTGATCAGTTCTTCATAGATACCGGCAATGAAAGCAATTGTACCCCCAGAGACACCCGGAACCACGTCTGCGGCGCCCATGGCCAAACCTTTTAAAGTAATTATAAAAAAATCAAAGGGACTCCGTTTTTCGGGCATAATATATGGGTTGGATAGCCGCCAAAAATAAGAAAACTATTAGGACTTTCTAGCCCGCATGATTTTCTCCTGCACAGATTTTTTTGCGTAGGCGTAAGGAAAGAGTTCTTCTAGAATAATGTCGTAATCAGGCTCTAGGTTTAGACCGTTTTTCAGGTGAAAATGCCCTTTTAAATCCTCCCCAAGTGTAAAATATAGACCGGCAAGGCGGAACTCGATTTCCGGATTTTCCGGATAGAATTCAATCGCCTGAAACAAATTCTGGATGCCCGCTTCGAGTTCGCCTAGATTTATTAATATATCTGCGCGTGAGATCCAGGTGCTCAGTTCATAATTGCCCAGTTCTAATGTTCTGCTGTAACCGCGTTCAGCTTCCTCATAAAATTTAAGGCGGTTGTTTATTTTCGCGTAGCGTTTCCAGTACAATACATTTTCACCGTCAATATTTATGGCTTTATTGATGTAATAAAGTGCTTTCTGATAATCCATCTTGCGGATGTAGAAATCAGTTATCGCGATCCATCCTTTATCGAGCAATGGGTCTTCATGTACGGTTTTACTGAAGTAATTAAGCGCCAGATCATCACAATGCAATTTCAAGTAACATTTGCCTATGCGTAGGTAGGCAAAAGAGGTAGGGTCGTCGAGACCCAATGTGATCTGGTAATTTTCTATCGCCTCGTTGTATTTTCCTAGCTTTTCAAGCACTTTTCCTTTTTCAAAATAAGCGCCTATAAAAGTATCATCGCTAATAATGGCAAAATCGTAAGCCGCAAGTGCCTTGTCATATTGTTTCAGGTCAAAGTACTGTTTTCCCACTTGATGCCAAGCCACCTCACAATACGGATTTTTGTTCAAAAACATATTGAGGTAATCTATGGCTTCCTCGTGCTGATCCAGAAAATCAAAGCAATAGATAATGTTGTAAAGGGCGGCGTAATCGTCTTCATCAACCTCAAGGCATTTCATGAAATTGAACTTTGCGTTCTCAAAATCTTCCATAAAAAGGTATTCCATACCTATGAGCGAGTAAATGTCTGCATCATCATGGGTGAGTTCTAGGGCAGATTCCAAAAGTTCTACCGCTCTGTGGTGATCATCCTGTTTAGAATAAATGTTTGCTTTTTGAATAAAAACCTCCTCATTATGGGGCTCTATGAGATATAATTCATTGAGCAAACGGTCTGCTTCAATAAGCTTATTTTCAAAAATCAGGATTTCTATCCTGAAAAGTTTGAGGTTAGAAGAAGATGGATGCTGATCCAAGCCCAGTTTAACAGCCTTTTTTGCAAGAGCCATTTTTCCGTTTTCCAAATAGTGATTTACGATATCCTCAAATTCTTCGGAATCAAAGAAAACTACATGGTTCGTTTTTAACATTGATTCAAAACGGGTAAGCGGGAAATCTTCTTCGTGATTGAATTTCATACACGGGGTATTTGTAATTTCTGCCTTGTATAAAGTTATAAAGGCAGACCTGCGTAAGTTTTAAAAATACGTTTTGTTGTTAACAAAGTAATCAACAATCAGACCTTTTTTACTTCTTAATGCCATCAAGAACCTTTAATAAAATTCTACACCCTTCCTCCAGTTCTTCATTGCTTATGGTAAGAGGTGGTGTAATGCGTATGGCACGTCCTTCAAAAAGCAACCAAAACAGGATAAGACCTGCATCCTGGGCAGCCAAAATGACTTGGTCTGCTATGGTCGCATCTGGCATGATGGCAGTAAGCATAAGTCCTTTTCCCCTAATTTCTTCAATTAAAGGTTGTTTTAATAGGCTGCGCACCAGTTTTTCCTTTTCCAGCGTCTGCGCGATTAGGTCGGTTTTCAATAATTCCTTTAAAGTGGCCAGTGCAGCGGCGGCGATGACAGGATGACCGCCAAAGGTGGTGATGTGCCCCAGTTTTGGTTTGTCAGACAGTAGTTGCATACGTGCTTTGGACGCGGTAAAAGCGCCTATGGGCATACCACCGCCCATGCCTTTGCCCATGACCAGGATATCGGGAACAATATCATAATGCTGGAATCCAAAAAGTTTGCCGGTGCGGCCAAAACCTGGCTGAATTTCGTCTAAAACCAGTAACGCACCCACTTCTACACAGCGTTTTTTTACGCGCTGCAGATAGTCATTTTCTGGCATAATAAAACCAGCGCCACCTTGAATGGTTTCCAGTACAACAGCAGCGGTGCGTTCTGTGATTTTTTTTAGATCGGCAGTGTCATTATAGGTGATAAAATCAACATCGCCTATTACGGGTTCAAATGGGGCAACGCGCTCCTTAAAATCCATTAGGCTTAACGCACCGTAGGTATTGCCGTGATAAGCTCTTTTCGCTGCCAGTATCTGTGTGCGCCCCGTACTTCTGCGCGCGAGTTTTATGGCGCCGTCTATGGCTTCGGTACCGCTGTTAACCAGGTAGGTTTGCTCAAGGGGTGCCGGTAACTGCTGAGCCAGTAATCGCGTGAGTTCTACAGCAGGATGCTGGGCGTACTCGCCATAGACCATCACATGCAGATACTTTTCGCTCTGTTCTTTAATCGCATTTATGATTGCAGGGTGCGTATGCCCCAATGTACAGGCCGAAACCCCAGCGACAAAATCTAAGTATTTTTTTCCAGAGGTGTCATAAATGTATGATCCCTTAGCATGCGAGATTTCAAGTGCCAAGGGGTGCGGGGTGGTCTGTGCCTGATAGGTGAGAAAGTCTTTTTTCACTGTTTTTTTGGCGTTTGAATGGAATCTTTAACAGTTTGCTTCTTTTTCAGCTCAAGGGTTTTTGGTAAGGCCTGCGGCGAAATGGAATCGCGTTGTATGGTTGCTTTTTCGTTCACCGGAATGCCTATTTTTGGGGCATCTTCTTCGCGGTTTTGCATATTTTCAGAGTTGAGCTCAGAGGCTTCCGGAAGCTCTAGAGGGTCATCCTCATCATTTGTTGTGAAAAAATCCTCTTCGATCTGTGGGGGCGGAATCCCTTCAATTTTAACTAGTTCAAAAGGCTGATCCCCTTTAAAAATATCTTCTTTGTTCAGGATCTGTTCGTCTCCGCGCCAGTTTAAGCCGGGATAGATGCGTTCTTTTTGTGGAAATTTAGACAACGGGTATGCCTGTCCTGCAACGTCTTTTATTTTAGTGACCTCCATGATTTCTTTATTTTCAAAATCTATTTTTATGGAAGCGCTTTTCCCCTTGTCTATAGACTGTAGTTCACCGTCTTCAGACCGTTGATAGATAATACTTTGTGCATTGGTGACAATATCTATCTGGTAAAGCTCATTCTTTTTAAAATATCCATAAAGTGTTTTTCCGCTTACTTGGTTGTAGCCAAAATCATCTGGGTCTTGTGATAGGGGTATTGAATCTTTTTGAGCAATAAAGGCGTTGTCAAAAACCTTGAGTGAATCCAGTTTTTCGGTTTTCGGGTTACTTTTGAGATGAATGGTATCACCGGTCATCTGGTTGCGGCCATTCCAGAGAATGGGATTTCCCAACATTTTGGTAAGCCCTGTTTTCTGATCGCTAACCAGCGAATCACTTTTTCCGCTCATATCCGTTTTGAAGATGCGCACATTGGGATAGGCCCGAACAATGCGTTCATCTGGCTTGCCCGTTACAACAAGCCGGTTGCCGTGTATGTAAATACTATCGTTTTCCTGTTTGGTGATCGCAACTGCTTTTTTGGTTATAAAAACAGAGTCTTTCGCCCGATAAACTTCAGCATAATGGCCTTTTATTACGCTGCCGTTTGCAGTATCAACCACCCTGATATTATTGGTTGCAGAAGCAAAATTATTGTTCCTGTCAAAATATAGACTATCACCATATACCGTACGGTTGTCATAATCAATGCGCGAATTTTTAATGAAATAGCCTGTATCGCCATGGGTGTCATAAAAACCGCGCTCGCAGTACACTACACTGCTATCGCTGGTTATTGTGGAAGGGCCGTAAAGATAGGCGTGGCCCAGATTGGAATAATAGTCCAGCTGCTCGCTGTCTATAACATATTCCGGATTGGTAAGTACCACATCTTGAATAAATGAGTATTTATCCTGCTCCATAAAATAACGACCTATCTTGCTCACTACGGTGCTGGCTGTATCTTTAAGGGTTCCTCCGCTACGGTAGAATGCTTCTTGCTTTATACGATCCATGTACAGGGTGTCTGTCGTGAGGGTAGCAGTAGGACTTTTCATATCTACTTGACCAGAGGCATAAGCAAACTGGGTGTTGCCGTTATATTCTGCATAGCGGCTGGTCATGATAATGGTGTCGCCCTGGTTAATGCGTACATTACCATATGCCTTAACAAAATTTTGATCTTGATAATGAAACGCGAGGTCGCACCACATTTTTATACCCTCATGCTGAATGTAAACCTGATTATCAACCATGCGCATAATGAGCGCTCCAGGATATTTAACCTCATTAATTTCTTCAATATCAGACTCAATTCTGATCTCTTTTCCCTGTTGCGGTTCATCCTGAGCCAACAGTGACAGCGGAAATATGAGAAAAAGGAGTGCTATATGTACTTTAGAAATCAAAGGCATTGTAAAATTTGTGCAAAGATAACGGAAAAACAACCCTTAGCGTATATAAGGAAGCGGTTGATTAAAAACTAGCCAATAATTTCTTTAATTTCTTTTTTAAGATATTCCAGTGCAACTACTGAGGGGGGTGTCTTTTCCATTAGATCTGTCAGGATGGCCTCACGCAATTCGTCTGCAGAAGTGATCGCGTCATCATTAGCCTGTTGCCTGATAAGCTGTATAGTGCCATTTTTAGCAGATTTAATAATGTTCCATAGCTCATCGCTCATGTAAATCTGTTGGGATAGGTTATGTTCAAATTCCTGCTCGATGATGAGTAGCAACTGCTGTTCGTAATTAAATTTATCATCACTATTGGGCTTCACCCGTACTAATAGTTGGCTGGGCTTCATACGCTCCAAAAAAAGGGTCAGTCGTTCATATGCCTGTAAGCGTACTGGCAACGTATCGGCCCGATTGTCTTTTTGCAGGAGAAAACGGCGCCTGCCATCTTCATTTTTAACAAAACCATTAAAAAAATAATAGGCAAGTACCCCAACAATAAGTGCGGGCCCCACGGCGATAAGCAATTGTATTATGAGGTCTTCCATGTCATTCTTTATATTTTGAAACGTGTTTTTGCTATAAAATAATTAATAGCGTACTTCTTCTTTTTCTTCGGCTTTATCTACTTTTTTTTCCTCTTTTTTCATGTTGTAATTTCCACCTAACATATCGCAATCCTTAAGAGCTTGCATATTTTTAAAAGGTACATCTACTTTATGGTAGCCAAAAGAACTGGCTAGGGTTTGGGTCAGATTTTTGTCGCCCAGGCTAAAATCTACATCTTCCATGGTCATCTGGCAGGGATGTTCATAACCACAGGCGTGTGTGATTTCCAGTAATTCTTTTCTGAAATTTTTAAAGTAGAAATATGTCCTGATCGACTTATCTTCGATATTAATACCAGCCTGTAACCATTTATTCTGCGTAGCCACGCCAGAGGGACACGTATTGTTATGGCAGACTTTAGCTTGTATGCAACCCACGGCCATCATAGCTTCACGAGCCACGTTTATTACATCAACTCCTAAGGAAAAAGCCATAGCCGCTTGTGCGGGTAGCCCCAGTTTACTGCTTCCTACAAAAACAATACGTTCGGTAAGATGGCGATCTTTAAAAAGCCTGTAAATATCAGTAAAGGCATATATCCAGGGTAGGGCGACATGGTCTGCAAAGCTGGGTGGGGCGGCACCGGTCCCACCTTCACCACCATCTATAGTCATAAAATCTGGGCCTGTTCCTGTTTTTACCATGATATCGGCTAGATCCTTCCATTGATCCAGTTTTCCTATCGCGGCCTTGATCCCCACCGGGAGACCGGTAGCTTCAGCTATATCTTCAATAAATTGATGTAATTCCTTAACTCCGCTAAAAGCTGAATGGGTAGGGGGGGAGAGCACATCTTTACCCAATGGTACATGGCGTATTTGTGAAATTTCCTGAGTGATCTTTGCTGCGGGTAAAACTCCTCCTTTTCCTGGTTTTGCACCCTGGGAAAGTTTAATTTCAATGGCTCGTATCTGCTTATTTTCTTCAACTAGTGTTTTAAGCATCTTAAGCGAAAAATTTCCATCCTCATCACGCACCCCAAAGTAACCGGTTCCTATCTGAAAGATTACATCTGCCCCTTTTTTGTGATAAGGGGAAAGACCGCCCTCACCGGTGTTGTGATAGGCATGCGCCTTTTTACACCCCAGATTAAGCGATTCTAACGCTCTTGCTGATAAAGAGCCAAAACTCATCGCAGATACATTAATGATCGAAGCTGGTCGAAAAGGTCTGCGTCTTTTATTATAAGCTCCCATTATTTTAGCACAAGGTAAAAAATAAGGGTCTTTTTTATTGGGATGGCCGTCTTGCACACTATAGGCC